>CACYSG010000016.1 GCA_902776955.1 uncultured Bacteroidales bacterium | reverse complement strand
GGATTCTCCACTGATGCGTTAATAAGATGGCGATGAACATGAGGCTGGGTATCAAATCATTACAAAAATCGATAAAAATTGTAATATATTTTAACAATGAAAATGCAGGATAATTGAAATATTGTTGTAATTTTGCACACTAAAGTACAAGTACCAATTATTGTGTATTTTATAACCAAATTTTGATATTTATTCCAAAATTATTTATAACTTTTTATTAACTTTAAATTCTTAAAAGAGATGAAGAAGCTTACTTTTCTTTTGGCTGCCTTGATGGCATGCGTTGCTTTGCAGGCAAATGCTCAGCAAAAAGCGCCGATGCGTTCGGCTATCTTTGACGATAGCAATTTGCCCAGTGAATACGTGCAGATAGGTGAGACGTCACTTTATTACAACATCTCGGAGCGCTATGCTGCTGGCGCTGGTTCCCAGTATGGTATCAGCATCCTGGGCAAGATTGTAGAGATGGAAGATGGTGAAGAGGTTAACCATTATTACTCCTCAACTTACGAGAGCGGTGGTGTGTATGGTCCTGGTGCCGGCTTTATTGCCGCATTCAAGGTTGACAACAATTCGGCTCACTATCTGAATGCCAAGTACGGTTCAACCTATAATGGCGTGACGATGACTGCCCGTGTTGAAGCACAGGGTTCCGTTGCTGCCAGGATTGTCTACAGCCTGACCAACAACAACAACACCGACGGCGATACTGTAACGGTTTCGGCTGGTGTTTGGGGTGACATCATGATTGGCGACAACGACAATGCACCGCTGTCAAAATTGACATCATCCACTGGTTATGCTTATGGCATCAAGATGAAGTATCGGAACACCGATGACTCTCCCCTGCTGTGCGCCCTCTTTGGCGAGGGTGTAACAGGTGTTACTGCTCGCGATGACTACTGGTTCGGTTATTACCGTTCCAACTATTCGGCCAATGCTATCTGCGGCAATTATGACACCAGTATTTCTTACTACATGGTGGAGAACAGCAACGCCTATGACAGTGGTCTGGGCTTCTGCTGGAAGGACAGGAAGATTGCTCCGGGTGAGACCATCGAGCTGTCCTACGTGATCAGTGTTGGTGAGGTTGAATTTGACGAGCCCGATGACCCCATCGGCCAGGACATCTTCACCTATCAGGTTGAGGCCCTTAACATTGGTGAGGACTGGAATAACCTGAATGTGGAGCATCCCGCCCACATCTGGGGTCACTATGAGCACCCCTACGGCCAGGAGGCTTACATTGAGTACAGTGTTGACGGCGGCGAGTGGACCCGCATTGAGACTCCGCTGACCTCTGGCGAGGATTATGACCTGCCCTTCATGATGGAATTCAATTCTGACATCACCGACATCCACACCCTTGACCTGCGCTTCACCCTGGGTATGGGTAACTACACCGACCTCGATGGTCTGGAGTGGGAGGATGTTCGCTCCATCGACTTGAGCGTTGCTCCCGGCGAGCATGTTTACAATGGCGAGCCTCAGATCTTTAACGTAACCGTTGGCGGTGTTATTGATTACACCCTCGGTGAGAATGGCGAGTACATCAATGCTGGTGAGTATCCTTGGGGCATCTATGGCGTATATGAGATGAACACCATCGGTGTCAACGAGGTTATCCTGTTTGTTGACAAGGCCGCCAGCGCTGTCACTGTAGATCCTCTCGAGGACGTAGAGTGGGACGGCAATCCTCATGGTGCTAACGTTACCGTTATCGCTGGTGACGGTGAGCTGACCGTGACCTATATTAAGGTGGGCACCGACATCGTCCTGACCGAGGCTCCCACCGAGGAGGGCGTGTACATGGTTGTTGTAAACGTAGCCGCCACCAACAACTACTACGGCTATGAGAACAGCTATGGTCCCTATGAGATCTACGGCACCACGACCGGTGTTGAGGAGCTGACCATCAACACTGAGGACAATGGCGCATGGTACACCATCGACGGTCGCCGCGTTGTTGCTCCCGCACAGCCTGGTCTGTACATCCACAACGGCAAGAAGTACATCGTGAAGTAATTCCTGCCTTAACGGCTTGAAACCATGGCAGCCCTGCTCTCGACGGCGGGGCTGCCTTTTTTGTGGGATGCCGTGGCTTGGCAATCCAGAAAAAAACACTACCTTTGCCCCCCTAGACCATTAACCGATAATACAAATATGAAGAAAATCTTGTTCGCCATCGCGCTGATGATGGCTTCAGCTACCGCAATCAACGCTCAGGATGCCGAGCGCATGACCGAGTCATGCACCAGCATCATGGTGGGCCGTCTGGCCAGTGCCGACGGCTCGGTAATTACCTCACACACCTGTGACGCCCGCTACCGCACCTGGATGACGATGACCCCGGCGCGCGACTACGAGCGCGACACCGTCGTGGCCGTCTATCGCAACCGCTTCCACACCATGTCACCGGGCGATGTGACCGGCATGGAGCAGACGGGGACGATTCCGCAGGTGCGCCACACCTACCGCTTTCTCGACACCGCCTATCCCTGCCTGAACGAGAAGCAGCTCGCCATGGGCGAGACCACCATCTCGGGACGCGACACGCTGCAGAACAAGGCGGGCATCTTTATGATTGAGGAGCTGGCGCGCATCGCCCTCGAGCGTTGCTCCACCGCCCGCGAGGCCATCCGCCTGATGGGCGAGCTGGTCAAGAAATACGGCTACGGTGACAGCGGTGAGTGCCTCACCATCGCCGACAAGCAGGAAGTGTGGATTTTTGAGGTCTTCGGCGAGGGGCCCAAGAAGGTGGGCGGCGTCTGGGCCGCCGTGCGCATCCCCGATGACGAACTCAGCGTGTCGGCCAACATCTCGCGCATCGGCGCGCTCGACCTGAGCGACCCCGACCACTATATGGCGTCGGACAACGTGTTTGACGTGGCCAAGAAATTGAAACTGTGGGACGGCAAGGAGCCTTTCTGCTTCTGGAAGGCCTACAGTGGCACCAACTACAAGAAAGAAGTCAAGAACTACAGCACCCGCGAGCTCTACATCATGCAGCAGCTCGCCCCGTCGCTCAATCTCACCGACACCATCGAGAACCTGCCAGTGAGCATCAAGCCCGACAAGAAGGTGAGCGTCGAGGACGTGTCGCGCCTGCTGGGCAGCTACTATGAGGGCACGCCGCTCGACCTGAGCGCCCGCCACATGATTCCCAACCCCAAGCGCAAGGACAAGCAGGGCAACCTCGTTGAGAACGAGCCCGACAGCATCGTCTCGCCCGTCGCCAACCCCTGGATCACCAACGAGCAGCTGGCGATGTTCTATGCCATGGGCGACTCGGCGATGAAGTGGACGCGCACCGTCAGCGTTCCCTGGTGCTCCTACAGCACCGTTATCCAGCTGCGCTCTTGGCTGCCCGACGAAATCGGCGGCGTGTGCTGGATGGCATTCGACAACCCCGGCCAGAGCCCCAGGTTCCCCATCTTCTGCGGCAACACCGACCTGCCCGCCACGATGAAGGTGTGCGGCCACGGTGCCGAGGATGACAACACCGTCCTGTGGCAGTTCCGCAAGGCCAACCGCCTCGCCTCGCTGCGCTGGGGCGTCTATCGCAAGACCCTCGAACCCGCCCGCGACCATTTCCTCCAGAAAGGCCTGCGCGAGCTCCCCATGATCGAGCGCAACTGGCAAGACCTCAACGCCACCGACAAGGACGCCGCCGCCCGCCTGCTCAACGACTACACCCAGGACATGCTCGGCTCCGCCGCCTACCGCTGGCAAATGATGGCCCACGACTTCTGGCTCCAATCCTGGAAAGGCTTCTAACCCCCCGCCTAAAACGATAGGGACTTATTGGTCTTATTGGTCTAATTGGACTAATAGGACCAATTTGGCTTATTGGGCTAATTGGTCTAATTTGGCTTATTGGGCTAATTGGTCTAATTTGACTTATTTGGTTAATTGGGCTAATTTGACTTATTGGTCTTTGTTGGGGTGGTTTTGGCGGTATTGGGTGCGGGCGCGGTGCATTTCTTCGCGGATGCCGCCTTGCTCGAGGAAGGTTTGCTTGAGGCGGTCGATGAGTTTGCGCAGCAGGTAGTCTTCTTGATGGAGTAGGGTGATGGCGATGCTGGCGATATTGGCGTCGTTGGTGCGGGTGATGGCTTCGCGGTAGAATGCCGAGTCGTTGTGCTGGAGGCTGATTTGGCGTGTGCGTATGGCCTTGGGGTGGTCGCTGCTCCATTGCTCGAGGTTCCTGACGCGCAAGTAGTCTTCGTAGTCAACCAGGAGCTCTTGAAAACTGGCTCTGGCGACGTTGACGAGCTTTAATTCGGTTTCCCGTGATGTTGTGGAGGCTGAACATCCCTCGGCGATGTTCTGTTTGCCGCTGCGTGCCGCTTGAATCATCTGGTCGATGGTGCGGTCACCCTTAGCCAGGTATTGATGAGCGAAGTAGTAAGTGATGTCGTAGAGACATTCGGCTTTTTGGTAGGCTATAAGTTGTCGGTAGTTTCCTCGTTGAGGGAGGAAGTCATTGTCGCTCATGACAGCGGTCGTTTTTTAAATTGATTGGACTTATTGGACTTATTGGGCCAATTGGACTAATTGGTCAAATAAGCCTAATTAGTCCAATTGGTTGAATGGTGCGGTTACTTGTAGCGGTCGCTGATGTTGTAGATGGCCTTGTAGATGTCGCGTTCGACGTCGGTGAGGGCGATTTTGCGGCGTGCCATCACGCGCTCGGCGATGGTGTAGAAGGTCTCGAGGGGGACGTTCTTGAAGCCGGCAGCGGCGCTGCCTTCCTGGAAGGAAGCGACGAAGTTGCGGGGGAATCCCGCTCCGTGGATGTTGACGCCGACGCCGAGGACGGTGGCGGTGTTGATCATGCCGTTGACGCCGATCTTGCTGTGGTCGCCCATGAACAGGCCGCAGAACTGCAGTCCGGTGCGCTCAAAGCGCTTGGTGGCATAGTTCCACAGCTTGATTTCGCCGTAGTCGTTCTTGAGGTTGCTGGCCGTGGTGCCGCCGCCGATGTTGCACCACTCGCCGATGACGGCGTCGCCCAGGAAGCCCTCGTGTGCCTTGTTGCTGTAGCCGATGAAGACGGTGTTCTCGACCTCGCCTCCGATCTTGACGTGGGGACCGAGGGTGGTGGCTCCGTAGACCTTGGCGCCGATGCGTACTTTGGCGTCATGGCAGGCGGCAAATCCGCCGCGGATGCAAGCGCCTTCCATGACCTCTACATCGTGGCCGATGTAGATGGGACCCTCGTGTGTGTTGAGCATGGCTCCCTCGACATAGGCTCCCGGCTCGATGAAGATGCGGGAGGGGTCGCCGATGACGGTGTTGGTGGACGAGAGCGGCTGCGACTCGCGCCCTGCGGTGATGCGGTCGAAGTCCTGGGTCAGCACGATGCTGTTGAACATGAAGATGTCGTACAGGTGCTTGACGATGAGGGGGATGTTGTCGGGATAGAGTACGCGCGTGTAATGGTGGGTGTCATAGTCATGGGCCGTGCCGTTGAAGGCAATGAGCTCCTCGCCTACCATCAGGGCCTCGCCCAGCTGCAGCGACAGCACCTGCTGCGCCAGCTCGGGGGTGGGAATCACGTGCCCGGCAACCATGAGGTTGCTGCTGCGCCGTGCCTTGAGCGGATATTTCTTCTTGAGGTAGGGTACAGTGAGATAGCTATAGTTGGCCTCGCCGAGCATGGCCTGCCATTTCTCGCCGATGGTGGTGATGCCGATGCGCAGCATCGCCGTGGGTCGGGTGTAGGTGAACGGCATGAGTTGCCGGCGTACTTCGTTGTCGTCAAAGAGGATGACGTTGCGTGCAGTCTTCTTCATAGTCTCTAAAATGATGAAATTGCGGCGCAAAAGTAAGTGATTTTCTTGAATTAAATTGCATTCATGACCAAAAATGGCTAATTTTGCAAATCGTTTAACCTCTATACATAGGAATAATGGATTTTATAGAACAGAGTATCAAGGGCGTGTGGGTGATAGAGCCCGTGCGGTTCGGTGACAAGCGTGGATACTTCAGCGAAGTGTTTAAACAGGCCGTATTTGATGCCCATGTGGGGCATATCGACTTTGTGCAGGACAACGAGTCGTTCTCGACCAAGGGCGTGGTGCGCGGGCTGCATTTCCAGCGCGGAGAGTGGAGCCAGGCCAAGCTCGTGCGTGTCTCGATGGGAACGGTGCTGGATGTCGCTGTGGACCTGCGTCACGGCAGTCCCACATGGGGAAAACACGTGGCCGTGGAACTGAGTGCCGACACTGGCCGACAACTGTTCATTCCGCGCGGTTTTGCCCATGGCTTCGCGGTGTTGAGTGATGTGGCCCAGTTCCAGTACAAGGTGGACAACATCTATGCTCCGCAGAGCGAGGCGACGCTGCGCTTTGATGATCCGGGCCTGGGCATTGACTGGCGCATCTCTCGCGAGGACATGAACTTGAGCGATAAGGACATGAAAGGCCTCGGCCTCGACGATATGACGCCCGAATTCCTGGGATTCTGACTCGCCTGTTCCTTAGGTTAGACGCATCGTCAGACAAACAAAAGGGAAGTGGACCCCAAAAGTTGGACAAAAAAACTTTTGGGGTCCACTTCATGTTGACGTTTCCACTTTAATATTCGAGATTGAGACCGTCAGTTTTTTGACTGATACTTGAAAAAACAAAGGGATGCGGCAAAGCGCACCCCCTTGTTGACAAATGCTTTTTCAGAATCAGTTCTTGAATACCAACTGGTCGCCCTCGGCATCGATGATGATGGGACGGTCACGGTTGACCTTCATGCCGATGATGTCCTTGCTGAGCTGGTTGAGCACCATCGACTGGATAGCGCGTTTAACGGGCCTTGCTCCGAACTCGGGATCGTAGCCTGCCTTGCCCAGCAGGTTGACGGCGGCCTCGGTCACATCGAGGGTGATGCCGTTGTGGGCCAACATCTTCTTGACACCGGTGAGCTGCATGGAGACAATCTGCCGTATCTGCTCCTCGTCAAGCGGCGTGAACATGATGATCTCGTCGATACGGTTGAGGAACTCGGGACGGATGGTCTGCTTGAGCATCTGCATCACGTCGTCACGGGTCTTGGCGATGACCTCGTCACGGTTGCTGTCGTTCAAGTGCTCGAAGCGCTCGCGGATGAGGCTGGACCCCATGTTGCTGGTCATGATGATGATGGTGTTCTTGAAGTTGACCGTGCGACCCTTGTTGTCGGTCAGTCGGCCATCGTCCAATACCTGCAGCAACACGTTGAACACGTCGGGGTTGGCTTTCTCGATCTCGTCGAACAGGACAACCGAGTAGGGCTTGCGCCTGACGGCCTCGGTGAGTTGTCCGCCCTCGTCATAGCCCACGTAGCCGGGAGGCGAACCGATGAGACGGGTGACAGAGAATTTCTCTTGATACTCGCTCATGTCGATACGGGTCATCATGTTCTCATCGTTGAACATGTAGTCGGCAAGGGCCTTGGCCAGCTCGGTCTTTCCGACACCCGTGGTGCCCAGGAAGATGAATGATCCGATGGGGCGCCGCGGGTCGTTAAGTCCGGCGCGGCTGCGCCTGACGGCGTCGCTGATGGCCTTGATGGCGTCATCCTGGCCGACGACGCGCTTGTGCAGCTCTTCCTCGAGGTGAAGCAGCTTGTCCTTCTCGCTCTGGAGCATCTTGGTCACGGGAATGCCGGTCCATCGGGATACGATCTCGGCGATGTCGTCGCTATCGACCTCCTCCTTGATCAGGGCCTTGTCGCCCTGCATCTCGCGCAGGCGCTGCTGGATGTCGTTGTTCTCGTCCTGGCGCTGCTTGATGAGCGAGTAGCGGATTTCGGCAACGCGGGCGTAATCGCCGCTCTGCTCGGCGCGCTCGGCCTCGAAGTTGAGTTGCTCGATCTCGATTTTGTTCTGCTGGATACGGTTGATGAGCTCCTTCTCGCTCTTCCACTTGGCGTTGTAGTCGCTCTCGCGGTCCTTGAGGTCGGCAATCTGTTTGTCAAGCTCGGCGATACGGGCTTCGTCACCGTCGCGCTTGATGGCGGCACGTTCAATCTCGAGCTGGGAAATCTTACGCGAGATTTCGTCGAGGCCTTGCGGCACGCTGTCCATCTCGATGCGCAGCTTGGCGGCGGCCTCATCGACGAGGTCAATGGCCTTGTCGGGGAGGAATCGGTCGCTGATGTAGCGCTGGCTGAGCTGTACGGCGGCAATGATGGCGTCATCCTTGATGCGCACCTTGTGGTGGTTCTCGTATTTCTCCTTCAAGCCGCGCAGGATGGCGATGGAGCTCTCCTCGTCGGGCTCGTCGACCATGACAATCTGGAAACGACGCTCGAGCGCCTTGTCTTTCTCGAAGTACTTCTGGTACTCGTCGAGCGTCGTGGCGCCGATGCTGCGCAGGTCGCCGCGCGCGAGTGCGGGTTTAAGGATGTTGGCGGCATCCATGGCGCCGCTGGACTTTCCGGCTCCGACGAGGGTATGGATCTCGTCGATGAATAGGATGATTTCGCCCTGTGCCTGAGTGATCTCGTTAATGACCGACTTGAGTCGTTCCTCAAATTCGCCCTGGTATTTGGCACCGGCGATAAGGGCACCCATGTCGAGCGAGAAGACCTGTTTCATCTTCAGGTTCTCGGGGACATCGCCTCTCACGATACGTTGTGCCAACCCCTCGACGATGGCGGTCTTACCTGTTCCGGGCTCGCCGATGAGGATGGGGTTGTTCTTGGTGCGGCGACTCAGGATCTGGAGCACGCGGCGGATCTCGTCGTCACGTCCGATGACGGGGTCCAGTTTGCCCTGACGGGCACGTTCGTTAAGGTTGATGGCATACTTGCTCAGGGCATTGTACTGCTCCTCGGCACTCTGCGAAGTGGCGCTCTTGCCCTTGCGCAGTTCGCTCACGGCAGCCTTCAACTCGTCGCGGGTCATGCCGGCATCCTTGAGGATGGTCGAGGCCGTTGACTTGACCTCGAACAGTGCCATCAGCATCCCCTCGACGGTGACATACTGGTCGCCGCCCGCGCTTGCGATGTCGCTGGCTTTCTCGAGGACCTTGCTGGCATCGTTGCTCAGGTAGGGTTCGCCACCGCTCACGCGAGGCAGTTGCTGTAAAGCGGCCTCCAGGGGGCGTTCCACGTTAGCGGGAATGATATCAAGCTTCTGGAAAATGAAGCGGGTGACAGCATCCCCCTCGCTCAAGAGGGCCTTGAGCAGATGCACCGGCTCGATGGCCTGATTCCCGTTGTCACGGGTAAGCTGTACAGCTTTCTGTACAACTTCTTGTGCTTTGATAGTGAAATTGTTGAAATTCATATGATTGTTTCTCCTTTCTTTTAGTTCGGGTTAAAAATGTGTTCAACAGATTTCACTCAACACTTGTGCCAAACGCGAAAACTGACAAAATGGCAGTTTTGCTAAAAAAGAACGGTTCTCATGGATGACGATGTGAATCGTTTCGTCCATGAGAACCGTCCCTCTGAACCAAATCTAGGGGCTCAGAATATGTGCATTATTTATTATGCGTGAGCAAGAGCACGAAGTTGATGACGGATACTGCAGTGCCGAAGATACCAACACCGGCGGTATAAACGGGAGGCAGACTCCACACACCGCGTTTCTTATACTTGTTGGGCTCAACATAAAGAATGTCGTTCTGCTGCAGTTGGAACTCGGGCATCGACATGATACTGGCATCATTGAGGTTAAATCGCTTGACGATGCGCTGACCATTTGGCTCAGTACGGATAAGCAAGACGTTGTCACGCCGGCCCTGTAATGTCAGGTCATGAGCATTGGCGATGGCCTCAATGAGGTTGAGACGTCCGTTTTCGGCAGTGATGACTCCAGAGGCTCCGAAATCACCTAGGCAATACACCTTGAAATTTTGGATACGGCACTCGATGCTGGGCCTCTCGGTCAGGTAGCGAGGGTAGATGAGCGATACCAGGTAATCTTCAAGGGAGTGTTTAGTCATACCGGCAATATGCAGCTTGCCAAGCACGGGAAAATCAATGTTGCCGAAATCATCAACAAGATAGTAAACAGAGGTTCTGTCGCCCAAATTAGTGGATGAACTACCGATAGTGGAGATATACTGGGTCTTGTTGAAGGGCCTAACGGCGTCCTCGTTGGATCCGGCCACGTTGATGAAAAGCATGTCGCCGGGCCTGATGGTGAAGTCGCCGGCCTGTGTGATGGCATTGGCGATCTCGGCCGGTGCAATGTCATCGATATTCTGCATGTAGACGACTTCTTTGCCCGAAGTGCCGCAGGAAGCCAGCAACAATGCTGTTGCCGCGATGATAAGTAGGTTTCTGATTTTCATTTGTTTTGCTGTTTTAAATTTGTTATTCTATGCGCAAAATTAATAAAAAATGGAATACTTGATGCTTTTTTCTGGAAAAACATGGCTAAAAAGCATTTTTTTAGTTTCTTTGCGTTCATGAATACCGTTCAACCTGCCATAGAGCGTCACCCCTGGCCTGCGTTTGTGCCGCCCGGTGCGCGCTACCTGTTTTTGGGGACATTCCCGCCCAAGCCGTCCCGCTGGTCGATGCCGTTTTTCTATCCTAACAAGATCAACGACTTCTGGCGCGTGATGGGTATCATCTTCTTTGATGGTGACCGTGATGCGTTGTGGGACAGCACTGAGCAACGATTTGACTTGGAGGCCATTAAGGCGTTCCTCATGCGCGAGGACATTGCCCTGTGGGACACGGCTATGGCCGTGCGCCGCCTCAAGGATAATGCCAGCGACAAGTTCCTGGATATTGTTGAACCTATAGACCTGCTGTCATTGCTGGATGCCCATCCGTCAATCGCTCATGTGGTGACCACGGGGGAGAAGGCGACCACGGTAATCGCTTCACAGGCCGGTGTTGACTTGCCTGCCATCGGTGTCCCGGTGTCCTGTATGGTCGGGGAGCACCGTTTCACCTTGTGGCGCATGCCGTCGACGTCCAGGGCCTATCCGTTGGCACTCGAGAAGAAGGCTGCGGCCTATCGTGCCGTCTTTGAGCGTTGACCGTCATCCCGCGGGGTGAAGGGACGGTGTTAATAACTTTTTTAGGTCGTTTTTGGCGATAATATTTTGTGGTTGCCGCCAAAAGTCCTACTTTTGTATGATGTTTTCGATAATTGAACATATAGAATACCTGATGACGCGCCATGACTGCGTGGTAATTCCCGGATGGGGCGCGTTCATCGCAAACTATAGCAGCGCGGGCTATGACCAGGAGCGGGCTGTGTTTGTGCGTCCTTACCGCACCATCGGTTTTAATGCCGGGGTAAGGCACAACGACGGCATGCTGGTTCAGTCACTGATGCTGCGTGAGGGTTTGAGTTATGATGAGGCTATGCGCTTCATCAACGATAGTGTGACCGCATTTGGCAAGCAATTGTCGATGGGTAATGAGGTGTCGATGGGCCGGTTAGGTTACTTCCGCCTCGGTGACGGTCAACATACTGAGTTCGTGCCGTTTGAACGCAATAACGCGAGTGACGCTTTCTTCGGCCTTACCGATGTTGACGTCCGCACCGTGACTGCGCTTGAGCAGGCCCGTCGTCAAGAGGCCGAGGACGTTGCCGCCATCGTGCCGCGCGAGCGAGGCTTGTTCACGCGTCGTGCCGCCGGCATTGCCGCTTCGGTTGCCGTATTGCTGGGCTTGAGTATTATGCTCACAACGCCCATCATTGCTGACCGTGACCATGCTCAAGCCAGTATGGCTCCCTCGGTGACCGCTCCGCAGTCTCAACCGCTGGGCATGACGGTCCAGGAGGGCGTTGTTCCCCAGGCGTTCACTTACTTCGGTACCGATGCGACCTTTGGAGGCGTCGGTAACACGAGCGGTAAATATTACATGGTGATTGCCACCTTGCGCAACCAGCAGGAGCTGGATGCGTTCAAGGCAAAATATACGTCGTTGGTTCCCCACATGAGGATGCTTGACTACAAGGGCATGACATGTGTGTATGTCGCCCGCAGCGACAACTATGAGGAGTTAATGTCGTTGCGCGACGCGCTCCCTGAGGCATTGCGCGACGTGTGGATCTACAACTGATGCCGGTATCATCAGGCACGTGTAGCGTCTCCCCTTGAGCATCAACATCAGGACGTCATCTTTTCTAATGATATAGCGCACGTCATCCCAACGGATGGCGTGCTTTTTCATGCGCTCGTCGGTGAAACTCAGGGTGATGCCTTCGTCATCAAGGGTTGCCGTCTTCTCCATGATGGACCAGCAGGCCTCGGGCGAGAGGCCATAGTAAAAGTAGAGTAGGGCGAGTATCATCGGCAGCACGACGAACACCAACATCATCGTCACGACGATGAAACGTATGTCAATCCACACCGCCAGCACTGCACAGACGGCAACGGGTAGCGCTATCCACAGCCAGTTCTCGGACGTGAACAAGGCGCACAGGTTCCTCATGTAGCAACCTGCGGTGACTTTGTTGTTTTCTATCGACATCAGGCAGTCTGGAGGTTGGTTGGCTAAGGGATTTTATTTCTTGCCTTTACGGCGAGCCTTGTTGTAAAGGGCACGGCGCTTGGCGATTTCCTCATAGCCGCGCTGATAGGCCTTGCGGTTCTTGAGGGCCAACGTCTGGCAATAGCCGGTCCCCTCGTTGTTGTAGAGCTTGGACAGGTTCAGGTACTGCTTGCCGTTGCCGCGAACTACGGGGAAGACCTCCTCCTTGCGCTTGTTGACCTTGTCGCACTGTACCGAATGGTTGTCGGCTGTCGTTCCGGTCAATTCGGGTGCTACGCCGTCCTCGCCGACCCACACGGCATAGACCTCGGCACAGGGAGGATAGCCCAGTGCAATCCACATGGTCGTCAACAACGGATTTTCGCCGGGAAGGATGCCCTCGATAACCACGCTGGCCGAGGAGATGCGCCTGGGAATGAAGTCCTGGTCCACAATCCAGTTGTCGCCGCTGCGGGTATAGTCTTTGCCGATGAGCGAGTTGTAGAACGTGCGTGACAACTCCTCGGTGAACACCGCGGGCGTGATGTCCTGGGCCTCGATGTGGGGCGCTAGCAGGGTTTTCTCGTTCTTCTCGCGCACATAGCCCATACCCTTGTCCTTAGTGCCGCTGTAGGAGTAGTTGGTGCGTGTCAGGATGCCATCGGGCGCATCGGCGAGGTCAAACTTCACATATTTATAGTTGCCGGTCTCGAAGTAGGCACCGTTGCCCTGCGCGTCGATGACGCCGAAGTTGGCCTCCACGCCCAGCGGCTTAGGCAACGTCTTGAGAAGATTTTCAAAATCGTCGACCGTCTTGCAGCGTTCCAGCGCATAGCGCATGAGTTCGCCCTCGCGGTCCATGTTCTTCACGCCGTCGTTGCCGTTCAGGTTATAGGACGCCGTGTTCATGATGGCAAATCCGGCCTCGTTGAAGCCCATCCAAGCGGCCGTGTCCTGCAGGTCGCGCGCGTCAAACAGCGCCACAAACTCCATCAACCCGTCGTGAGCCACGATGCGCTCCACACGGTTGTTCAGGTCGTTGGTATCGCGGTTTTTCCACATAAGGAGCCTTCCGTTAGCCGTCAACTTCCCGCTAACGATAGCCGACGTGCACGCATCAGCCACGATGCAGGCACCCATGAACGCTATCAGGGCAAAAATCAGATTTTTTCTCATCGTCTTCTCTGTTTTATTGGTTTTGCTTGAATGCAAAAGTAGTTCAAATTATCGGATTTTCAAACTTTTGACGAACGATATCAAAGAAATTAAGACATGGGATACTCATTTACCGGGCACAAGATGGTTAAAAATGAATCTCATAATGGGATTTTTAGTGTGAAAAGCAGTTAGATTTTTGGGCCTATGGCGATGTGCTATACCTATGGTTTTCAACAAAATAAGACAATAAAACATTTAGATTTTTGATTTGATATGCTATCGCGAGCGATAAATAGTATTACCTTTGTGAAAAATCAACTAACTCAAAAACTAGAAAAACCAAAATGAGACGATTATTATCATTAACCATTTTGATGATGGTGGCTGTGGTATCGATGGCGGCGGTCTATGAGCCGACCCTGACGAGCGACAGCGAAGTGTGTGTGTTCTTTGAGGCCAACAGTTCGGTCACCGACGCGCCCAAAATTTGGGTGTGGGCGGGCAGTACCGATGGCCGTAACTATGTGGGTACGTCGTGGCCTGGCCCCGAGATGACCTACATGGGCGATACCCAGAGTGGTAACAAGATTTACAAATGGACCTACACGGGCACGTTAGCAATGCCCACGGGCCTGATTTTCACCTGGAACAACGAGAGCGGCCGTTTTGAGGGTTCGTATACCAACCACGGCTACTATGTGATGGGCCAGTTGACCAAGATTGTCGGTGCCGGTCCCAGCACCTATGTCCCTAACCAGAACGTGATCTACCAGCTTGACCTGTATAACTTCACGAGTCAGGGCACGCTTGCTGCGGCCCAGGCGCGTTTGGACTACTTGAAGGACCTGGGTATTGACATCATCTGGCTCATGCCTATCCATCCCCGTGGCGTGCAGGGCCGCATCGGCTCGTTGGGTAGCCCCTATGCTCCGCGCGACTACCACGCCGTGAACAGCGACTTCGGTACCATTGCCGACCTCCGCGCCTTTGTCGCCGCCGCCCATCAACGCGGCATGCAGGTGTGGCTCGACTGGGTCGCCAACCATACGGCCAAGGACAACGTGTGGATTACCCAGCACCGTGAGTATTACAATTCGACGCTCACCAGCCCCAACGGCTATGGCGATGTTTATCAGTTGGACTATAGCAAGGAGGCTACCCAGCTGGCGATGATCGAGGCCATGGAATACTGGATTGACCAGGCCGACATTGACGGTTACCGCTGCGACTACATCAGCAGCAACACGATTCCCACCGAGTTCTGGACCCGTGCCATCAAGGCGTTGAAGGAATACAAGCCCGGCAAGACCATCACGATGCTGGGTGAGGGCGATATGGCCAATAGCGTGCAGCGCCTGCTGGTGTGCGGCTGGGACTATGACTACGCTTGGGGTTTCCAGTCGGCCCTTGTCAACAACAAGAACAATCCCGCCGGCGTGCTCAACCAGTGCCGCAACCTGGTGGGTGACCTGCGCTTCATCGACATGAGCCGCATGGTCTACCTCACCAACCACGACCAGAACTACAGCAGTTCGATGCAGACCCAGTATGGCAACAATGCCTATGCCTTCACGGTGCTGACGTTCACCCTCTACGGCATGCCGCTGCTCTACAACGGCCAGGAAACCGGTTACCTGATGAACCGCAAACTCGATTACTTCAACCGCACCCCCATCAACTGGAACAGCGTTGACAGTAAGATGCAGAACACCGTCAAGGCGTTGACGGCCCTCAAGCACAGCTGCGATGCTCTGATTGACAATGCCGACCGTGCGAGCGAGGTGCAGTTCATGACGACGGGTAATAATAATGTTATCGCCTACGTCCGCAGCCACAAAGCCCAGAAGTGCCTCGTTGTGCTCAACTTGGGCACCAGCACGGTGAATACCATCGTGTCGGGACTTGAGGCTGGTGAATGGAAACGTGCCATCGACGTGAGCAATATCGCCGACGGCTTGACTTCGATTCCCGTCAACTTCAATTCTACTCAGAGTTTCTCGATTCCCGCTGGAGGTTATCAGGTATATGTCAAGGGTGAGCCTGCCAGCGCGCATGTTTATGGTGATGTGAACGGCGATAAGGAGGTCAACATCGGCGACGTCACTGCTTTGATCAGCATCATTATTGCTGATGATTACACCCTCGACGACCTCGATCGCGTTGATGTGAACGGAGACCGCGAGGTTAACGTCAGCGATGTGACTGCGCTGATATCCTACATTTTGACGCTTCAGTAACTCCAACGAGGTGGTTTTGAGAGCAAGAAAAACCGATAAAACGAGCGTAACGCGGCATTGCCTCGTCGTGATGCTGATGTTGCTGACGGCCGCCAACTTGCTGGCCGCGCCAGGGCATGATGCGTTTGCACGGTTGGACAGCCTGATCGCTGTCCAGCCGCGCATCGTCGCCCAAAAGGAGGCACGGCTGGAGCAGATGAAGCGCGACCTCGGCAAGATGAAGTCGGCGTCGCAACGTTATGAGGCGATGCGACAATTATATGAGGAATATGCGGCCTATAAATATGATTCGGCCTATTCCTGTGTGAGCGAGTGCGTCCGCCTGGCGCAGGCGATGGGCGATCGCGGGCTGTTGAACGAGAGCTACCTGAATCTCGCGCACATCCTGTCAACGGCCTGCCTGATGGATAAGGCGCAGCAGGTGTTGGCACAGATCGACACCACCATGTTGAGCACCCAACAGTTAGTCCAGTATCACCGCACGAGAACCGATCTGCTTATTTACCAGGCCGAGTACATGCAAGGGACGCGATATGCCGAAGAGTATGTGCGCCAACTCGTTGAGACACGTCGCGGAATCATTCGCCTTAACGTTCCTCATGACGATATCAACTACCTGGTTACCTTGGCCGAATGTGAAGCCGATAATGGTCATCACGAGCAGGCTATTGCCCTGTTGGACAGTCTGCTGGTGAATTATCACAGCGGTGAGCGCATCTATTCCATCATCACGAGCACGATGGCGTTCCATTATAGCCAGATGGGCGACACCTTGCGGCAGATGGAGTACCTCATTAAGAGCGCCGAGAGCGACCTGGACGGTTGCATCCGCGAGAACACGGCCATGCGCGCCATCGCCGATCGTTTGTTTGACGAGGGTGACATCGACCGGGCTTACCGCTACATGCGAGTAGCGGTGGATGATGCCAACTTCTACGGGACCCGCTTGCGCAACATCCAGGCATCACACATTGTCCCCAAAATCCTTGATGCCTATCAGACGAAGCAGGAGCAGAGCCACCGTAACATATTGTGGCTGCTCGGGCTCATTTCGGTCATCGCCCTGTTGCTCGTGGGCGGCGTGGTGGCCATCTACCAGCTGCTGAAGCGATACCGCCGGCTCAATGAGCAGAAGCGTACCATCAACGAGCAGCTGCGTCAGGTCAATGCGCAACTGGGTGTCACGGTCGACCAGTTGCACGAGAGCAACGGCCTGTTGCGTGAGCGCGAGAAGTTGAAGGAGGAGTACATTGCCCGCTTCCTCACCCTGTCCAGCCGCTTTATCGACCGTGGTGAGGAGCAGCGCAAGGCCCTCTACCGCCTGTACCGCGACCGCAAGACCGAGGATTTGGCCCGCGAGCTCAAAAGCACCCATCACGGCAGCGAAAATGCCCAGTTGTTCTACGAGAATTTCGACAACGCGTTCCTGAATATCTACCCGACCTTTGTTGACGAGGTGAACAAGCTTTTGCAGGAGGGTGGCAAGATCGAAGTCAAGCCCGGCAAACGATTGACGACAGAGTCGCGTGTGCTGGCACTTATTCGCATCGGTATCACCGATAACCAGAGCATTGCCAACATCCTGCGGGCCAGCCTCACGACCATCTATACCTATCGTTCCAAACTCAAGGCCCGAGCCATCGACAAGGACAGTTTTGAAGACAGCGTCAAGGCCGTTGACTGCTAATCAGCATCCTCTCTCTTGCAACGTCGTGAATAGGCTGCCACGATAACTCCCGCAAATAATTAGAAATAGATCTTTTTGGAAAATTCTAGTCAGATATTGATTAGAATTTTTCTTGTTGTTATATGGTTTATTATCCTGTTAATCAGTTTAATAAATAAAAATCAAACTTTGATTTTTGTTTGACAGCCTTTTATGGCGTTTGCCTCTGTACTACTTTTGCGATGCTTAACTTTTGGGCCTGTGCCATCTACTAGCGGAATGAATGTCAAGACCAACCGATACATAATTATATTTTTCTAAAATTTTAGTAACAATGAAGAAATGTAAGACAGGAATGTTGCAACGCACGCTGCTGGTGTGTGCTGCATTGATGCTTGCCCTGGGCATTTCGGCACAGACCTTGACGGTCACCGGCCACATCGTCGATGAGGCTGGCGACGACCTGATAGGCGCCAGTGTCGCAGTCAAGGGCACATCCAACGGAAGCGTTACCGACTTTGATGGCCGATTCACCATCGAGAACGCTCCGAGTAACGGAACCCTGGTCATCTCCTACATCGGATTTGAGACCCAGGAAGTGGCAATCAATGGCCAGAGCCATCACGAAATCACCCTCGCCGAGGAGCGTTCGCAACTCAACGAAGTCGTGGTTGTGGGTTATGGTTCGCTGGCCAAGAAGGAAATCTCGAGTTCGGTCGTACAAATCGACAAGAAGCAGTTCAACCAGGGTGTTGCCAGTGACCCTCTGGCCCTCGTTGCCGGTAAGGTGGCCGGTCTGAACGTGAGCACCGCTGCTGCTGCCAACCCCAACTCGATGACCGACTTCCAGGTGCGTGGTGCCGGATCGCTCACCGCGTCCAATGGCCCGCTCATCGTCATCGATGGCATCGCCGGTGGTGACCTGCGCAACATCGCTACCCAGGACGTCGAGAGCATCACCGTGCTGAAGGATGCCGGTTCGGCAGCCATCTACGGTACCCGTGGTGCCAACGGTGTCATCCTCGTGACCACCAAGAAGGGCGCTGGAGCCCCCGGTGTGACCACGGTGACCTATGATAGCTACATTGCCGCCAACTTTGCCAAGCCCAAGCCCCGCATTCTGACGACCGAAGAGTTCCGTCGTTCACGCCGTGGCCAGGACTATGGCGGCGACACCAACTGGTGGGACGAGATTACCCGCCCCATGAGCTATAACCTCAACCAGTACCTGTCCATCGACAGCTCGACCAAGAACGGCTACTTTGGCGCCTCGATCAACTACAAGCGCGGTAACGGTCTGGATATCGTCTCGGGACGTGAGGAGTACGGTGCACGCTTTGTCGGCGAGCAGCGCGTGCTGGACAACTTCCTGCAGTTCAACGCATCGCTCTCGGGCCGCAAAGTGCATGAGAAGTGGGGCAACGACGGCCTGTTTGACACAGCGTTGACGATGAACCCCACCATCCCCGTGTTCAACGATGACGGTACCTATTATCAGCCCAACAGCCCCACCGACATTCACAACCCCGTGAATGACCTGAAGAACAATGTGAGCAACGGTGACCGCATCTACCTGCTGGGTAACGGTGACGTCAAGGTCAACCTCATCCGCAGCGATCATCACTTGCTGAGCTCCTCGATCAGCTATGCTTTGCAGTACAATGACTTGAAGTCCAACTTCTACACCCCCAGCACCTCAAGCGAGAGCTACTGGAACGGCTATGCCGGCCGCGCCAACATCAATTACCAGAAGTGGTGGACCAACCGCTTGGAATGGCTCGGCAACTACACCCTGACGCTCGATGACCACCAGCTCAAGGCTGTGGTGGGCTACTCATGGGAGCGCACCCGTTGGGAGCAGAGCGGTAACGAGAACATGGGCTTCGTGTATGACAGCATGATTTATCACGGCATCGCCAACGGTACTTACCTGCGCGACGGCAAGGCCAACCTGTGGGCAGGCTCGTCTGAATCGACCCTTATCGGCTTCTTTGGCCGCTTGAACTATAATTACAAGGATATGCTCTTTGCTGCCGCATCGATGCGTCACGAGGGCAGCACCAAGTTCGGTGTCAACAAGAAGTGGGGTAACTTCCCCTCGGCTTCACTGGCTTGGGAAATCATCCGTACCCCGTTTGCCGAAGGTCTTTCCAGCACCTTCCAGAGCTTGAAGCCCCGCATCTCTTACGGAGTGACGGGCCGCAGCGACTTCAACGCTTACCAGTCGCTCTCGACCTACAGCGGCTATGGTGCCTACTACATCGACGGCGAGTGGATTAACGGCTATGCCCCCTCGGTCAACGCCAATCCCGACCTGGCCTGGGAGAAATCGACGGCGTTTAACGTCGGCGTGGACTTCGTGGCATTTGACAGCCGCCTGCGCGGTAGCGTCGAGTACTATGACCGCCGTTCTCAGGACCTGCTCTACAATTACACCGCTCCGCAGCCCCCGTTCATCTACAACTCCATTCTCGTGAACGTGGGTACCACCAAGAATACCGGTGTCGAGGTCGTGCTCGACTATGATGTGCTCACCAAGGGCGCCTTCAAGTGGACCACGGGCATCAACTGGAGCACCGGCAAGACCAAGTTGACCAAGCTCTCGAGCGATGTCTATCAGATGAGCTATCTGGACCTGTACCGCAAGCCCGGCGTGGGCACGAGCGAGTACTTCTTCCGCGTCGAGGAAGGCGGCCTCATCGGCCAGTATTACGGCTTTGAGCATGCCGGTATCGACAAGGACGGTCTGTTCCTGGTTTATGACAACGAGGGCAACGCCGTTCCCGCGGCTCAGGCCGACCCCGCTTGGAAGCGCAACATCGGCAACGGTGCCCCCAAGCACTTCCTCTCCTGGACCAACTCCTTCACTTGGCGTAATTGGGACCTGAGCACCCTGATGCGCGGTGCCTTTGGCTACAAGATCTTCAACATGCGCCGTTACGGCATGGGCCTCAAGGGCTGCGGCACCGACAACGTGCTGGCCAGTGCCTATACCGACTATGCTGACATCAACGCCGGTGGTAGTATCGTTTCAAGCTATTTCCTCGAGAAGGGCGATTACTTCAAGCTCGACAACGTCACGCTGGGCTATACCTTCATGCCCAAGACACGCAACCTGCTTGAGAGCCTGCGCGTCTATCTGTCGGCCAAGAACCTGTTCACCCTCACGGGTTACAAGGGCAACGATCCCTCGATTGTCACCTCGACTGGCATCACTCCCGGTATTGACTCTAACAGTGCTTATCCTCAGGCCTTCCAGTTCACCCTGGGCGTGACAGTTCGTTTCCACTAATCCATAAATAGACAAACGATTATGAAAGATTTCAAATATATCATCATAGCGATTGCAGTGAGCGTGTTGGGTCTGGCATCGTGTACCGACCTGGACGAGAAGGTCTATGACCGTATCGACGCCACCGTGTATTACCAGAATGAAGCCAGTGTCAAGGGTGCCGTGGCCGCCATCTATAACCAGACGTCATCGACCCTTGCCGGCGAGAACTTCTTCCACTTGAGCGAGTATCCCAGCGACCAGATCACCTGGCGCGTGTGGAACGGTGGCCAGTGGGGATGGGACGAGGCCATGAAGACGGTCCTCTCGTGGCACAACTGGAACAGCGAGTCCACCATCATCCAAAATGCCTGGTCGGGCGCTTGGACGGCCGTGGGACTTGCCAACCTGCTGCTCAATGACCTGGAAGGTTTGAACGCCGACGACCTGGGTATGAGTCAGGAAAAACTCAACCAGTATGTTGCCGAGGTGCGCACCATCCGCGCCTGGAACTACTACTGCCTGTTCGAACTGTGGGGTGGCGCTCTGCCCCTGAACATCAAGTCGGGAAGCGAAGTACCCGGCACCGCCGACCCCGATTGGGACACATCGTGCAAGAAAATCTATGACTTCATTGCACAGGAACTTGACGAGACTGTCAACCAGCTCGCCCGCGAGGACGGTAGCCGCAACACCGTTAATCGTGCCAACCAGGCGATGAACCGCCTGTTGAAGGCCCGTCTGCTGCTCAATGCCGAAGTTTTCATCAAGGAGGCCCACTATGACGAGTGTGAAGCGCTGTCCAAGCAGATCATCAACGGTGACTACGGTATCTATCGTCTTGCCGACAACTACCGTGACCTGTACAGCATCGACAACGTGAAGTGCCCCGAGGTGATCTTCGCTCTCGCAGCCGAGGACGGACAGGGTGCCGCCAACGCCATCAGCAACGTGCGCACGATGGTGGGCATGTGGTATGGCTATGCCGACTACTTCGGCCAGTCCTATGACGGCATCGGTGCCTGGAACTGCGTTTGTCTGGTACCCAGCTTTGACAATGCTGGAACAGTACTGCCCACGGGCGGCACCGAGGGCGCCAACTGCTTCCTGGATGCTCCCTACAACGACAAGTTGGGCGCCCCCTACGAGCGCTTTGACGACCGCGACATCCGCAAGCAGAATTATGTGTATAACGTGACGACCAAGACCCACGGTCCCGGCATGTTCCTCAAGGGCGTGATGCGTGCCAACTTCGGTACGGGCGACGTGCTCAAGGCTGATGCCGACCGCGACGGCCAGGATCTGGTCTATGTGGATCAGGTGGGCACCTTCTTGAACCAGGGCCGCACCCTCGAGACCGTGATGAGCCCCCGCTGGGGTGAGACCAACTCGGGTGTGCGTCTGGTGAAGTATCCCCTCTATCCCAACGACGATGCTGGCGGTTTCAAGTCGATTGACGACGTTCAGTTCCGTCTGGCCGAGGCCTATTACAACGTGGCCGAGTGTGAGATGCGCAAGGGTAACAGCGGCGAGGCCAAGAACTATGTGGACGCCGTTCGTCAGCGCTATTTCACCGCTGCCAACCGTGCCGCAGCCCTCGCGGTTGCCGGCCCTGGCTTCACCAGCTTTGATATGGACTGGATGCTGAGCGAGTGGGGTAAGGAGTACCTGGGCGAGGGCAACCGCCGCCGCACCGACCTGCGCCGCTTCAACAAGTTCACCCAGGGCACCTGGTGGTTCTGGGGACGTGCTACCGAGGCCGGTATCGACCTGCCCGCACAACGCAATGCGAAGTATGAGTGGTATCCGCTTCCTCAGTCGGCATTGACCGTTAATCCTGGTCTTATCCAGAATCCCAATTATTGATTGTTATCACACATTTTAATTAAGACATAGATATGAAAACAAGGAATATATTTAGTCTGATGGTGGTGTTGATGGCCGCGATGAGCCTCATGACCAGTTGCTCGGGCGACGAGGACATCATCTTTGACCACGAGCGTCAGCAGTTTGAGACGCGTGCCGACCGCATCCTGCTCGAGTTCATTGCCCCCTACGGCACGGCAGTGGATGAGGAAATCTATATCATGGGTGCCTTCAACGGCGACAGCGCATCGATGGGAAAGGAGCAGTGGAAACTCATGAAGGCTCCTGGCAGCGACATCAAGTGGGGCATCTATCTGGACCCCTCCACCTTTGTGTCGGGCAAGACCCTTGCCGATGGTTTCCGCTTCTATAGCATCAGCCAGGGCACTGAGTTCACCGTTAACGGCGAAATGGCCAACCATACAGACAACCCCGGTTTGGGCACTTTTACCAACGTGTGGGGTGAGCGCTGGGAGAGCTATTACTGGAGCGGCGACGGTCCCGAGATTGAGCACGACGGCTATGTGGTCTATGTGCTCGACGAGACGGGTTGGGCTAACCTGAACCTGTACATGTGGGGCGACGTGAACGACCTGAATGGCGGTTGGCCTGGCATGACGCCTACCGGCAAGCAGAGCATCGGCGGTGTCAATTACACCTACTTCGACATGGGTGAGGCCAACACCGGCTTGAACGAGAACCTCATCTTCAACAACGGTGAGGGCTCACAGCTGGCTGACTTCAACTTCACCATCGACCGTGACATCTACCTGCGCGTCACCACGAGCGGTGTCGAGGAATTGGGCGAACCGGTGGTTGTGGAGCACGATGGCTTTGCCGTGTTTGTGGTTGACAAGACGGGTTGGGACGAGCTCGCACTCTACATGTGGGGCGATGTGAACGACCTCAACGGCGGCTGGCCGGGCATGCTGCCCACTGGCGAACAGACCATCAAGGGCGTGACCTATACCTACTTTGACATGGGCGATGCCAACACGGGCCTGAGCGAAAACCTCATCTTCAATAATAATGGAGCAGGTAGTCAGCTGGCCGACTTCGCTTACACCATCGACCATGACATCTATCTGGAAGTGACCTCCAGTGGCGTGACCGAGATCGATCCCAACACCTATACCGGTGGTGGCGATACCCCGGAGCCTCAACCCAGCGAGTTGCATTACATCTATATTGACAACCAGACGGGCTGGGACGCCATCTCGCTGTACGCCTGGGGCGACAAGGAGTTCTTCGGCGGCTGGCCTGGTGCTGCGCCCACGGGTAACAAGACTGTCGACGGCGTGAATTACCTCTACTGGGAATTCACCAGCGCAGGCGAAACCGAGCATCTCATCTTCAACAACAGCGGTGCCGGTGCACAGACGCCCGACTATGACGTGGTGCTTGACCGTGACTACTATCTCACGGTGACGGCCGAAGGTGTGACACCCAAGTAAATCCTATTACCCCATTTCAGGGCAGAGCGTTTTGCCTGCTTCTGCTGCTCTGCCCTGATTGATACTTGAATGGGGGGTATCGACTGTCGTAATGCCCCCCATTTTTATAAAAAACTTCAAGTTTATGGGCTAGGAGTTGGGCCAATTAAGAAAAAAGCACTAAATTTGCATTTGTAAATCTAAAATTAACAAATGGAATTAATTTGAAATGAAAAGGTTTTTTGTTTTTACACTTATACTGTTGTCGCTGAGCCTTGTATCAAGTGCCAAGGACGTGAAAGTGACCTCGCCTGACGGATCGCTGACGGTGGCCGTCGGCGTGGACGACGGCAAGGCCTGGTATCAGGTGATGCGCGGCAATGAGGCCGTCATCAATCGTTCAGAACTGGGTTTTGTGCTCAAGAATGGTGACCTGAAGGACAATTTCAAGATGGGCGAGGTGACGCGCGCGTCGGTTGACGAGACCTGGAACCAGCCCTGGGGCGAGGAAGCCCGGGTGCGTAACCATTACAACGAGATGATTGTGCGGCTGCAGGAGAAGAGCGGCATGAAACGCTACATCAAGGTGGTGTTCCGCGCCTTTGACGATGGTGTTGCCTTCCGTTATGTGTTCCCGCGCCAGTCGGGTCTGCAGGACTTTGTCATCATGGACGAGGCAACCGAGTTTGCCTTGCCCACCGACGCCCAGGCGTGGTCAATTCCCGCCTTGACGCCTTACTATGAGGGCATCTATACCCGCGAGCCCGTGAGCCGTAAAGGCAATATGTCGGGTCCCGTCGCCCTTGAAGTGAACGACGGGCTCTACATGGCCATCATGGATGCGAATCTGACCGACTACTCGACCATGAATTTCTCGCATGAGGGTACGACCCTCAAGGCCGACCTCGTGCCCTGGAAAAATGGTGATAAAGTGAGGGTAGATAATACACGCGTCTCGCCGTGGCGTGCCATCATCATCGGCCGCACTGCTGCCGACATCCTGCTCTCGCGCATGCCTTTGAACCTCAACGACCCCTGCAAAATCAAGGACACGTCGTGGCTGACTCCCACTAAGTATGTGGGCATCTGGTGGGCGTTGCAGAAACAGCGCTGGACCTGGTCCCAGGGTGACCGCCACGGTGCTACGACCGAGAATACCAAGCGTTACATCGACTTCGCCGCACGTCACGGTTTGGGCGGCGTGTTGGTCGAGGGTTGGAACTACGGTTGGGATACCGATTGGACAAAGCACGGCGACGGCTTCTCGTTTACCCGAGCTTATCCCGACTATGACCTGCAGGGCCTGTGCAAGTATGCCCGCGAGCGTGGCGTGCGCATCATCGCCCACAACGAGACGGGCGGTGCGGCCCAGAACTACGAGAACCAGCTCGAGGAGGCATATCGCCTGTACGAGTCGCTGGGCATCAACACGGTCAAGACGGGCTATGTCAACTCCCACTTCTATAACGGCGAGTTGCAGCACTCGCAGTGGGGCGTGCAACACTTCCGCAAGGTCATTGAGACCGCTGCGCGCTACCACTTGATGATTGTCAACCATGAGGGCGCCATCCCCAGCGGCATCCAGCGCACGTGGCCCAACCTCATCGCTACCGAGAGCATGCGCGGCCAGGAATACAACGCCTTTGACCGTCGTGGCGGCAATCCCCCTTACCATGAGTGTATCTTGCCGTTCACGCGCGGCTTGGGCGGCCCGATGGACTTCACGCCCGGCATTTTTGAGTACCGCAACGACTCGGTGCCCGGCACGCGTCCGCAGAACACGCTGGCCCATCAGCTGGCCGAGTACATCGTCATCTACAGCCCGGGCCACATGGCAGCCGACCAGATCGAGAACTACGAGCATCAGCCTGCCTTCAAGTTCATCGAGGACGTGCCCACCAACTGGGAGCGCACCCTTGTGCCCCATGCCGTCATGGGTCAGTATGTGACCTATGTGCGTCAGGAACGCGGCACCGACAATTGGTACATCGGCAGTGTGACCGATGCCCAGGCCCGTGACTTGGCGTTGTCGCTCAACTTCCTGAGCGAGGGCAAGCGCTATCAGGCCATCATCTACGAGGACGGTCCCAACGCCGATTACCGCACCGATCCCTATGCGATGACCATCCGGCGCCTGGATGTGGACCGCACCACTGTGCTCAACTTCCACCTGGCTCCCGGCGGCGGCTGCGCCATCCAAATCCTAGCCGAATAACAAGAACTCTCTCTCCCTTTTTCGTCCACGGGGACGGTTCTTTTGGACGAAACGATTTTGGTCCAAAAGAACCGTCCCTTTGGACGATTATGGGGGTGACCGTGTTAAAATTGTATGATTTTTTGTCACAAATGGTGGAAAAGGGAGCAAAAAAAGTAAATTTCCCCAAAAAAAGATTTGATATTGTAAATATTTATTATCTTTGCAGTGTGAGTTCATTAAAAAATAATGGAAGCACGTGAAATAGAGGATCATTGCTCAATCGCTTTCGAATCTCCACATCGACAGTTTCGGGCAACGAAGCGCGCAAGTAGGAAACTATGCCAAAGAATAGGTAGATTCCTCATATTGTGTTAAGTAAGTAGTTAGCCTGAGTGCTTAAGATGGATGGAGGTTTGAATTTTTTGTTTCCAACAAATGTGGCGATGATTCTCTTACTAAATGAAAGAAAACTGCAAAAGTCACCAAATAGTGAACCGAAACATGTGAAGTAATGAAAAAACGGATGCACACTTGGTCTATAGGCATAACTGAAAAGCGCATTCAAGCCTGTATTCACGGGCCTGGATGCTTGTGGTGTCTTGTGACCACCGCATCCGACGAAAATCGACTAAAACTCAGTAAGCAGAGCGCACTTGCTGTTAAACACCTTAGAGATAATCAACATCAATCCACCGCCAGGCCCAGGTATGCGCTCGCCTGAACCTGACTGTGGATTAACTAATTGTTTACTGTATGAAGAGACTTTTATCAACTCTCATGGTTATATGCCTCATCGCAATGAGCGCATATGCCAACAAGACCGTGAATGGTAAGGTCGTCAGTGCAAGTGACAATGAGCCGCTGATTGGTGCCACCGTGCAAGCTGTCGGCTCGTCACAAGGCACTGCCACCGACATTAACGGTGAATTCACAGTAACCCTCAACGACAACGTGACGCAGCTCAGGATCAGTTGCTTGGGCTACAAATCGACTGTTGTCGCGGTTACAAGTTATGTGACCGTTGCCCTTGAGGAGGACAACACGGCGCTTGATGAGATCGTGGTTACCGCCATGGGTATCAAGCGTGAAGCCAAGGCGCTGGGTGTATCGGCTACCCCCATCAAGGGTGACGTCATTGCCCAGGCCCGCACCAACGACATCATGTCGAGTCTTGCCGGTAAGGTGGCTGGTGTCCAGATTGCTGAGACATCATCCGACCCCCAACTCGGCAACCTACAGCAGTGATGGTCTGAACAGCGGTTACGACTTCGGTAACGGTGCCAGCGCCGTTAACCCCAACGACGTTGAGAGCATGACCATTCTGAAGGGTGCTGCCGCTACCGCCCTGTACGGTAGCCGTGCCGGCTCTGGTGTCATCCTGATTACCACCAAGAAGGGTACCAAGCAGAACCGTGGCGTGGGCATCGAGTACAACGGTGGCCTGCAGTGGGAGTCGGTAATGCGTCTGCCCCAGATGCAGAACCAGTTCGGTATGGGCTGGTATGGCGACCACACCGAGATTGAGAACGGTTCTTGGGGTCCCGCATTCGATGGTTCAGAGCAGCTCTATGGTTGGATTTACAACCATAGCCAGAACATGAAGAGCTATCTGCCCATCAAGAACAACGTGAAGGACTTCTTCAGCACCGGTTTCCGTTACAACAACAGCATCTCGTTCAACGGCGCCACCGACAAGAGCACCTACTTCGTGTCGCTGTCGCAGATCAACGATAACGGTATTATCCCCAAGGATGCCGACACCTATACCAAGTACACGGTATCGGCCCGCGGTAGCCACCGCGAGGGTAACTTCACCTTCAGCACCTCGTTGAACTATGCTTTCCAGCGCAACCACTTCGTGACCACCGGTCAGAAGACGGGTTCGATGTACAACAGCATCATGCAGACCCCGCGCGACATCTCCATCGTCGAGATGAAGGACCTGAGCAACCCGTTCAACACCCCGGGTTACTACTACACCCCCTACGGTGTAACCAACCCGTACTACATTATTGAGAATTACCAGAACGAGTATGAGCAGGAGCGCTTCTACGGCAACCTGCAGCTCGACTACAACTTCCTGAAGTACTTCACGGCAACCTACCGCTTCGGTTTGGATACCAACACGGGTCACCACAACTATGGCTCGCCCAACATGTCTGCCCTGTACGAGGATACTCCCAACTGGGCTGATGCCTTGGGTACGCTCACCGGTGAGGTATCACAGAGCATTACCCGCCGTCGCGAGATTGACCAGAACTTCATGTTGACCTACGACCAGCAGATTCTTGAGGACTGGCACGTGAACGCTCAGCTCGGTTTCAACGGCAACGAGCGCAGCTACAAGTATCTGGGTTCGACGGTGACCAACCTGACCATCCCCATGTGGTACAACCTGGGCAACAGCGCCGAGATTCCCTCGACCTCACAGAGCGAGTGGAAACGCCGCTATCTGGCTGTATTCGGCAGTGCCGAGTTCGCTTGGAGGAACATGGTTTACCTGACCCTCCAGGGACGTAACGACTGGTCGTCAACCCTGCCCGAGAACAACCGTTCCTACTTCTATCCTGGTGTCAGCTTGTCGTTCCTGTTCAGCGAGCTGCTCAAGCCTGAACAGCGCAACATCCTCACCTTTGGTAAGTTCCGCGTGGCTTGGGGTCGCACTGGTAACGACGCCGGTGTTTACATGACCAACTCGGTATATGCCCAGGCAGCCGCTGCCACCAGTGGTTTCGGTAACGGTAGCCAGTTCCCCTTCACCAAGGTGGGCGTGAATGCTTACTCGCTGGGCAATGTGCTGGGTAGTAAGGACCTGAGTCCTGAGATGACCACCGAGTTCGAGCTTGGTTTGAACATGGCGTTCTTCCAGAACCGCTTCAGCTTTGATGCTGCCTACTACGATCGCAACACCGACAAGCAGATTTTCTCGCTGAACATGGATCCTGCCACCGGTTACACGGCTCAGAACATGAACCTGGGTAAGATCCGCAACCGTGGTATCGAGCTGTTGGTTAGCGTGACTCCCGTCAAGATTGGCGACTTCCAGTGGGATGTAAACTGGAACTACACCAAGAACTGGAGTAAGGTCATCAAGTTGCCCGAGGAGCTCGGCGGCATTGCTACCATCTACGGTCTGAGCGGCGGCACGAGCCTGTACGCTATCGAGGGTGAGCCCCTTGGCGTGTTCAAGGCTTACGTTCCCCAGATGACCGAGGACGGCAAGATTATCTGCGACAACAAGGGTCAGCCTCTGGTTAATCCCGAGCAGCAGATTGTCGGCAGCATGAACTACAAGTATTTGATGGGCTTCGGTACCACCCTGAGCTACAAGGGCGTCAGCCTGACTGCCAACCTCGACATTCGTCACGGCGGTCTGCTCTACTCGCGCACCAAGGACATCACCTACTTCACCGGTAACGCTATCCAGACGGCCTACAACAGCCGTAACCCGTTCATCGTTCCCAACTCTGTTCAGCAGGTTGGTGAAGATGCTGACGGTAGCCCCATCTACGATGATAACACCACTCCGCTCGATGAGACCGGTATCTTCACCTACTGGGATGCTGGTGGTTCCGAACTGGACCGTGCATTCCTCGTTGACAAGAGCTACGTGAAACTGCGTAACGTGATCCTCTCATGGCAGATGCCCACCAAGTGGTTTGCCAACTGCTTCATCACGGGTGTGAACCTGTCGTTCTTCGGTAACAACCTGTTCCTGTGGACGCCCAAGAGCAACACCTTCATCGATCCCGAGACTTCTACCTTCGGTAACGACCTGGAAGGTAACTACGGTGAGTTCTCTGCTAACCCGAGCTCACGCAAGTTTGGTTTCAATGTGCAGGTTAAATTCTAATCAAAAACTGAAACAGACATGAAAAAGATATATTTATTGCTGACTATTGCAGCAGTGTTGAGCCTGTCGTCGTGCAATCTTGACATTAACGATGACCCCAACTACCCGTCGAGCAGTGACGTGACGCCCGACCTGGTATTTCCTGCTGCCGAGAATGCTGTCGCTGCTGCTGTGGGCGATGCCATGTTCAACTATAGCGGCTTCTTCGCCCAGTACTTTGAGCAGCGTCCCGAGGCCAACCAGTACAATAATGAGGCCGAGCTTAATATTGACGAGTCAACCAACCTGTTCGACCGTTGCTACCGCACGCTGTATGCCGGCGCTCTTGCCGACATCAAGGACGTGATGGACCGCACCGAGAACACGAGCGACCTGTTTGCCTGCACCGTTCTGCGTGCTTATGCTTTCCAGGTTCTGGTGGACAACCTGGATCAGGTGCCCTACACCGAGGCCCTGCAGGGTAATGCCAATACCAATCCCGTTTGGGACAAGGGTGAGGATGTTTACAAGGGTGTTCTCGCCGAGATCGACGCAGCCGAGGCTGCTCTCGAGGCCGATCCCATGACGCTCACCGACCCGCTGCTCAACAAGAACGTGAGCCAGTGGCGTGGTTTTGCTAACGCCCTGCGTCTGCGCATGTATCTGCGTCTCATCGACGGTGGCATCAATGCCGGCGAGTATCAGAACAAGGCTCTTGCTCTGGTCAATGCCAATGACTTCTTTACCGGCGATGTAGCATGGGATGTTTACAACAACTCCGAGGGTCAGTACAATCCCTGGTATGATGTAGCACGTGCCCTGGGTACCAAGAACCACGTGGCATCCTATCCTATCGTAAGCTACTATTTGGACACCAACGACCCCCGCATCAGCTATGCTATCATGCAGAACGAGGCCGGCGAGTATGTAGGTCAGATTCCCGGTGCCAAGACCGTCTACAAGTCTTGGGGCGTTGACTGGAAGAACAAGGACGTGAGCGCTATCGACTACACCAACGCTATGTTCGCTCCCATCTATCTGTTCACCCAGAGTGAACTGCAGTTCCTCATCGCCGAGACCCAGCTGCGCTGGGGCAACAAGGCTGCCGCAAAGGACGCTTACGAGGCTGGTGTACAGGCTGACTTTGCTTCCCGTGGCATGAGCGTAGGTGCATTCCTGAACGGCAATCGCGTCAACTGGGATGCCCAGGCCAGCGATGCCAATCGCCTGAACCTGATTTATATGCAGAAGTGGGCTGCCCTGTTCTATCGTGACCACATGGAGGCATGGAGTGAGGTTCGTCGCACCGACGTGCCCGCCACCAGTGCTGCAACAGGAAAGCAGATTTTTGAGGATCCCAGTGTTTACACTCCTGGCCAGATGATTGTTCCCGCTTTGAACTACATCCAGGCTGGTGGCCTGTGCAAGCGTGTTCCTTATCCCAGCACTGCTCGTCAGTTGAACAAAAATACCCCTGCGGCCAAGTTGCTCAGCGACCGCGTATTCTGGGATGCCAAGTGATGGTGAACTGCGCTAATCAATAAAAACATCTAATTTTAATCGAAGAATTATGAAGAAAATATATTTATTTGGTTTAGTGGTACTTGGGATGCTGGCGTTCTCATCTTGCAACGATGACAATGACGAGCTCACCGACTCACGCTTGACCTATTATGCTGACCTGCACATGCAGGGAGACGAATTCATGATTGTTCCCGTGGGCACTGCCTATGTCGAGCCTGGCTGCACCGGAACGCTCTATGACAAGGCTACTGGTGAGAACAAGGATATCACCAGCCAAATCGTCATAGGCGGTGACGAGGTTGATCCTAACACCATGGGATTCTATTATGTCACCTATTCCGCTGCTGGTAGCGATGGTTTCTTGTCTACTGTTACCCGTACGGTTTGTGTCTGCGACCCGACGGTTACCCTGGATATCTCGGGTTCGTATAACACCGATATGAACGCATCGCTCTACGGTGCCGCTCAGAATCCCTTTGCTCTCTATGCTGCGAACTATGGCTACACCACGCAGTGTACAGGCATCACCTTTAAGAAGTTGGCTCCTGGTTTCTTCCAGGTGAGTGACCTCTTGGGTGGCTGGTATGATCAGATTCGTGGATTTGGAGTGCAGTACACCGGCGGAATCGGCATGATGACTGGATATGTAAGCGCCGACAACGAGGGCAACATTGACCTGATTAGCAGTTACATTGGAGCCTGGGGAGATGCTTTGGACTATATTGAAGACGGTAAGTATGATGCCGAGACCGGTACAATCAGCTACTTCGCTTCTTATGCCGAAGGTGCCGTTGTCATGAGTATTGTCCTTCACAAGCAATAACAAATAACCTATTTAAATTGAATAAAATTATGAAGAAATATTTTTCAATTTTTGCTTTGGCACTCATGTTGAGCCTCGGTTTCGCTTCTTGCAGCGTTGAGACCGATGAGCCCGCAGGAGGAACGGCTGTTGAGAAGATGGCTGGTCACTGGATGGTTGACATTGATGCCGTCGATGCTAATGGGAATCCCATTGACGGAGGCGAACATTACTTCGGATATGACGAGGATAGAATTTCTCTTTTCACGTACAACACCGCCGACAATTCCGACACACAGATGTGGATTGATGATTTGGGTTGGTTTGATTTGTCATCCTATTATGGTAATGCTGCATATCCTAACTATTCATTCAAGAATCTTGTGAACGTTGACCTGAACAACCTCACCTTCTCTTCAAACGATGCTCTGAACTTCTCTGGTGATTTCGGCATCACGATTGAAGATGGTAAGATTCTCAAGGGCGCTGGAAAACAGAGCAACGGTTCGCCTGCCGACTCCATCGTTTTCTACGTGAAGTACACCGACGACCCCTGGTATCCTGATGATGGTTATGCCAAATACAAGATCAGCGGTATCCGTTATGCAGGTTTCTAATGTAAAGGTTGATTGATCACTTAATTGATTGAGACCAAAAATTGAGAAGAGGGTGTGTCAAAATTCTGGCACACCCTCTTGTTTATGTTTATTAGGTTATGCCATGATGGCTTGCCTGTTGATGCGAATGCTATACCGGATTCTAATCCGCATCAAGCATAACATCTGCTAAACTGTTGAGGGGGATGAGCCGTCCTGTTTTCCGCAATGAGACACCCCGTATTCTCTCAGAGTGTATATTGAGTAGAAGCAGGTCGTTGACCTGCACAAGGCCAGCGGCCTTGACTTTCTCAAACCCCAGGGTGCACAGGCCGGAGGTCTGTGTAGCCTGGGGACCATCAGGACAGTAATAACGGGCCCTGAAAGGGGCCACTAACCGCGACATTTCCTTAGCCTGGAGTGTGTGGTCCTCTTCGAGGCCCCTCATTCGGTCACTCTTTCCCCATGCCGCACAGACCTATCGGCCTGTACGCCATGGGGCTACCTCAATTCAAGGCCGCTGGCCTTGTCAAGGTCTTCGACCTTTTTATTCCATCGAAAAGCGCAGCGAGACACCCTTTTTTGCAGAATCAGTAATGCCAAACCATTGAATATCACATAAATCTATTTTTGCAGAATAATTGTGCGGAAAACAAGAAGCATAACATCTGCTAAACTGTTGAGGGGGATGAGCCGTTAGGCCATCCCCCTCAATGTTGTTCTGGACGATTGTGTGGCAGGTTATTTCTTGTGGGTCATGATGTCGAGGACCATCTGGTCGGTGGCGCACATAGCGTCGGCTCCGATGACGGTGAGATTGCGGATGCTGCGGTCCACGTCGTCCTCGATGATGCCCTCGGCACTGGTGACGTGGCGGCCCTCCATGGCGAGCACGGCACTCAGCAGGGCAGTGGAGACGCCCGAGGCGATTTTCAAGGCGCAGCTGGGCTTGGCTCCGTCACAAATCATGCCGGTGAGGTTGGCAATCATATTTTTCACCGCATAGCAGATGCGCTCAAAGCTGCCTCCCATCAGGTAGGTGACGCCGCACGAGCTGCCGATGGATGCCACGACGCAGCCGCACAGGGCGCTCAGTTTGCCCAGGCTCTGCTTGATATAGATGGCGGTGAGATGGCTCAGCGTGAGGGCACGGATAAGTTCCTCCTCGGTATTCTCGTTCTCCATGGCATAGACGGCCACGGGATTGGTGGCGCAGATGCCCTGGTTGCCCGAACCGCTGTTGCTCATCACGGGGATGAGGGCGCCGCCCATGCGTGCGTCGGTGGCGAGGGCGGTCTTGGAGAGGATGCGCGAGAAGATGGTGTTGCCGAAGATGCCGTGGCTCAGCGGCCTGTCCATCGTCTTGCCCAGGCAGTGGCCGTAATTGCCCTTGAGGGATTCCTGGGCGGCCTTGAGGTTATAGTCGCGGGTCTCGAGGATGAAAGAGATCTCGTCGAGCGGAGCCTGCATGGCAAAGTCATAGACCAGCCGCAGGTTCAGGGCAATGTCGCCATCATCGCCGTCGCTGCTGTGTCCGGTCAGGTCGTCGAGCAATACCTCGTCGTCGAGGGTGACGCGCACAAAGTGGGTGTGGCTGCCGCTGATGGTGGCCGACGAGTGGTGTCCGCCTCCTTCACACAGGATTTCGACATACAGTTTGTCGCAGTTTCCCTGCTTGAGCTGGATGTCGATGCGGCCTTCGTCGATGTATTGTTTGCCTTGTTCGAGGGCCTCGGGCGTGATGTCCTTGAGCACCTCGAGCTGATACTCGCTCTTGCCGATGATGGCGCCCAGGGCGATGGCGATGGGCAGGCCTATCATGCCGGTGCCGGGGATGCCCACGCCCATGGCGTTCTTGAGGATATTGGCACTCAGCAGGGCGGTGATTTTCTCGGGACGGCAGCCCAGCGCCTCGGTGGCGCGGCTCACGCACAATGCCACGGCCATCGGCTCGGTACAGCCCACGGCAGGCACTACCTCGCGCTTCATCAACGCGATAATCTGTTCTCTAACACTCTTCTCTTTAATCATATCTTTTTTTTTCTATAAAGAAAACAATAAATACAATAAAAACAAATATTTAAATCATTGTATTTGTTGTACTTATTGTTTTCCTTTTTTCTTTTTATTCTCGGAATTTGGTGAGGCCGCCGGAGAGGAAGTCGAGGAAGGCGGGGATGTCTTCCTTGTAGCTGAAGGAGCCGCTCAGGGCGTTGCCTTGCGGGTCCACGCAGACGTAGAACGGCTGGGTGTTGCTGCCGAACTTGTAGCGTTGCAGGTAGCTCCACTTGTCGCCGATGGTGCGCAGTGTGCGCTTCTCACCGGTCGCCTCGGTCACCTCGATGGGCTCGGGTAGCGGGCGCTTGTCGTCAACAAACAGGGAAATCAACACATAGTCCTTGTTCAGCTTGTCGGCCACGGTGGGGTCGGTCCACACGGCGGCCTCCATCTTGCCCTGCTCATAGTCGGTGTAGGCGGCGCGCACCTCCTTGGTGTTGAGGTTGAAGTCCTGGGTGTTCATGGGCGGTGCAAAGGCGCTCACGGCCTTGCACGGCGCGCCCCACAGGCCCGGAATCATATAGATGGCGAAGGCCAACGATACCAGTCCGCCCATGATGCAGACCACGGGCATGGGCTTGGTCTCGTCGCCCGGCATGACGATGTCGCTCTGGAACTTGAGTTTGCCGATGAGGTAGAGGCCCAGCAGGCCGAAGATGGCAATCCACAGGCACAGGAACACCTCGCGGTCCATCAGGTGCCAGCCGTAGGCCAGGTCGGCCACCGAGAAGAATTTGCAGGCAAAGGCCAGCTCGATGAAGCCGAGGGTCACCTTGAGGATGTTCATCCAACCACCCGACTTGGGTGCCGACTTGAGCCACGAGGGGAAGAGGGCAAACAGCGTGAACGGCAGCGCCAGGGCCAAGGCGAAGCCCAGCATGCCGATGGCGGGACCCCAGAAGTTGCCGCTGGTGGCGAAGTCCACGAGCAGGAAGCCGATGATGGGACCCGTGCACGAGAAGGATACCAGTGCCAGCGTGAAGGCCATCAGGAAGATGGACAGCAGGCCGCTGGTGCTGCTGGCCTTGTTGTCGACGGCGTTAGACCACTTGCTGGGCAGCTTGATCTCGAACATGCCGAAGAACGACAGCGCGAATACCACCAGCAGCAGGCACAGGAAGATGTTGAACACTGCGTTGGTCGAGAGGGCGTTCAGCGCGCTGGGACCGAAGATAGCGGTCACGATCAGACCCAGAGCCAGGTATATGACGACAATCGAGATGCCGTAGGTGATGGCATCCTTGATGCCCTTTTTCTTGTCATCCTTGGCGCGCTTGAGGAAGAAGCTCACCGTCATCGGGATGATGGGCCACACACAGGGCGTGAACAGCGCTACCAGTCCGCCCAGCAGACCGAGCAGGAAGATGTACCACAGCGAGCGTCCACCGCTGGCCCCGTCGGTGCCGTCAAACCGCTGGATGTCACCCACCACGGGTTTCCACAGCGCGTCGTGGTCGAGGGCCGCCAGGGCTGCGCTATCCACGGGAGCACCCATGGCCGCACTGTCGGCTGCCAGGGCAGCCAGGGCGGCAAGCGAGTCGGCCTTGGCTTTGGCGAGCGCCTCGGCTTCGGCCTTAGCCTTGTCTTCCTCTTCCTTGTTCTTGTCGGCCTCACCGTCGACGGCGGGCGACTTGCCGGCCTTCTTCAGGCTCACGCTCGAGGGCGGCAGGCACGACTGGTCGTTGCACGCGCCGTATTCCAGGTCGCAGTCGATATCGTAGTTGGGCTTGGTGAACTTCACCTTCTGCACAAACTGCACGTTGTTCTCGAAGTAGCGCAGTTTGGCGCCGAACAAATCGTCATATTGTGAGATTTCCTTGCCCACGGGCTTGAGCTTGCCCACAGGCTCCACGCCGTCTTTCTTGTGGAAGGTGATGGAGGCCTCGGTGGGTCCCGCATCGCCCAGGTTGGTGGAATACACATGCCACGCCGTTGGTGGTCTTGAGTTGGGAAGTAAACGTGACGGGATTAGCCATCTGGGCAACGGCTATCATGGCCACCGTCACCATCGTCAACAATGTCGCAATTCTTTTCATATTTTACTCTGGTATTCTGGTTACTTTTAACCCACAAAGATAGAAAAAAAACTTCATTGGTTATCATTATTGCCAGCGAAACACATTTTAGAGCCACTTTTTTTCTCCTTATGTAGAAAAATCGAGGCCAATCTTGACGTGAGCGCGATGAAATATAAATCAGCAAAGCCTCGTTCGTTGAAATCCCATAGATAAAAAAGTACCAGCGGGTGTGTCATAATTTAAAGGCTAGAACTATAACCGCCCTGCGGGCGGGAAATTTAACAAATTAATTATAAAATTTTTATTAATATGATAATAATGTCAATTTTAATTTATTAGTGTCTGGGAAAAAACCGATATATGTTGTAACCCCTTGAGCAAAGATAAATTGAGGAGTTTTTGGGCTTAAGGGGTTTACCGTAACAGACGAGCAGGTCGACAACCTGCACAAGGCCAACGGCCTTGAATTGACATAGCCCCAGGGCGCACAGGCCGTCGGCCTGTGTGGCCTGGGGGAGAGGTGCGTAACAGAACGGGCCTCGTAGAGGGCCACTCCCAGCCAGCATTAGTGGCCCCCTGCGGGGCCCTCTTAGTATAGCGTCTGTTTCACCAAGCCACGAGGACCTACGGCCCTCGCGCCATCGTGTTACTACAATTCAAGGCCTACTGGCCTTGTGCAGACCTTCGGCCTGCATTTCTCGCTTTTTGCCTGACACCCTAATGGATCTTCTTGAGTTTTTCTCTCCCCACGATCAGGCGTCAAACGAAAACGCCCCCTCTTTTATCCGGCCGCTATTCACGGCTGCTGCCTTCAGGGCTGCTCCTTCAAGAGGTGGACCCATGGATGGGAACAGTTTTTTGTATTGATAATCATGCTTGTTACAGTTGTTTTCAAGAATTATGATTATATTTGCACCATCATAACATTTGAAGACAAAAACAGGCGGAACTATGAAGAAATTGTTGTTGACCATCCTCGTGGGCTTGGTGGCGCTGGGCGCGATGGCCCAGGAAGGCAAGTTTACCTTGACAGGCACGGTCAAGGGCTTGAGTATGGCTTACCATGTTCTGACTGATGCTAAAGGGGATACTTCCTCTGACGGCATGTTGTTCTTCAATGCCGGCAAGGTGGACTTGTCCTTTGACGTAGAGGAGGTGGGTTGGCTGATGCTGGTAGCCAGCGGTCGTGTGGTCCTGCTGCCCGCCGTTCCTGGCGAGGCCGTAACGATTAACGGCGATTTTGACAATTACACACTTGACGGATCAGCTCTTTACAAGGAATATAATGAGTTCCTGACTACAGCCAGGCCACTGCAGGCGGCAAGTAGCAAATATGATTTCAAGCAGGCATGTAAAGATGAGATTGCGGGCATGACGAGCGAACAGGTGTTCGACCTGTACCAACGCAAGATGCGTGAAAACTCACAGCCTGTTACCGATGCGGTCATGGACTTTGTAAGCCGGCACGCTGACCATGAGTCCTCGATGATGGTGTTGAATTTCCTGAATTATGCCGAGGATATGGAAAAGGCGCGTGAGTTGATCAGTGAAACGGTGTTCAATGGCCGCATGAGGCCCTTGTATGAGGGCCCGATGGAGCGTGTCACGAGTTTTGGCGCTTCCTACCCCCTTAACGGCAAGCCTGCTCCTGATTTCAAGTTGAAAAGTATTGACGGTGGAGAACTGTCGTTGAGTTCGTTGCGCGGCAAGTGGGTGCTGCTTGACTTCTGGTCTTCGACCTGTGACAATGCTTTGGACCAGATGCCGGCACTGAAGGAACTCTATGCCAACTATAAGGATCATGTCGAGGTCCTGGGTGTTGACTGTGAAGACGAGGAGGCGGACTGGCAGGCGGCCGTATCGGAATACCAATTGCCGTGGCTCAACGTTCTCGGCAACTTTGACGGCGACGACTCTCCTGTCAACCTGTATCACGAAACCGCAACTCCGGCCTATGTCCTGATCACCCCGTCAGGACGGGTCGCCATGGCGTTGAGCTCGGCAGAGGATGCTAGGTATATGTGCAAGTTATTGTTTGAATAATCAACCATATAGATAAAGATAGAGTATGAAGAGATTGTTGTTGACTATCCTCGTGGGCTTGGTGGCGCTAGGCGCGATGGCCCAGGGTGGAAAATTCACAGTACAGGGTTGGTTTCTTGTCGAGAACGAGGGCGACTCAGTGACATTTCAGATCATTGATTGTGATTATCATCTCCTGTACGAGGAGACTCGTGCCCCGAGTGGTGACATGTTGGAATTGTCGTTTGATCTGAAGGATGCTGCAAAGCTCGTTGTTGACGACGGCCAGGAGGGTTACCAGAGGCATCATACAATACCAGCCATTCCTGGTGATACGGTCCTTTTTTATATAGAGGGTGATCCTTATTACTGTTTGGGTGGCTCGCAGTTCTATATTGATTATGATGAAGCTGTTCAGGCAATTGAGCCTCAAGCGATTGAGCTTTTTGAACAGGATGCTCATAGTGATCGGTATCTGGAAGTGCTCGACAATTATGATGATGCCTTATTGGCGTATGTAAAGGAGCATCCCGACCAGGAAGCATCGGTGGCACTGCTGGGATTGTTTGCCGAGGACGCAACTATTATGCGGGGTGATGCCCTGCTGACCGAGCGAGTGCGTAACAGTGTGGTCGCCAACTTGTTTAAAGATAGGCTTGCCGCGGCAAAAGAGAGAAGTCTGATGATACCTCAATATTAATATTAATATGTTTTCATTTTGCAAATCTCACAATTAGATGTAGACTTGCATTGTGATTTGAACGAAACTAAAAAATAACGTCTGATATGAAAAAATTAATGTTGACCATGCTCATGGGCATGATGGCGCTGGGCGCAATGGCCGAGATTGGCAAATTCACGGTAAGGGGTACGTTTGAAGGCCGAGAGGACACCGTGGCCTTTATCTTGATGGATGCCGAGGGTGCTAATACCCTAAAACAGGAAGTACATCCCGTAACGGGCGAGATGTTGGAGATGTCCTATTACATCAAGGATGCGGCACTGCTCTATGTGCTGGACGTGAATAATGGGTACAAGGACGTGATGATAGCCCCCGCCATTGCCGGCGAGACGCTCGAGTATTACTATGAGGATGGTGAGACCCTCATGAGGGGGTCGCAGTTCTATTTGGACTATGCTGAGGCCGAGAAGAGCATCGACCCTGCGTTGACCGATTTGTCGAACTTCATCAGCGATTGCCGCCGGATGTTTTCGTCGGGCACTCCCGAGGAAGAGGTGGATAAATTGTTCGAGGAGAAGTATCCGGTTTACCATAAGGCCTTTATGGACGCTCTGACGGCTTATGTCAAGGCTCATCCCGACCAGGACGCTGCAGCCGCCCTGGTGGCCGAGATTGCCCAAACGCAATCTGACTCGGTTATCGAGGAAATCGAAGCCACGGCTGCCTTGCTGACCGAGCGCGCCCGCAACAGTAACGCTGCCGGACTGTACAAAGCTTCGCTCGAAGCGGCCAAAAAAGAGGCCGAGGAAGAGGCTCGTAAGAGTGCCCTCGAGGGCAGTATGGCCCCCGACTTCACCCTCAACGATATCAACGGCAATCCGCTGGCGCTGAGCAGCCTGCGCGGCAAGTGGGTGATTATCGACTTCTGGGGCTCGTGGTGCGGATGGTGCATCAAGGGCTTCCCCAAGATGAAGGAATACTACGCCAAGTATAACGGCAAGATGGAAATCCTGGGCGTGGACTGCAACGACACGGTCGAGAAGTGGAAGGCCGCTGTCGCCAAGCACGAGTTGCCCTGGCTCCACGTCTATATGGACATGGAGGACGAGAACGGCGACAACCCGCTGGAGCTCTACGTCGTCGAAGGCTTCCCCACCAAGGTGGTCGTTGACCCCGAGGGCAAGGTGGCCAAGATCATCGTGGGCGAGTCTGCCAGCTTCTATGACTATCTGGACGAGGTACTGAAATAGTTGATAGTTAAAAGATAATAGTTAATAGTTGGACGTTATTGACTGAAACTGCGAACTGAATATGAACGTTAAAGTCAGAATGCCCAAGTTCGGCATTACCAAGAAACCGAATGGATATCGCGGTTGGGTGAAGGAGTTGTTGCTGACGATTCTCGCCACGAGCATCTCGATCGTGCTCACATTCGGCACGGCTTATCTGATAGAGCGTCATCATAAGATGGTGGCCCAACGCCAAATGGCAATGATGATTGTACATGACATCGACGAGAGCATCAAACAGATGGAAGCGGTCGATAGCCTGCTGAAGGATTTCCGGGATAAGCAAATCGAGATACTCGAGGGCAAGTATGACCGAGAATTCGTATTTGCAAGGGTTGACCTGACTAGAAGCGACCCAGAAGAGATGAAATTTGCCGAAACCACCGAGCGCATTTTCACTTCTAATGTGGACACTTGGAGCACAATCGGCAAGGCGGACTTCATCGACAACGTGTCCCGCTGTTATATTATGCGTGCTGAGTTCCAGAAGAAGATTATTGATGAATTTCACAACAAGCTGGTGCCCAAAGAGATGGAATTGATTCCCTTGGAAGATATGCTGGATATTGATGCCAACTATTTTGTGGCCTATTCATCTGGTATCATCAACAACATGAAGGCCGCTAATGAGCTGAATAAGCGTATCATGGGGATTTCGGACAAGGACCTCGATAAGTTCACTACAAATCAAGAGGGCCTTAATGAAGCGGCTCTTGATTCTTTGGAACATCAGATAAACGTAGAGTACTTTAAGAATATGCAAAGAAAAGATGCCGCAATGGAGAATTTCTTAAAAAATAAAGACTCCATGTACCCCGATGAGCGGTATGGCAGTAAATAAGAAAAAACAACTGACAACTAACTGAAAAATAAAACCAAAAGTTAATAAATTATGAACCACACCCAATGTTTGATTATCGGTTCCGGCCCTGCCGGGTACACTGCTGCGATTTATCTGGTGCGCTCCGCCATCGATTGCCTGCTCGTCGAGGGCCTGCAGGTGGGCGGACAGTTGACCCAGACGACCACAATCGAGAATTTCCCCGGCTTCCCCGAGGGCATTGACGGCTTCCAACTGATGGACAACATGCGCCAGCAGGCGGTGAACCTGGGAGCGAAGATGAAATCGGGCCTCGTGACCGGCATCGACATGAGCCAGCGCCCTTTCCTGGTCACCCTGGACGGCGGCGAGCAAATGACGGCCGACACCATCATCGTAGCCACGGGTGCCACGGCCAAGTACCTGGGTCTGCCCGACGAGACGAAATATGCGGGGCAGGGCGTTTCAGCCTGCGCGACCTGCGACGGTTTCTTCTACCGCAAGAAGGTTGTGGCTGTCGTGGGCGGCGGTGACACGGCCTGTGAGGAGGCCGACTATCTGAGCCACCTGGCCAGCAAGGTCTATCTCATCGTGCGCAAGGACTACCTGCGTGCCAGCGAGGCCATGCAGCAACGCGTCAAGGAGAACGAGAAAATCGAGATTCTGTTCAACACCAATACCGTGGGCCTCTTTGGCGAGAACGGTGTCGAGGGTGCCCACCTGGTACGCTTCAAGGGTACCGACAGGGAAGAATTGTTTGACATTGCCATTGACGGTTTCTTCCTGGCCATCGGCCACCGTCCCAACACCGACTTCCTGGGCGGTCAGATTGACCTCGACGAGCAGGGCTACATCAAGCTCACGGGCCACAACACCGCGACCAATGTCGAGGGCGTGTTTGCCGCCGGCGATGTCGCCGACCCGCACTACCGCCAGGCCATCGTCGCAGCCGCCGGAGGCTGCCGCGCCGCCATCGACGTGAAACAGTACCTGTCCTAGAACAGGGAACAACTGGGAGTACTGGGAATAACTGGGAGTACTAGGAATAACTGGGAATACTGGGAACGACTGGGAATACTGGGAATGAATGTCGCTTGACAACTCCCAGTATTCCTAGTTGCTCCTATTGTTCCCATTGCTCCCAGCCTTTCCGGCTGTTAGCGGTGCTGGTCGCGCCAGTTGCGGCGGGCTTGTGACATTTGTTCGCGGATGCCGCCGTTCTGGAGAAAGTCTTGTTTTAACTTTTCCAATAGGCGCATCAGCAGGTAGTCTGCTTGATGGAGCAGGATCAGGGCAATATTGGCGATAGTCTCATCGTCACGCAATTCACACACCCTCATATAGTCGGCGGGAGCGTTGTGTTGCCTGCACCAGGAACGTGCGTTTTGGAATTGAGTGGAATTGGAATTCCAAAGGGATAAATTGTGGGTCCTCAGGTAATCCTCATAATCTTCCTGTAACTCTTTGAGGCTGGCCTTGGCCACGTTGACCAGCTTGATGTTGGTTTCCATCGAGGTCGTGCCGGCTTCATTCCCCTCGGCGATATTCTGCTTGCCTGAGCGTGCCGCCTGCTTCATTTGGTCGACGGTGCGGTCACCAGCCTTGGCCAGGTAATGCTCTACAAAGTAACAGGTGATGTCGTAGATGCATTCGGCTTTCTGGTAGGCGATGAGGTTCTTGTAGTCGCCTTTTTGGGGGAGGAAATTGCTCATGGCTGGGAGGGCTGGGAATAACTGGGAGTACTGGGAATACTGGGAGTACTAGGTATACTGGGAGGTGCTAGGGCTCTTATTCCTCTTGGGGGACGTCCTGGTTGTGGGACATCACCAGGTCGTGGGTGCGCTGCATGAAGCGGGTGAATTCGCCCTTGGAGTCGGGACGCAGCAGGTCGGGATGGGCCTCGGGGATGAGGACGTAGTTCTCGCCTCTGGAGACGGGCTTCTGGACAAAGAAGAGTTTGTAGCGGGGATTGTCGATGACGGCGTGGCCGTTTTCCATCCTCAGTGAAACCTTGACCATGGCGCCGCCACGGGTGTCGATGTCGCTCTGGTTGCTGATGAAGTTGCCCAAACTATAGACCAGCAACACGTTTTTGCCATATTCCTTGCTGTAACGCACCTCCATCGGCTCTACCACATGAGGGTGGCCGCCGATGATGAGGTCCACGCCCTGGCTGACGAGCCAGTCGGCGAGGGTGCGCTGTGTTGCCACGGGCTTGAGCTGGTACTCGATACCCCAGTGCAGGTTGACGCAGATGGCATGAGCCCCGCGTTCACGAGCTAGGGCTATATCATCGGCAATAACTTGCTGGTCGATGAAATCGACGACGACATTGCCCTGGATGGGAATGCCGTTTGTGCCATAGGTATAGTCCAGGAAGGCTAATCTTATGCCCTTGACGTTGACAATATAGGGGATGCGCTGGTTACGTTCTTGCTGGTTGGGGTAAGTGCCGATGTGAGGAATTCCCAGCGAATCGAGCACATGGCAGGTGCGCACCAATCCCTTGTCACGGCGGTCCAGGCAATGGTTGTTGGCCGTCAGGAACAGGTCGAAGCCCACGTCGCGCAGCGTTTGGGCATAGCTGTCGGGGGCACTGAAGCAAGGATAGCCCGTATAGGGCTTGCCTCCCAGCGGACACTCCAGATTGACCACGGCGAGGTCTGCCCACGTGATGTCATCGATAAGGTGTTGGAAACAAGGACTATAATCGTAGGTCCCGTCAGCTTGTTGGGCAGCGGTAATCTGCGGCGCGTGCTGCATGGCATCGCCCACAAACGTCAAGTTCACCATGTTGTTGCTCTGCAGCAGCGACACGACCGACAACATCAATATGGAGAGTAGTTTCATTTTTTAGTCCTTAGTTTTGTTTTTAGTCCCTAGTCCCTAGTTTCTAGTCCCTAGTTGGGTATGTGTCTCTCTAAACTCTAAACCCTAAACTCTAAATTGCGAGAAACGCGAGCATATAAACTCTAAACTTCAGGTGGGCAAGCCATCAAGGCTTGCCCACCTGAATGATTACCTTCCGCGCTTGGCAGCGTTGGCTTGTGCCTTGGCGTTGCGCATCATCTGCATGGGATTGGTCGTAACCTGATGCATGACTTTGCGCATCTGCAGGAACTGCTTCAACAGGCGGTTCACCTCCTCGACGCTGGTGCCACTGCCGGCGGCGATACGCTTGCGGCGGCTGGCATCGATAATGTCGGGGTTGGAGCGCTCCTCGGGGGTCATCGAGCCGATGATGGCCTCCACACCCTTGAAGGCGTCGTCGGGAATATCGATATCCTTGATGGCCTTGCCCACGCCGGGAATCATCGAGGCAAGGCTCTTGAGGTTACCCATCTTCTTGATTTGCTTGATTTGCTTGATGAAATCGTCGAAGTCGAACTTGTTCTGCTTGATTTTCTTCTCAAGTTTCTCGGCCTCGGCCTCGTCATATTGCTGCTGCATGCGGTCCACAAACGACACGATGTCGCCCATGCCCAGGATGCGGTCGGCCATACCCGAGGGACGGAACGGGTCGAGGTCGGTCATCTTTTCGCCGATACCCACAAACTTGATGGGCTTGTCAACGACGGCGCGAATCGACAGGGCGGCACCGCCACGGGTGTCACCGTCGAGCTTGGTGAGAACGACACCGTCAAAGTCCAAGCGCTCGTTGAAGGCCTTGGCCGTGTTCACGGCATCCTGACCAGTCATTGAGTCCACAACAAACAGGGTCTCGTTGGGGTGGATGGCATCCTTGATGGCCTTGATCTCGACCATCATCGCCTCGTCAACGGCCAGACGACCGGCGGTATCGACGATAACCAGGTCGTAGCCATTCTGCTTGGCATGCTCGATGGCATGGAGGGCGATGGCCACGGGATCCTTGCTCTCGGGCTCGCTATAGACGGGGACATCGATTTGCTCGGCAATGGTCTTCAACTGCTCGATAGCGGCAGGACGATAGACGTCACAGGCCACGAGCAGCGGTTTGCGCTTTTCCTTACCGGTTTTCAGGCGATTGGCGAGTTTGCCGGTGAAGGTGGTTTTACCGGAACCTTGCAGACCCGACATCAGGATAATGGCGGGGTTGCCCTCTATGCTGAAGGTGGCCTCATCACCACCCATCAGTTCTGCCAGCTCGTCATGCACGATCTTGACCATCATCTGGCTGGGGTTCACGGCGTTGATGACGTTCTGACCCATAGCCTTGGCCTTGACATCGTCCACAAACTTCTTGGCGACGGGATAGCTCACGTCGGCGTCAACGAGTGCGCGGCGCACTTCCTTCAGGGTAGATGCTACATTGATTTCGGTGATGCGGCCTTGTCCCTTGAGGACCTTGAATGACCGTTCGAGTTTCTCAGATAAATTTTCAAACATTTGTATGTGAGGTTTTTATTATTTCGTGGAAACCCCGATTATTTTCGGGGGGTATATTATATATATGTTATTTCTTCTTGATCAAGCGGTTGGTTGCGGTGTCCGGGAAGACGATTTGAGGCTTGAACTCGCGTCCCTCCTCGGGGGTGACGATAGCGTATGCCATGATGATGACAATATCTCCCACCTCGACCTTGCGGGCTGCAGCGCCGTTGAGGCAGATGGTGCCACTGCCACGCTCGCCAGCGATGGTGTAGGTGTCCAATCGCTCGCCATTGTTCACGTCAACAATATACACGCGCTCTCCCTCGATGATACCGGCGGCATCCATGAGGTCCTGGTCGATGGTGATGCTCCCGATATAGTTGAGGTTGGCATCGGTTACCGTCACGCGGTGTATTTTGGATTTCATGACCTGGATATACATATCTTCTTGAGTTTTTAGTTTTTAGTCCCTGGTTTCTAGTCCCTAGTCCTTAGTCCTGGGTTTTTAGTTGTTAGCTTTCTTGTAGGTGATATTGTCAATCTCGCGCACGTCGCCGCAATAGACGGTGATGCAGCCCACGATATAGTCGCTGTCGTCCCAGCTTGTTACAGGCTGCAGGGTGATGCCGTCACAAATCGAGAAGTACTCCACATCCATCTCGGGCCATGCGTTGAGGGTGGCCACTACCCAGTCGTGGGTCTGCTCCACGGTATGGTCGGCTGCAAACTCGATGCTGCGCTTCAAGGTAGCATAGATTTGCGGGGCCACCTTGCGCACCTCGGGAGTGAGGCGCACGTTTCGGCTGCTCTTGGCCAGGCCGTCATCCTCGCGGATGCAGGGACACTGCACGATATTGATATCAAAGCCCAGTTGCTTGATCATCGCACGGATGACAGCAATCTGCTGGAAATCCTTCTCGCCGAAGTAGGCGCGGTCGGGCATAACCCACGAGAAGAGCTTGCTGACGATTTGGCACACACCGTTAAAGTGACCCGGGCGCATGGCGCCTTCCATCACCTGCTGGACGGGACCGAGGTCAAACACGCGGGTATCGGGCTCGGGGTAGATTTCCTCGACGGTGGGCATGAAAGCCACGTCCACACTGCAGCTCTCAAGCATCGCCGCATCGCGCTCGGCGGTGCGGGGATAGGTGCGCAGGTCCTCCTTGTTGTTGAACTGAGTGGGATTCAAGAAGCAACTCACCACAACGGCATCGTTCTCCTTACGGGCCCGCTTGACGAGCGATTTGTGACCCTCGTGCAGGGCACCCATGGTGGGCACCAGACCTACCGACTTACCTGCCTGGCGGAATGCCTCGACAGCCTCACGCAACTCATTGACCTTGCTGATAATCTTCATGCTTCTTTAATTATAAGATGTGAATTCAAACTGCAAAATTACTACTCTTCACCCACATTGGCAAATTGCGTGCCAACTTTTTCAATTTCGATATGATTCCGACAGCAAGATCACGTCAATCGGTTATCAGAAAATTTTTTTATTTTTGTGTGATTTTTTTGAGCGACGTGCGTCTAACGGGCAAAAGAAAGTTTTAAAACGCTAGAAAAATGAACGAACTGGAAAGCAAATTTGCACAAACCATCAAGCAGAACAAGAGCACCATCTATACTGTGTGCTACATGTTCTCGAAAGATGCCGACGAGGTGAACGACCTCTTCCAAGAGGCGATTATCAACCTGTGGCGGGGCTTTGAAGGTTTTGAGAACCGCAGCAATGTGAAGACGTGGATTTACCGCGTGGCACTGAACACCTGCATATCCCAGGAGCGCAAGAAGCGCCGCACGGTCACCGAGCCGCTGTCGATGAACATCAACCTGTTTGAGGACCATGACGCCGATACCCGCCAGGTGGACATGCTTCACAAGCGCATCAGCCGCCTGCAGCCCTTTGACCGTGCCATCGTGCTGCTGTGGCTGGAGAATATGCCCTACGAGGAAATCGGCCAGGTGGTGGGAATCTCGACTACTGCAGTGGCTACCCGCCTGTACCGCATTAAAGAAGAACTCAAAAAAATGAACGATTAAAAAAAAACTTTAAGATTATGGATTACGAACTTGACGAAATGCGCCAGCAAATGGCGATATTGAAAGATAAACTCGAGAGCCAGACGATCGTTAACGACCGCTTCATCCGCCGTTCCATCAAGCGGAATGTAAGTACCATCAACAGACGCTATCTGGTCATGACAATTATAGCTCTGGCGATGATTCCCTATGGTTACTGGGCCTTTGTGATGCTTAACGGCCTTTCTGTTGCCCTGTGGATTGCCCTGTGTGTGCTGATGCTCGCGGTTGTAGGATTCATCTACATTAACGGAAGCGTCCTGCGAGACTACAACTTGATGGGTGGTAATCTGGTGGAGGTGAGGCGCAAACTGGCTCTTGCCAAGAAGCGCGATGGCAATTGGCCGTGGTTCGGCATTCCCGTGGCAGTGGCTTGGGCCTCATGGGCTATCTATGAGATGGCACAGAAGACAGGTGTCAACGAGTATTTGGTGCCTTGTTGCATCGTGGGCATCCTTGTCGGCGCATTGGTTGGCTTGAAAGTGCACTTCAAGACCCAGCGCCACTATCGCGACGTCCTCGAGCAACTTGAGGATTTGGAAGATACCAAGTGAGGTCTTGCCAAAGCACAATCGCCGCCCGAGGGAAGGAGCACAGTCTCTTCCTTCGGGCGGCGATTTGATGTGGGAGGGGAGGGTTAGCGGCCTCAGTCGGGCCAAGAACCGCTGAGGACATAACTGATGAGCAACGTGACATCGGTGATGCTGATTTCGTCGTTGCTGTCGCAATCGGCATTCGCCAGGTTGATGTCACCGGAATTGTTCAAGACGTAGCTGATGAGCAGCGTGACATCGGTAATGTTGACATCGCCGTTGTCATCGACATCGCCGCGCAGGACGCCGCCCTGCTTGGTCAGGCGCCACACGGTGGCGTGGCCGCCGGGATAGTACTGGTAGATGGTGACATGACGCGCGTCAACCACCTCGGCATTAAGCCAGTTGTTGGTGTGGTCATTGGCATTGGCGGTGGCCCTTTGGGGAACGTTTACCAAGGGCTCGGCGGCGTTCATCTCGGCCACGGCAAAGCCGTCACGGTAATTGCTCAAAGTGGGATAGACAACCAGCTCTTTCCCGTCCCAAACAAACGGGAATGCGCCGTTGCAGGCCCCCTTGTTGGGCAGGGAGAAAGCCATGCCGGTGAAGTCGTCACCGTCGGGGGCCATCTTGACTGGGGGAGCATTGCGGGTGACGTAGAGCACCGCGTCGTTACCCTCCAGGTCGGTGTAATAGTTGAGCACCGTGGTGTTGCTCGTTGTCACACCGTCGCAGTTGGCCAGATAGGAATTGTCGGTATCCACAGTACCATCGCTGATGGCGATTCGGCTGATGCTCGTCCCGCTATTGGCACCGACGAAGTAGATTTCGCCGTCTTCGAGCAGGTTGCCCTTTGCGAAGCCGATGTTGTCGCTGCGGCCAAAGTTAATGAGGTCGGTAGGCAACGTGTGGGTTGTGACAGCACCCGTCATGGGGTTAATGACCTTGAGGGTGGGACTGCCGATCCATGCGTTGGGGAATAGGGCATTGCTCACCACCAGGTTGCCTGCCTCGTCGCGGGAGAGGCCGCAGTTGCTGCCTCCCTCATAGGTGATGCCCGTCAATCCGTTTTGTCCTATCTCATAGATGGTGCTTGTGACCTTGTCGTTGACGTAGAATTTGCCGTTCATGCCGAATCCCTGCCGCACGTCGGGCGTGTTGAGGAACGAGAGGTCGGAGATTTCCCACACTTTCTCGATGCTATAGGTCACCGTGGAGGGGTCGGGTGTGGGATCATCGGGATTCTCGTTCAGATAGGCGGGTTCGCTCTCGTTGCCGTAGCCATCGATGACGCACACTGCATAGCGGTATCCGCTGCGGTAGTCCGACGGCAACTCAAAGGAGGGCTTATAGCTCAAGCCCAACAGGTAGTCGCTCTTGATGCCGCCAAATGCCGTGCTCGCCGCAGCGTCGTTGGTAACGTCCTGAGGGATGGCATAGACCGAATACTTCACCAATGTGCCCTCCTGCACGTCCCATTCGAGGGCGCTATTGTTCGAAGCAAGGCCCGTGGGGGCGGCATAGCCTGGGGCTGTCTTCCACGTCACGGCGGGAATTATGGCCGGGTGCTGGAAGGCATTGGCGAGCAGGTAATTGCCCAAACCGGCGACACCGCCGTTGTTGCCGTTGATGTTCTTGGCACTGTAGAGCACGGCACCAGGCGCGTTGTTCTCGGTGTATTGGCGCGAGTAGTTCACCTGTGTGGTGATTTCGGCCCAGTCGCTGGTGGTGTTGCTCTGTGATGCGAGGAACGAGATGCTGTGGCTCGCGTAGTGGTGGCGGCCATAGTGTTTGGCGATGTAGCTCCACCAGTCGGTCAACGGCCCGAAGGGGTTGGTCGTGTGGTTCGTCTTCCAGTAAAGTTGGGGAGATATGTAGTCGATGGAGCCCTGCTCCAGCCATGCCAGCGGGTCGCTGAAGATGCCGTTATACTGCCAGTCGCTGCCTGTGGGACAAGGGGTCACGCCATGCTGGGATGCCGACGTGCTGCGTGTGCCTGCCACACCGGCGGGGCTGATGCCGAAGCGCACCTCGGGTTTGGTCTCCTGTATCATGTTATAGACATCGGCAACCATCATGTTGACGTTATTGCGGCGCCAGTCGGCGAAAGTCATGTCCACGGCGGAGTCGTTCCACAGGTTGTAGTCCTCGGCTTTGTTGTTGGCGGGAATGCCGTTGGGATAGAAGTAATCATCAAACACGATGCCGTCAACATCGTAATTGGTGATGATTTCCCTGATAACATTGACGATGCGCTCGCGCGTGGCGGGCAGACCGGGATTGAGGATGGTCGTCGTCGTGCTGCCGTTGTTGTAGGCCAGCAACATGCCCTTGTTTTTCAGATCCTGATCCTGAGGGGTGTTCCAGTTGTTGCTCGCGCTCGCACTCCAGCGGTAGGGGTTGACCCAGGCGTGGCATTGGATGCCGCGGAGATGGCACTGCTCGACGGCATACTGCAGCGGGTCGTAACCCGGATTCTTGCCGCGGGTACCCGTCAGGTAACTCGACCACGGCTCGTAGCTGGACTGGTAAAAGGCATCACACATCGAGCGCACCTGGAAGAAGATGGCATTAAAGTGTTGGGCCTGGAGGTTGTCCAGATAGGCGTTGAGTTCGGCTTTTTGGGCGCTGGCGTTGTTGAGGGTGGTGGGCCAGTCGATGCCATAGACGGTGGCAACCCAGGCGGCACGCATTTCACGTTTTTGGGCCTCCTGGGCATTGATGCTGATGCCGGCAGTGAAGGCAATGGCTATGAGAAGAAGTAGGAAACGTTTCATCATTGTTTGTTTTTGAGAGGTTAAATCACTATTAATTTGGTTAATAGCCACAAATTTAGATACTTTTTCCGAAATTTTTCTCATCTTTGTGCAACTTTTTAGGTGATGTAATGCATCTAATGCATGAAAGCGGCCGACAAGCGCAGCCGCCAAGGACAAGAAACAATAACAAACAAATAAAACGATAAGACAATGAAAAAGACAATTTTGATATTCATGATGCTGCTGTCGTCAATCGCAGCCACGGCAGGTCCCGCTGTCAAAGCCACGCCTGCCAAGAACAAGGCCGATATCGAATTTAAGGGTGATACGATTGTCGTTACCGATGGAAAAGAGTCGGTAACCCTGAGCGGACTCCCGATGCAGAAGGTGCGTGACAAAATCAATGCGGCGCTTGATGATACTCTCACCGCTGGCAGTACTACTGTGGAAATCGGTGACCAGATGGGGGAACTTGCTCCTGAGGACATCAAGGAGATCAGCAACCAGTGGGCTAGTGTGGTCAAGCAAATGGCCATCAGCGGCACTTTCTGTTTGCTGGGACTGGTGACCCTGGTACTGCTCTTCAGGTTCCTGAACCGCCGCAACAAGTACCGCGTCATCGAGAAGGCCATTGAGAACAACTACCCGCTTAACGAGCTGTCGCTCAACGATGTCAAGCGCAGCGCCATCTATGTGCAGCAGCCTGTAGTGGCAGCGCCTCCTGTGGCCAATGCAGCCGCACCCCAGCAGCCGGGCGGAGTGCCCGTGGGTACTCCCATCCAGGGAACTACTGCCGCCAATCCCATCGTGATGACCGATATGGTCAACTGGCGCGCCCTGATGCCCGCCGTCAAGTGGATAGGGTGGGGAGCATTATTGGTCCTCTTCAGTGTAGCCATTGGCGACTTTGAAAATCCGTTCTGGCCCATCGGTTTGGCCCTGATGTTCGTGGGCGTGTGCAAGGGCTTTATCCTCTACAAGGAGCAAAAGGCTCTGCAGGAGGCTTGGAAACGCAGCCAGCAGATGCCGCCCCGAGAGCCCATGCGCGAAGGCATCCCCGTGCCACCCGCCTTTGACCAGGATTATAAGGAGGACGACAACACACCCTATCAACCGTATTAATCTCGAGTGTCTAGAAATGAATCTTTGCGGCTTAGCGCTTTAGCGTGGGGTCAGAAGAAGATAAAGTAACACAATATGCTTTCCAAGCTTGATGAAATAAGACTGCTGTCGCAATGCGCCCTGGCCGACAACCGGGACGCATTCGGCCAGCTCGTCGGTGCTTATCAGCCGCGCGTGCGCAGGTTCCTGCTGAACCTGACCATGGGCGACGAAATGCTCACCGACGACCTGGCGCAGGAGACTTTCATCAAGGCCTATGTGGGCATCAGGAGTTTTAAGGGGCTGTCGTCGTTCGGCACGTGGCTATACCGCATCGCCTATAACGAGTTCTACAGCCAAGCGCGCAAGCACGTCGAGGAACATGTCGAGGACATCTCACGGCTGGGAGACGTGAGTACCGCCGCCACCGAGGCCATCGACGCGTCGATGACCGTGCAGGAAGCGCTCACCCGCCTCAATGACAACGAGCGCGTGGCCGTCACCCTGTTCTATATCGAGGACCAGCCCTTGAAGCAGGTTTCCAAGATCATGCAGTTGCCCGAGGGCTCGGTAAAGTCGCTGATTCATCGTGCCAAAGGCAAAATGAAACAATTTATTGACAACTAAATCGTTACTAAGATATGAATACCAACGAAGAAGACAAGAAACTGGCGCAGGTGCTCAAGCAGGGCGCCCATGACCCCGGCGAGAACGAGTGGTTCACCCGGCGCGTGCTCAACAAGCTGCCCGAGCGCCGCGAGCGTGGCTCATGGTCGACCGTGATCGTCTTTGCCATTGCACTGGTGGCATGTTGCCTGTGCTGGCTGATGATGTGGCATGGCCAGGATTGGGGAGCCATCACCGTGCGCGACGTCCTCTATAACGTGATCATGGGCGGCGTGACCCTTACCGTCCTGTGGCAGACCATCGTCTCGCTCCTTCATGCCGCCGACGTGTAAAAAACGGATAAAACGGAGATAACGGATAAAACGGAAATCACGGGAATTGCCCCGTCATCTCCGTTTTATCCGTTATCTCCGTTATCTCGGTGGCTTGGCTATTTCAAGCCTATCAGCTTTTTGCTGCGGGCGATGAGAGCGGGATCCTTGATCCTATTGAGCTCGTTGAGGATCCACTCGGGATTGATTTCCTTCATGAAACTGACCATCCCGCGTGTTAATTGTGAATCGGGGTGATCACAGCACCACTGCATCATGCGTTGACCGTCGCCGTAGAACCTGTCCATGGTCAGTGTGGTGAAGTCGCCCATCAGCTGGGCGGGCTCGGTGATGTGGCCCTGTGCTTCGTTGAGGAAAGCCTCTACCCGGTCATAGAAGGTCGTGTCGCTCAGCGGTGTCCATGACAGCACCTCAAGAGCGCGTTTGTCACGCCAGTAAGGAGTGAGAATGGTGGAGTCGGAGCTATAGACGGTGCCAATCTTGCCGATGTTGAAACGACCGTCGTTGCCGATGGTGACAGGCACCTCGTTGTCGATGAACCACAGGGTGGAGTCGGTATCCACTCCATCGCGCTGCTCGTTGTAGGAAATCCAACGGCTCACATTGATGGGTTTGCCCCATTCATTGGGCAAGACCATGCGCATCGAGTCGATGCCCATGTGACGGGTGTGCTCGTCGACGTCGTCCCAGTAAGACAGATTCACGGCGCCGCCGCACTCGCCCAAGCGCATGAAGTCAATCAAGCCGTCCTTGCCATAGGTTGCCAGCCAACCGGTGCGCATGTCGCTGTAGGACGTGTGTCCCAGCAGCAGGGTGATGCCCTTATCGGGATAGTCCTTCACGCCCCACACACTTATAGTGGTGTTCATTGTGTCCACATACATCACCTTGTCAATGCCCAAGGCCTGGCAGTCGGCCAGGTCGAGGAACCTGTGAGGATATTGCTCGCCATCGTTATCATAGCGGAGCTCGTTGCTGCTGAGGTTGAGCGAGTCGTCATAGATGCCCACACTGCACAAGAAGTCGTGGCCGTTGTTAATGCTGTCGCCGTGTTGCCACTTGCTCGTGCAAGAAACAATGGCCAATGCCAGAATGATTAAAACCAGATGTCTCATATTCATTTCCTATCTATTAACTTATTATCTCTTATCTCTTATCTCTTTAGTTGTCCAGCTTGCGGTAGCGCACGCGTGTGGGCTCTTCCTTGCCCAGGCGCTTGAGTTTGTTTTCCTCATACTCGCTGTAACTGCCCTCAAAGAAGAACACGTTTGAGTCGCCCTCAAAGGCCAGAATGTGGGTGCAGATGCGGTCCAGGAACCAACGGTCGTGGCTGATGACCACGGCGCAGCCGGCGAAGTCCTCAAGACCTTCCTCAAGGGCGCGCAGGGTGTTCACGTCGATATCGTTGGTGGGCTCATCGAGCAAGAGGACGTTGCCCTCCTCCTTGAGTGCCAATGCCAGTTGCAGGCGGTTGCGTTCACCGCCCGAGAGTACGCCGCACTTCTTCTGCTGGTCCACGCCGCTGAAGTTGAAGCGCGACAGGTAGGCGCGGGCGTTGACGTCGCGTCCGCCCATGCGCAGCAGTTCCACACCGCCCGAGATGACCTCATAGACCGTCTTGTCGGGGTCGATGCTCGTGTGCTGCTGGTCCACATAGACTGCCTTGACGGTCTCGCCAACCTCAAACGTGCCGCTGTCGGGCTTCTCCAAACCCATAATCAGGCGGAACAGCGTCGTCTTGCCGGCGCCGTTGGGACCGATGACACCAACGATGCCGTTGGGCGGCAACATGAAGTTCAGGTCGTCGAACAGCAGTTTGTCGCCAAAGGCTTTGGCCACATGCTGTGCCTCGATGACCTTGTTGCCCAAGCGGGGACCGTTGGGGATGAAGATTTCGAGTTTCTCCTCTTTCTCCTTGACGGTCTCGTTCAACAGTTTGTCATAGCTGTTCAAGCGCGCTTTACCCTTGGCTTGACGGGCTTTGGGAGCCATGCGCACCCATTCGAGCTCGCGTTGCAGGGTCTTCTGGCGCTTGCTCTCGGTCTTTTCCTCCATGGCTAGGCGCTGGGTCTTCTGCTCCAGCCAGCTGCTGTAGTTGCCCTTCCAGGGGATGCCCTCGCCGCGGTCAAGCTCCAGAATCCAGCCTGCCACGTTGTCGAGGAAGTAACGGTCGTGGGTCACGGCAATCACCGTACCCTCGTATTGCTGCAGGTGCTGCTCCAACCAGTCGATCGACTCGGCGTCGAGGTGGTTGGTGGGCTCGTCGAGCAGCAGGACGTCGGGTTTCTGCAACAGCAGGCGGCACAGCGCCACGCGGCGACGTTCACCACCGCTCAGGTGCTCGGTCAGCTGGTCGCCCTCGGGGCAGCGCAGGGCGTCCATCGCGCGCTCCAGCCGGTTGTCCAGGTTCCAGGCGTCGGTAGCGTCGATGATGTCCTGCAACTCGGCTTGACGGGCAAACAGCTTGTCCATCTTCTCGGGATCCTCATAGTACTCGGGTAGACCGAACTTGAGGTTGATGTCCTCAAATTCCTTGAGCGCATCCACCACGTGCTGCACACCTTCCTGCACGACCTCCTTGACCGTCTTGGTCGGGTCGAGTTGCGGGTCCTGGGGCAGATAGCCCACCGAGTAGCCCGGAGCGAACACCACCTGGCCTTGGTACTGCGTCTCCAGGCCCGCGATGATCTTCATCAGCGTGGATTTACCCGCACCGTTCAGACCGATGATGCCGATTTTGGCGCCATAGTAGAACGAGAGGTAGATGTTCTTGAGAATTTGCTTCTGGTTCTGCTGGATGGTTTTGCTCACGCCCACCATCGAAAAGATGATTTTTTTGTCGTCAACTGTTGCCATAATAGTCCGATTATATTGTTTTGTCTGTTTTTAATGTTTTGTCTGTTTAATGCTCAGTGTTTTATCCCTGATGATTCACGCATTCGGGGCACAGGCCCTTGAGTACATAGTTGATGCTGTGGATCCTGAAGTCGCCCGGCAGCGAGACCAGCGGTACTTGGGTCGTCTGCAGGCAGAAGGTGCGTCCGCACTTCTCGCAGTTGAAGTGGGCGTGCATGTGGTCGATGTGGCCGTCGTCCTCGCCGCAGTGGCAGTCGGGGCTGCACACGGCATACTTGAACATGCCGGTGCCGTCGTCGATGGCATGGATGAGGTGATGGGTGAGGAACAGGGTGATGGTGCGGTAGATGGTCGATTTGTCGACCGTGTCCAACTCGTCCTCCAGGCTTTGTAGCGAGAAGGCGTCCACGTGGGCCATCATCGTGCGCAACAACAGGATGCGCAACGCCGTGGGTTTCACGTCATGCGCTTCCAGCCGGGTGATATATATACTCTCGTCCTTCATTTCACATTCATTCTTCAATATCCCGGATTCTGTGCACAGCCGCAGGCGCTGAGTGTCTCGCCGGGAATTGGGAACACGAGGGTGTAGCCATTGCGGTCACCATCGGTCTGCGGACGGTCGGTGTATGGTCGCGTAAACATGCCGAAGCGGATGAGGTCGTTGCGGCGCCATCCCTCCCAAGCCAGTTCCAGCATGCGTTCCTCGAGTATATTGTCAAGCGTGGCAGTTCGCGATGCCATGCCGACACGTTGACGCACCCAATTGAGCAAGGCATCGGCTTGAGCACCTGCTCTGCCGTCGCGCAGCATGGCCTCGCACTGCATCAACAGCACGTCGGCATAACGGAACAGCACAATGTCGTTGCGGCGCAACTGTCCATCGCTCATCGCTGCCAGGTCAATTTCATATTTTTTCATTCTAGCGCCAGCCGTCTTCTCATACGGGTCATTTGACAGGTCGAGTTTCACCGCCATCGGGTAGTAAACCAACTGCGACCCGTCATCGAGCGTGACAGGCTCACCAGTCTGGTCATGATAGACCCGGTCATAATAGTACGTCCAGTACAGGCGCATATCCGCTTCAACCCCCTTGCCATAGCCGAAAGTCTTCATTGCCTCGATCGTGGCACACGGGCCGTTCTCTCCATTCAGTCCCAGTGCCGACGCATGGTTGTAATGCAACGAACGGAACTGCTGGCTGAATCGGTTAGAATAGTTGTAGATGTCCATCGGTATGGTGAATATCAACTCGGGGGACTCCTCGTTGCTGATGTCGAAGTTGTCCCTAAAATCAGCTGCCAGCTCGAAACCTTTGCTTGAGATAATAATACAGTATCGCTCCACCGCTTGCCAAGTGTTCAATGTTTCGCCATAGACGTCCCACAACATTGTCGATGCATCGGGGTGCCGGTCATCGGTCCAATCATCATCGGCATAGACTTCGGCATTCAACAGCACCTTCGCCAAGAGGAAATCCACCACCGAGGACGTCATGCGACCATAGTACTCTCCAAACCTGCGACTCGGCACGCTGGGAAGGTCACCCTCGACAGCTTGCAACTCGCTTACAATGTGCTTGAACGCTACCGAACGGTCCTGCAGTTTCATTTCCTGCACAGTGGGGCTGGAACTCATGAAGACAGGCACGCGGCCATAAAGGTCCATGGCATAGAACAAGAACATCGCCCTCAGGGCACGAGCCTCGGCGCGCATCTCCTTGACGTCCTGGCCAGGATGCGCCTTCGCGAACGCATCGATGCGCTCAATCGCCCGGTTACAGGCGAGCACCTCCTTGAAGAGGTAATTCCATGTGTCGCCTGTGAAATCGACATTGCCGAAACGATGCAGGAACAGATTCTGCCAGATACCGCCGTCATACCAGTCGGTACCTCTTGTGGGAATCATCGCCTCGTCGGTCGAGAAGGTGTTCAGGTCCCACACGCCGCGTGCGGTGCCCTGCAATCCCTGGGATGGGGCTCTACCGCCAATGTTGAGATAGATGCTGCCTAATGCATTATTCCACAGGTCGGTAACCGTGTTATAGGCCTCGTCCTCAAGCAGACGGTCGGTGGGGTTATCCTCGAGGAACTTGTCACATGAAGCCAACGTCAATGTGGCTGCGACTATCAACAGGCAATATGTGATATATCGTTTCATGATGTTCTCAATTAAAAGGTTAAGGTAACTCCCAGATGATAGGAACGGGAAACGGGATAGATGTTTTTGTCATCGACACCCAAGGTGCCGTTGACCGATGAACTGTTGATGATGGGTGTCAGACCCGAGTAACCCGTGATGGTGCCCAAGTTGTTTATCGTGAGTGCCAGACGCAGGCGGCTGATGGTGCGCATCAGCCTCTCGCCCAAGGGCACGTTCCAGCCCAGGGTGAGGTAGTCAAAGTCTATATAGTCGCCGCGTTCCAGCCAGAAGTCGGTTGCGGTCTGGTCATTGATTGCGCGAGCGGGGGCGTCGGCCAGAACATTATAACTCGGCAAACTGGTCATATTCATGTAGGTCAAGGCTGTGCCGTTGTAAATCTTGTGTCCAAAGGCGCCATTGATCTGCAAGGTCACATCCCACTGCTTGAAACGGTAATTGATGTTACTGCCCAGCAGCACTTTAGGCATCGCCTGGCCGCACACGCGACGGTCCTTGCCATTGGCGATGTCGATATCGCCCGAATTGTCGAGGTCGGCGATTTCATAAACATAGCCACCATGTCCGTCACTCTTCAGGCCAGTGCAATGCGGCAGGTAGAACACGCCCAGGGGTTGTCCCACCATCTGATAGACAATGTGATTGTTGCCGCCGTGGAAACCTGCTCCGTTCAGGTTGACCAGATCCACCTCGCCGGGAGCCTCCAACCAGTAATCCATATAATAGCCGCTCAACGAGAGCAATTTGTTGTACTGATAGGCGATATTGGCGTTGATGTTCAATTCCATATCGCGCGAGGTGAGCGGCGAGAAGCCCAGCGCCAACTCGACACCGCTGTTGCGCATCGAACCCAGATTGTCGAGCAACTTGTTGTAACTGAAAGGCGGCACGCCCACATTATAGAGGTAGAGCATGTCGGTCGTCTTGGAAACATAGAAGTCAAGCGAGGTAATGATGCGGTTGCCCAAAAAAGCAGCACTCAAGCCGGTGTTGAAACTGTGCTTCACTTCCCATTTGAGGTCAGGGTTGGCATTGAGCAGGACATCGAGCGTTACAGCCATGTTCTGGCCCACTGGAGCGATGCCCGCAGGCGTGAGCACGTTTTGCGCCATGTAACTGTCTACGGCGCCCTGGTTACCCGCCAGACCGTAGCCGATGCTCCACTTCAGGTCATCGAGCCAGCCCACATCGCTCAAAAACGACTCATTGCCGATATTCCATGAAGCCGAAACCGAAGGGAAGAAACCCCATTGGTTGCCACGGGCAAACTTTGACGAGCCGTCGGTACGGGCCGCGATGGTCAATGAGTAACGGTTATCGTAGTCATAGTTGACTCGTGCCATGAATGAAACCAGCGACGGAGCTTTGCGGTAACTGCCCGTGCCTTCCCATAGTGTCACGGCACCTCCTTGGATAGCGTCGATACCGATATCGTTGCTAGAGAAACCTGTTGTGGTGGTGAAGAATCCCGTGTGGATGTTGCGTTCAACCTCGGCAAGTCCCATCACGTTGAAATGGTTGCGCCCCAGCGCCTTGTCCCATGTCACTATGGCATTGCCGAGCCAAGACTCGGTTTTGGCGGTACTGCGGTAGCCTTTGCCACCGCTCCAGATGCTTGTGGGCAGGAATTGTGCTGTTTCGACCTCGTTGTGGCTGTAAGCGCCGAAGAACGAAATTGTCCAGTTGGGTGTCAGGTTGAACGTGAGTTTGGCATGGGTACTCAAGTGGGTTGTCTTGTCCTGGGTGTGGCTGTCCATCAGTGCCAGCGGATGGTTGATCTGGTTGGCGTAGGTGAAGCCGTCCCAACCTCCGGCACTGTTTCGCTCGGTCCCGAAGGTGGGATTCCACGCTTGTGCCGAGTAGAAGGTCTTCTGCACATCGTAAACAGCCGTGACCTCTCTCTGCACGTTGCCGAACATGCCCACCTCGATGGTCAGCAGGTCACTGAACATGCGTTGGTACATGTTCATGTTGCTCGTCAGGTTGCGCAACTTGTCATGCAGGATGACCCCATCATGATCCATATATCCGAGTGACACGCGGTAGCCCGAATGATTGCCACCGCCCATGAAAGCGACATGATGATCTTGAATAAAGGCAGTTTGTTGGATAGCCTTCTGCCAATCGGTGTTAAAACCCTTGTCAATGAGCATGTCGCCATGGGCTCTGACGGCATCGCGGTAACCGTCGGCGTTAAGCATCTTGAGGTTTTTGCTAACGTGGGAGAGGCCCACCTTGCCGTTATAGGTGACGGTGGTTCGATGGGCGTCGCCCTTCTTGGTAACGACCTCGATGACACCCGATGCGCCACGAGAGCCATACTGGGCAATTTCACTGGCATCCTTGAGAATAGTGAAACTCTCGATATCCGACGGATAAATCGATGATAGTGTGCTCAGGTCACCGAACACGCCGTCAACGATAATCAACGGGTCGTTGCCTCCCGTGACCGATGTGGTGCCACGCACGCGCACTGCATTCATCGCAGCAGCGCCGTTGTTGCTTTTCTGGATGGTCACGCCAGCGACACGTCCGTTGATGGCCTCCAGAGGATTTGTCACCTGCTGCTGACTCACTTGCTCGGCGGTGACCACAGTGGGTGACATCACACGGGTAGCGCTATCTGCGGGCATGAATGTCTGGGACACCATGGGTTCTCCAGCAACCATCAATACCGCAAGAGCCAACAATCTCAAGTATAAACAAATTCTCATGATTCAGGATTGGGATCGACAATTTCAAACAATGAGAAATTCACCTTGCCGTAGACCCGCTGTTGCGAGAAATGGGGCAAACCGCTGAAGTCGTACTCCCGCGGATGCTCCATGATGAACAATGTGCCGTCGTGCACCAGCGGCGAGTCAAGCACCAACCCGGGAATCTCGCCGAATCGCGGCAGGTCGTAGGGCGGGTCGGCGAAAATCACGTCAAACGACTGGCGGCATGTCGCCACAAACTTGAACACGTCGCCGCGGACGAGCGTCAGGTTAGGGTCGCCAAGCTGTTGCTGAACGCGCTTGATAAATTCTGCCTGGGTGCGGGCCTTCTCGACGGCGGTGACGCTTGCACAGCCTCGTGAGAGGAACTCAAAGCTCATCGCTCCGGTTCCGGCGAACAGGTCGAGCACGGTCTTGTCCTCAAAGTCGATGAGGTTGCCCAAGACGTTGAAAAGGTTCTCGCGCGCCATGTCGGTCGTGGGGCGGGCGGTGATGTTGGTGGGCACGTCAAAGCGGCGACGGCCGTATTTTCCGCTGATTATTCGCATAGGGCTTGCAGTATCAGTTCGAGCGGTGCCTGCATCGCGTCGCGCCCCAGCCGCATGGCAGCCGCGGGATAGACGGCAGGCATCACATATTTCACATATTCACGCAGCACGGGCGTCATCGCGCCTAGCATTGAGGCGTCGCCGATGAGCTGCAACTCGTCGGTCAACTGGTCCAGGCCATGGGTGCGCCAAGCGTTGAGGACGTAGTAGGCCGCGTCCTGCCCGTCGTCAAACGGGTAACTGTTGGCACACTGTAATTTCCCGTCACGATAGATGACCAAATCCATCTCCCCCTCCTGCAGGTGAAGGAACATCCGCGACAGGGAGTCGCCGCCATTGAGTCCCTTGAAGTATTCACACAGGGGAGTCAGACGGTGGTACACCTCGGGATAGTTGAACGTGCGGCCCAGGAAGGCTTGCAGGCCGCGTGGCATCAGCCAAGCGATTTTCACGCCGTTCAGGGGCAGGGTGCACACGGCTGCGTCACCGCCGTCTCCCGGAAACGCTTGTTGGGCCAGCATGCGGCAGTCGTCGTCGGCGGTCTCCTGTGGCAGCAGCACAAAGTGGCGGGAATGAACAATGACTCTGACACGCCGGTGCTCCTCGAGCAACTCCGGCTTGTCATAGACCGCATCCTCGAGCGACCGCAACGTGTCGTCACCCAGGGGGAACTCGCCCATGACGAGAGAACCGGCGACCGACGGGACGAATTTGATGTATTTCATCTCCTTGTCCCCAATCGACAGCAGCAGTTCCCACGCCTCGGGTTGTTGCGGGTTGGTCTTGTCTTTTCCTTCCATCATTTTGCAAAATTACAAAATTATCCTTAATCATCCCAAAATTTTCCTGCATCTCTTGCACTGGAGCGCCAAATCCACTACCTTTGCCGTGAAGAAATGATGTGATTAATCTTGTAATCAAGTCTAATGCGGCAGAATATGACAACCAACAGAGTCCTCTTAATCCTTGCAGTGCTGACGGCCCTCTTGACGGCAGCATGCTCGGGTGGCGGCAATGGCAACAATGAACAGTTCAACTTCCTCGACGACTTGGGCATCAAGGTGGACGACAAGCTGATGCTGGCCGACACGCTGGCCCTCCCCGACATCTATTGCGGCGACCCCTCCCAGTCGTCCGATGACCTCAAGGGGAAACGGCTTGACCACGACCAGTATGAGGCGCTCATCGTGCCTGCGGGCAAGGGCTTTGCCGAGGAAATGGCCAACTGGCTGCTGCTGGGCGTGCGCGACGTGGGCAGCGGCATCACCCTTGCTGCCTACTATGCCTGCAGCGGCGCGGGATACACCGTGGACCTCATCACCTATGACAGGAAAGGGGACCTGCTCGACGCCATGAATGCGCGTGAAATGCACCTGTTGTGGCGCATCCACCTTAACGACATCAAGAACGACACCGTCTTTACTCTTGACGGCAATTTCACCTTCGACGGCAGCAGCGTGACCCTGCACCGCACTATGGGGCGCTGCGTGATGAACTTTGCCGACGATGTCAAGGGAGAGCCCCAGTGGCAGCAGGAGTGGGAACAGCGGTATGTCATCGATGCCAAGGGCCACTTCGTCCTGCAAGGACAGCGGGTGGTCAAGGAGAACGGTCCGGTTGACTACTATGCGGCCCTTGACTTCAAGTCATGGGATATGCTCGTGTGCTCGCTGTATGACACCTCCATCATGGATACCTGGAACGAGTATTCCGAGCTCGTCAACTCGACCTACGACCCTGACTACCAGTACAATCCATTCCCCTGGGATGTCGCCCAACTCTACAAGATGAATCCGCAGCGGTTCCTGCGGTGGATGGGTGCTAAGCGTGACCAGGGCAACCGTCTGTTGCCCCAGTTCAAGCTGCCGCCCAGCGACCGTCCGGCCCTGCTTAAGGAAATTGCCCGTCTCGAGGATGCTTCCACCCGCCAATGGCTCACGACCCTCGTCAATTCGTGGGACAACAAGCCCTTGACCAAGCACCTGTAAGACCAAGGACTTGTCAATCGGAAAAGCGGTCACCTGTGCCGTGGCATTGTCACGACAAACAAGAAAAGAAGACAATAAAATATATAAATAATGAAGAAGATAGGACGCTGGGCGCGCAACATACTGATTTTCTTTTTCGCTTCGACCATCCTGGCCGTAGTGATATTGAAGTATATCCCCGTCTATATCACTCCCCTGATGCTCATACGCGCTGTTGAGCAGATGGCGCGCGGCGAGGAGCCCACCATCCACCACCGCTGGGTGCCCCTCGAGAAAATCAATCACAACCTGCCCCAGGCGGTGATGGCCAGCGAGGATAACCTGTTCCTCAAGCACAAAGGCTTTGACCTCGAGCAGATTCAGAAGGCACAGATCGAGGCACAGGAGGGCAAGCGTCAGCGCGGCGCGAGCACCATCAGCCAGCAGACCGCCCGCAACGTCTTCTTGTGGCAAAACCGTTCATGGCTGCGCAAGGGCTTGGAGGCCTATTTCACCTTCCTCATCGAGGGCATTTGGGGCAAAGAACGTATCATGGAAGTCTATCTCAACTCCATCGAGATGGGTAATGGCATCTACGGCGCCGACGCCGTGGCCCACATCAACTTCGGCACCACGCCGGCCCACCTCACCAAGGACCAGTGCGCCTATATCGCCGTCTCGCTGCCCGCCCCTCTGCATCGCGACAGCGCCCATCCCACCTCCAAAATGCGCAAGATGCACAACACCATCCTCAAGCGCATGAAACAAATCGACCAATTCCCCAAAGACGCCTGCGCCCAGTAACCGTACAGGGCATAGCATTAACAACCTCAGGGGGTTAGAGTTCGGAGAAGAGGGTGACGAGGAAGGGGACGGAGAAGTCGACGAGGAAGCCGTGGAAGAGGGAGAGGATGACGAAGTCCTGGCCGCTGGTGCGGGTGATGATAGGTAGGGTGGTGTCCATCGTCGTGGCGCCGCCGGAGGAGATGGGGGCTAAGGGTCCGAAGTATTTTACCAGCAGCGGGGCGCCGAGCAGGGTGAAGACCTCGCGGATGATGTTGGCCAGCAGAGCGACGGTGCCGAGTTCGGGACCGCGGTACTCGGTGATGAGGATGCTCGACAGGGAATAGTAACCGAAGCCGGAGCCCACGGCCAGACAATCAGTCAGGCTGCGGCCGGGCAGTCCCAACGAGGCGATGGCGGTGGCGGCGAGGGTGCCGATGATGGTCATCAGCGGCAAGAGCATCAGGCGGGGATCCAGTTGACGGAAAGATTTGAGCAGTTCGGTGTTGTTGCCCACGGTGACGCCGACGCAGAAGAGTAATCCGCACAGGGTCAAAAAACTGACGTTGCCCAGCGTACTCAAGTCGGGCAACCAGTGCATCAGGCCGCAGACAATACCCAGCACGAAGAAGGCGATAATGATCAAGCTGCCTTTCATGGGGCGCCACCTCCTTTCCTGCGCGATACCCATCGCCATAGCGCCCACGAGAACAAGACGGTGCCGGCGATACCCGTCAGCGAGAGCCACAGCGCTTCGAGGCCCAGGTCGCGGATGCCGCCGATGACCTGCGGATTCTGTCCGACCTCGACGCCCAGGAAGAACAGCAGCGCCCAGATGAGCACCGTCACGGCATGGGGCACGACGCGCAGCCGCCGTTTCCTCAGCAGGAACCCGACGGCCATACCGCTCAGCATGATGGCAACGACTTTCAACATAACTCAGCGGCAAAGATAATACAATTCAACAAATAACGTGAATTGGACGAAAACAAAGTGCTGATGCCCAATTCATCCGAGACGGGGAAACGGGGGCATTGTTATCATCGAGAGATAAATCGGGGAGTTGTGGAGTTTGAGAAAAAGTAGTACTTTTGTGGCTTGTAAAACATTAGACAATTGAGAATATGAAGAAATTGACATTTGTGGTATTGGTCGCTTTCCTGGGGCTAGTGGCCTGCACGACGGGCAACCGCGCCGAGAAAGTTGAGGAAAAGACGCTTGACACTGCAAAGGTGGTAGAGCAGGTGAACGAGATTTATACCGACGTGTTCCATTACTATGAGATGATGGCCAACGACAGCCTTAAGGGACGTCTCACCGGCATCAAGCCGCCTGCTATTAAGCACTGTACCCGCGATTGGAACGATTGGGTGACAAAGGTGAACACCTTTGATGCCGAAAGCCAAGACGGCATGATGGGCTTCTTTGAGGCAGACTACTGGGTTATGGGTCAGGATTGGGGCGACCTCTCGGTGAGTGATGTGCAAGTCGCATCGATGACCGACTCGACGGCCACAGTAAACCTTAACCTGCACAATTTGGGCAACCCGACTGCCGTGCGCCTGGAAATGCGTCTTGAGGACGGTTCATGGAAAATCGACAACTTCGTTGATGTCAAGAACGACATGGACTGGAAAGCAAATATGAAGGAATATCTGTCTGGCGAAACAGCCAACAAATAGGATAATCGAGATATGAAGAGATTTATCTTGGCATTAGTGACTGTGGCCGCATGTTGTGCGGCGGTCATGGCAGCACCGGCCAAACCCGAGCCGTTCGCTCACGTGCAGAGCGACGGCACGACGGTGACGCTGATGATGCGCGGCGGTGAATTCGTCCACTCGCTGACGACGATGGATGGCCTGACGGTGGCACGCGCCGCCAATGGCGACTACTGCTACATGGCAAACGGCGCATTGAGCGACGTGCGCGCCCATGACGCGGGAAGCCGCGGCATCGAGGAACAGGCGTTTATCGTTGCCTATCGTGACCAAATGACCCTCGCTTCCATCAGGCGTAACGCCCCGCGTCGTGAAGACGAGAATAGTTCGCCGCAGGTGCCCACCATGGGTTCACCCCGCATCCCCGTCATCCTGGCCAACTACAGCGACGTGCGCCTGATCGATGAAGACCCGGTGGCGACGTTCGAGAACCAGTTCAACGAGAAGGAATACAGCAGTCTGCACTACTTTGAGTCGCAGTCACGTGGCCAGTTCTCGCCTAAGTTCGACATTCTGGGTCCCGTTGACCTGTCGCGTGAGCGCGGCTACTATGGCGCCAACGTGCGTGTTTACGGCACCGAAGTTGACGCCCAGTTGGGTACGATGATCTACGAGGCGTGTACGCTGCTGCCCGACGTGGATTTCTCGGACTATGACAACGATAATGACGGCGTCGTCGATGTGGTTGTCGTGCTGTATGCCGGTGTGGGCGAGGCCCAGGCCTGGCGCAACGTGCCCGAGAGCGTGTGGCCCTGTCAGTGGGACATGGGGGAAGCCTTCAGTTGGAATTGCAGTGTCACAGGCCCCTTTGAGATGGACGGCGTGATTATCGACCGATTTGCCGTGTTCAATGAGCTGGAGGGCAGCAACAACAGCAGCACAAGCATCGACGGCATAGGCACCTTCTGCCACGAGTTCGGTCATTGCCTGGGACTGCCGGACTTCTATCCGACCAACAATAGCAGCGCCTATGGCATGAGTTCATGGGACATCATGGACAACGGCTGCTACCTGAACAACGCGCATCGTCCGGCAGGATACACTTCCTATGAGCGCCATTTCATGGGCTGGATGGACCTGACCGAGGCCGAGGCGAATACCCACTACGACTTGTCGCCGCTCAATAGCGACAGCGGCAATGCCGTCAAGGTGACCAACGATGCCAACCCCAATGAGTATTACCTGCTCGAGTACAGAGTCAAGAACGAATGGGACGCTTATCTTCCCGCCGAGGGTATCCTCATCCTGCATGTGGACTACGACCGTGACGCCTGGGCTAACAACACGCCTAACAACCAGTCCTACCACCAGCGCATGACGATTATTCCTGCCGACAACCAGTTGACGAGCTATAGCAACAAGTACGACACCTGGCCTCTCTTTGACCTGGACTCGCTGACCAACAATTCCACCCCTGCTGCGACGGTCTATACCGGTGACTACATGAACAAGCCCATCACCGAGATGACCGTTGACCCCGTGGCACTCAAGGCGGGCTTCTGGGTGATGAAAAAATCCACATCCCTGCCGGGTGACGTGAACGGTGACGGCGAGGTGAACATCAGCGACGTAAACGTCTTGATAGACGCTATCATCAAGGCCCAGGAGGCTATCGGCGACATGAAGTTTGACATCAACGGCGACGGCGAGGTGAACATCAGCGACGTGAACGCCCTTATCAACATCATCCTGACATCTTGACGATAGGTTCAAATAGCCAAACTGTCTAATAATTGGACAGAATTCAAGAAATTTGCAATAAGAATTCATATTTTTGTTGCAAATTCTTGTTTGTACGTTTGTGTTTTTTTATTTTTGCAGTGTTCCAATGAATGTGGAACGCTACAAGGATACCTAATTATTTAAAATCTATAAACAATGGAAAAGTATTATTACAGATTGATCATTATGGTTGCGCTGGCCCTGACGGCCATGAATGTGAGTGCAGCCGATGTGGATGTCGCAACTGCCGAGTCGTTGGCATCCAAGTTCATGAAATCCAGGGTCCGCGGCAAGTTCTTGTCAAGTAACGCAACGTTGCGTCTGTCGCATGTCGAGAAATCGTCGAGCGACGCCGCCGTGGCCGATTACTATGTGTTTAACTCTAGCAACGGCGGTTCGTTTGTCATCATCGCCGGCGATGACCGTGCCGAGCAGGTGCTGGGCTACGGTGACGGCACCTTTGACATGGCGACGATTCCCGCTAACGTGCGCTGGTGGCTGGGCGAGTACAAGCGCCAGATCGAGTACCTGCGCACGGTTGAGCAGGCCGACGCCAGGCCCGCACCGCGTCAGGTGCGTGCCCCGTCGCGCATCGCTCCTGTGGCACCCCTGCTGACGAGCACTTGGAGCCAGGATGAGCCCTATTGCAACCAATGTCCTGAATATCAAGGACAACTGAGTGCTACGGGATGTATCGCGACGGCATTGGCCCAGGTGATGTATTACTGGAAATACCCCGCCGAGTTGCCCGCATTGCCGGCTTATGTGACAATTAGCAAAGCCATCAACGTTCCCGCATTGCCCGGCACTCAACTTGACTGGGATAACATGCTGGACAGCTATTCTCGGGGTCGTTATACCTATGAGCAGGGCGAAGCCGTGGCGACGCTGATGCGCTATTGCGGCCAGGCGTGTTACATGGACTACACGCCCGAAGCCAGTGCTGCTTGGGAGGAAGATCAGCTGGGCGCGTTGAAGCGATTCGGCTATAACCCCGATGGCGTGTGCATATACCGTGACGACATGGACGATGACAAGTGGGAGGAACTGTTGCAGAAGGACCTGAGTGAGGGTCATCCCGTGCTGTACACAGGCAACAGTATGGAATCGGGTCACGCCTTTGTGCTCGACGGTTATGCCGACGGCAAGTACCATGTGAATTGGGGTTGGGGCGGTTCCCATGACGGCTACTTCGCGTTGGATGCCTTGGGTACGAGCAATGTTTATGGGTCGTTTGAATTCAACTATAACCAGCGTATGCTCTATGGTGTTTATCCTGTCGAGGGTGGTGCCTCGATTGCGCGATATGACTTCGAGCAGGACGGTATTTATTATCTCAAGCAGGGTAACGAGGTCACCGTCACCCAGCGTGACCATAATTATAATTGCTATAGCGGTGCTGTGAACATCCCCGCCACAGTGACTCACGATGGCGAGACCTACCGTGTGACCACGATTGGACACGATGCCTTCAGGGACTGTGATAAGGTGACGAGCGTGACAATCCCCTCTAGTGTTACGCGCATCGAGAATACCGCTTTCAGGAACTGTATTTCGTTGAGTTACATCCATTTCGGCTCAAAAATTAAGTCGGTGGGAAAAAGCGCGTTCTTGGGATGCAGGGTTCTTGAGACGGTTGAGGTAGACGACCTGATCGGCTGGTGCTCGATTGATTTCGAGGATTACGCCAGCAGCCCGTTGACTTATGCCAAGCATTTTATCTTGGGCGGCAGGGAAGTGCGCGACTTGGTTATTCCCCGCGAGGCGGGCAAGGTGGGCGACAATACCTTCATGTATGCCATGTGCTTTGACAGTATTACCATCGAGGATGGCGTAACCGAGATTGGTGAGAGCGCATTTGCCTTTTGTGAAAACTTGAAGCGTGTGACGATTCCCGGCAGTGTCACCAAAGTTGGTGATATGGCGTTCATGTATTGCTATGACTTGACGACTGTAAATCTGGCCGAGGGTGTCGGCTCAATCGGCGACTACGCATTCTATGATTGCGAATCGCTCGAGCAGATTTCCATCCCTGGCAGTGTCAAGCGCATCGGTATGGCTGCGTTCTTATACTGCCTGCAGTTGCGCGACCTGACCCTGGCCGAAGGCCTGGAGGTCATTGACGAGGCCGCATTCTACTATTGTGAAGCCTTGTCGGCACTGACCGTTCCTTCATCGGTACAGTTCATCGGATATGCCGCGTTTGCCTACTGCTCCAACAACAAGCAGGTCATATTTAACGGCGATAACCTCGAGTTGGACGATTTTGTGTTCTATGACAATATGGCCATGGAGCACCTGGAATTGCCGCGCTCACTGACGGCCATCGGCGAGGCCACCTTCTGCGGCTGCCGCAGCCTGAGCGCTGTGACCATTCCCTCTGCCATGAAGAAGGTCGGCCCGGCGGCTTTTGCGGGCTGTGGAAGCCTGCAGCGTGTCGACATTGCCGACCTCAAGTCCTGGCTGGGCATCAGTTTCTTGGATGGCGATGCCAATCCGTTGACCATTGCCCACCACTTGTATGTCGGCGGTGAGGAAGTGACCGAACTGGTGATTCCCGCAGGTGTTGAGGCCATCGGCAAGTGCGCCTTTAGCGGTGGGTCGAGTCTCACCTGTGTAACGTTCCCCTCGAGCGTCAAGTCCCTTGGCGAGTCGGCTTTCAAGGGATGTACGGGCCTGCAGCGCGTCAATGCTGCCGACGTGAAGTCCTGGTTCACGATTTCCTTTACCAATGAGTTGTCCAACCCGTTGAACTTTGCCCGTCACCTGTATGTCGGTGGCGAGGAGGTCAACAACGTGACCGTCCCCAGCGGTGTGACCCGCATCAGCGACTATGCGATGGTCAACTGCGAGAGTGTGACCGCATTGACTGTCCCCGACGAGGTGACCTCAATCGGCAACAACGCATTCTACTGCTGCGGGAACCTGGCCGCGGTGACCGTGGGCGATGGCGTGAAGACTATCGGAGACCGGGCTTTCTCGACTTGTACCTCGCTGGGCACGGTATCGCTGGGCACCGGTCTGGAACTTCTCGGCTCCCGCGTCTTCTCGTCAAGCATGCAGATTTCCTCGATTACCGTCAAAGCCGTGCTGCCGCCAAAGATGACCTCCAAGGACGCCTTCGCCAGCTCGGTTTACAAGAAAGCGACCCTCAAGGTGCCGCAGGAGGCTCTCGATGACTATCGCTCGACCCAGTATTGGAGCAATTTCGCCAATTGTGAGGCGATTGTGTCCAATGTGCTCCTCGGTGACGTGAACCTCGACGGCGAGATTACCATCAGCGACGTGAACGCTGAAATCCAAGCCATGTATAGCGGCAATGACTGCGAACCGCTGTTCGACATCAACGGTGACGGCGAAATCAACATTGCCGACGTGAATGCCATCATTGATCTTATTATGAGCCGTTAAGGCGCTAAGATAGGGGTGCACCATCAATGTGATAGGGGTTATCAAGCGATTGAATGATGGTGCACCCTCGTTTATTGAATATGTCCCCATTTTTTCGATTGAATTGTTGTGAGTTTCAGTGAAATATGATAATTTTGTGCGGCACTCTTGTGGTTAAGGGTGCCGCTATTGTTGTGGCTTAACTATTGTAACTGATAGTCAATTTTTTATATTTCAACACTTTAACTACTCCAGTCAAATGAAAATCTTGAACCTCTTGAGATCATTGACCCTCGTGGTGTTGGCCCTTGCTGCGGCCAATATGACGGCGGCCAATGTGGATGCTGTGGCTGCGCAGGCTAGGGCTGTGCAATTCATGAATTCTCTGGCAGGGACCAGGTTCATGGCGTCGCCGGCGTCGATGAAGCTGACCCATGCCGAGATGTCGTCGGTTGACAAAACCGCTGCCGACTTCTATGTGTTCAACTACGATGGCGGTGGCTTTGTCATCGTCTCGGGTGACGACCGGGCCGAGGAAATCCTGGGCTACGGCGAGGGCACCCTCGACGTGAACAACATCCCCGACAACCTGCGCTGGTGGTTGGGACAGTACAAGGAACAGATGGAGTTCCTCATCAAGAATCCCAAATTGCGTGTCGAGAAGTCGAGCGAGGCTTCAACTGTGCTCAGGGCATCGACCGTGTCGCCGTTGCTGACCTGTACCTGGGATCAGAACGCTCCCTTCTGGAACCAATGCCCCAGCTACGGTGGCTCCCGTTGCTATACCGGTTGCGTCGCCACGGCTATGGCTCAGGTGATGTATTACTGGAAATATCCCGCTCAGCTGCCTGCCATCGCGTCCTACAGGACCAGCAGTTACAATATCTCGGTATCTGCTTTGCCCGGAACGACAGTAGATTGGGACAACATGATTGACGACTACACGGGCAACTATACCTCAGCCCAGGGTACTGCCGTCGCCACGCTGATGCGCTATTGCGGGCAGTCGTGTAGTATGGATTACACCCCCGACGGCAGCGGTGCTTACACCCCCGACCAACTTGCGGGCATGAAACTGTTCGGCTACAACTCGGGCGCAACCTACGTTCAACGCGCCAACTACTCCGACTCCCAGTGGACCGCCATGATTCTCGAGGACCTCAGGGCCGGTCGTCCCGTGCTGTACGGTGGTGATGACGGTTACTATGGCCACGCGTTTGTCGTTGACGGCTATGACGGCAGCAAGTACCATGTGAACTGGGGATGGAGCGGCGAGGACGATGGCTACTTCGCCATCAGCTCGTTCTATATCGATAGCGATTATGACTTCCGTCAGAATCAGGATATGCTCTATCAGATCTATCCCGAGAACATGGAAGTCCTTGAGACCTATGAGCCCGTGATGGCCGATGCCGGCAACGTGGGCAACACTTCGTTCAAGGCCTCGTGGACCGATGCCACCCCGAGCGAGAACGTACAGGATTACACACTCTATGTTCAAGCCTATGACCCCAATAGCGAGAGCCTGTTGACCGAAACCTTCGCAGGTGTGACCGTTTCCAATGACGGTACCGCCAACATCAGCAATTCACTCGACAACTACTGCGACAATGCTGGTTGGACGGGCGCCTACGTTTATCAGGGTGCCGGCGGTACGATGAAGGTGGGTTCGGGCAGCTATGCCGGATCGCTCACCACGCCTGCCCTTGACATGAGCACCTGCGGCGGCACCATCACCGTGAAGTTCAATGCCAAGTACTACGGTAGCGACGCAAGTTCGGTCGTTATCACCTGCGGTAACGTCACCGAGACGGTTGAACTGACGTCAACCGCCGCCGACTATGCCGTCGTGCTCACTGGCGTGAACGCTGCTGCCGGACAGAAAGTGACCTTTGCCGGCACCGCCAAGAAAAAACGTTTCTATATCGACAATATCGAGATTGTTACCGGCAATGCCGCCAACATGTTCAGGGCCACCGAAACGGGCGACGCCAACAGCCGCGTCATCACCGGTATCACCGCCAAGAACTACACCGTCACGGGTCTGACCGAGGGCGGCAGCTACAGGTTCTATGTCGAGGCCAACTACATTGACGGCACCAAGAAGCAATCCAATGTCAAGACCGTCACCCTCGAGGGCACTGCCGAGCCTACTCCCGAGATCATTGTTGATCCCGAGACGCTGACGATGACCGCCAACGTGGGCGAGACCGCTACGGCTACCATCGACGTGCTGGCATCTGACCTGAAGGGCAATGTTACCGTGACGCTGAGCGACGCTAACGGCGTTTACACCGTCAATCCCGCGACCATCAGCAAGGCCGATGCTCAGGAAGGCACTGCCATCACCGTGACCTACGCTCCCACGACCGCTGGTACCCACGCTGCCACCATCACGCTGAGCAGCGAGGGCGCCGAGAATGTCACCGTGACCATCAACGGCACCGCCGCCATGCAGACCACCGCTCCCGTGCTGGCTGCAGCGACGAATGTGGGCACCACCTCGTTTACCGCTGTGTGGACCGACGAGACCCCTGCCCAGAACGTGACCGATTACACCCTCCACGTTAACAAGGTGGGTGGCGCTGGTGAGGAACTGCTGGCCGAGGCCTTCGGTGGCGTGACCGCAAATAACGACGGCACCGCCCGCATCGACTCTGACCTCGACACCTACTGCGACAATGCTGGCTGGACCGGTACCTACGTCTACCAGGCTGGTGGCGGTGGCCTCAAGTTCGGTAACTCGAGCAACGGCGGTGGCCTGACCACTCCCGCACTCGACCTGACCAACAGCGGCGGCACCATCACCGTGACCTTCAATGCCAGGAACTACGGTTCTGACGAGACTAGCCTCACCGTGTCGTGCGGCGAGGTCAGCGAGACCGTCTCGCTCACCGAAACGGCTGCCGACTACAGCGTCACGCTCAATGGTGTGACGGCAGCGGCCAATCAGCAGGTGACCATCACCAGCAGCGGCAGCAAGCAGCGCTGGTACCTTTACATTGTGACGATCACGAGCGGCGTTGGCGGCGAGAGCCTCGTCTTCACGGGCATCACGGCCAAGACCTATACCGTCAATGGTTTGACTCCCGGCGAGACCTACAACTTCTATGTTGTCGCTAACTATGCCGACGGCACCAGTGCCACGTCCAACACCGAGCAGGTAACCCTTGAGAACGCCCTCGTTCCCGAGAATATCGTTGACCCCGAGACGTTGACGATGGCCGCCAATGTAGGCGAAACAGCCACTGCCACCCTTGACGTGCTGGCCGCTAACCTGACCGGCAACGTGACCGTGACCCTGGCTGACGAGAACGGCGTTTACACCGTTACCCCTGCGTCCATCAGCATCGCTGAGGCCGAGGAGGGTGCTACCGTTACCGTGACCTATGCACCTGCCGCCGCTGGTACCCACACTGCCACCATCACCCTGAGCAGTGAGGGCGCCGAGGATGTGACTGTTACTGTCACCGGCACTGCCTCGATGCCTACCGGAGCACTCGTGATGCTGCCTGCCGACGAGGAATTTGTAACCAGCAGTTCGTTCCGTGCCGACTGGACCGACGAGACGGCCGCACAATACGTGACCGACTACACGCTCTATGTCAACATCAAGCAAGAGATTCCCGTGGGTGCTACGTTGCTGACCGAGACCTTCTACAGCGAGGATGTTCCCAGCGAGGACAACAGCCGTGACATCGGCGAGAACAATGAACTCGACGAGTACTGCGATAACGCTGGCTGGACGGGCTATGGCGTCTATCTGGCAGGTGGCGGCGGCCTTAAACTGGGTGCCGGCTCCAAGGTGGGTACCCTGACCACTCCCGCCCTTGACTTGACCAACTGTGGCGGCACGATTACCGTGAAGTTCAATGCCCGCTCCTATGGTAGCGACGCCAGCTCGGTGATCGTTTCCTGCGGCGAGGTTGCCGACACGCTTGAGTTGACCGCCGAGAACGCCGACTACACCGTCGTGCTTACCGGAGTGAACGCTGCCGAGGCTCAGAACGTTACCTTCTCTTGCACAACCACCCGCAAGCGTATCTACCTCAATAGTGTGACCATTATCAGCGGTGACGCTACCGTGGCCAGGACCGTGACCGAGGCTGGCGACGAGAATAGCCGCGTGATCACCGGTATCACCGACAAGTACTATGTGGTCGAGGGCTTGACCGCCGGTGCCACTTACACTTACTATGTCGAGGCCAATTACATCGATGGCAGCAAGGTTGCCAGCAACGTCGAGACGGTGACTCTGCTCGAGAATGCCTCTCACGACTACGAGGTTGGTGACGTGAACCACGACGGCATTGTCAACATCACCGATGTGACGATGTTGATCGGCTATGTCTTGAACAGTGGCGGCTCGGCTTGCCAGATCTGTGGCGACATGAACGGTGACGGAAACATCAATGTGACCGACGTAACGATGATTATTGCCAAAGTCTTGAACTAATCATCATCAGATATCCTTTTTACCACAGGGGCGCGAAATCATGGGTGGAACCATGTTTTGCGCCCCTGTGGTATTATCATGAGTAATACCGACGGCTATCAAGATGAGAGCCGGCTCCTAGAGCATCCTTTTCTTTCCTTTGCAGGCTTATTGGGGTTTTCGGTAGTCCGTTTGGAGTGTTGATAAAGATTTCGTTATTATTTTGTATTGTGGAAGAAAAACTTGTAATTTTGTGGGTTGAATCAGTTAAGGAGTGTTTTTCTTTCTCTCCAATTATTAATCATTAAAAAACGATGTGAGCTTATGAAGAAAATCAGTTTACTAGTGTTGATGACTTTGGCCTTCTCGCTGAGTGCGATGGCCCAGAGCACAGTCCCAAAACCTGCGAATCCCACGATTGAAAATTGGGAGGAGTGGGGTACAGCTATGGAGCAGTTGTCGTTCATGCTTATCCAAGATTCTAATGGTAATTATGTTGCCGATGACTACACGCCAATGAAGGATATAAATGGTGAGCCCTTTACTATCCTTGACACCGAAGTGGGCGAAGTAACCTACAGCATCTATCTTGACGATGACGTGCTGTTTGTCTTCAACCCTGAAGAGTTCAGCGATTTTGACCAGCCGACGACACGGATTCCTGCCGGCTTCAATGGCATGAGCTTTGACATGTTCACGATCTATTTCAGTGACCGTCCTGCCGTAAATGTTACCGAAAATCGCTTCTTCACGTGGCGCATCGGTATTCAGACGAACTATACGGTTGACGGAGTAACCAATTCGTCGGATATCGTCTATTTGGAAGTGTTCCCGCAGCTGCATGCCGCATCCCAGGTGACCGGCTCGTCGTTCCTGGCCGACTGGACCAGCGCGCCTAGTACCTTCCAGCCGGCAGGCTTCGTGGGATATGACTTGCATATCATTGACATGGCTAATCCCGAGAACGAGATTGTCATTGCCGACATTCCCTCGTTGACCGACGGTGATGATGGATTTGGCAATCCCATTCAGGTGGCTGGTGGCACCTATCTGGTAGAGAACCTGGCTCCCGGCACCTATCAGTACTATGTGGTTGCCAAGCACTACTTCAGCAACTTAAGGTCTATTTCCTCCAATATCCAGGAAGTGACCCTCTCGGACAAATCAGCTCCCGTGATGTTGCCTGCTGATGAATCGTTGGTTGAGAACACCGCCTTTATCGCCGAGTGGACCGATGAGACGCCCGCTAGCATGGTGGTAGACTACACCCTGTATGTCAACGCGGCAGGTCCCGGTAGCACGACTTCGTTGCTGACCGAGGCCTTCGGTGGCGTGACCGCAACTAGCGACGGCACCACCCGCATCGATTCCAACCTCGACACCTACTGCGACAATGCAGGTTGGACGGGTA
>CACYSG010000015.1 GCA_902776955.1 uncultured Bacteroidales bacterium | reverse complement strand
AACCATCAATGACATCAAGAAACTGCGCGACATGACCGGCGCAGGCTTGAGCGACTGCAAGAAGGCGCTCATCGAGAGCGACAACGACATCACCAAGGCCATGGAGCTGATCCGCAAGCGCGGTCAGGCCATCGCCGCCAAGCGTGAAGACCGTCAGGCAGCTCAGGGTATCGCTATCGGCAAGACCGACGGCAAGTTCGCTGCTATCATCGCCCTCAAGTGTGAGACCGACTTCGTTGCCAAGAACGAGAAGTTTGTCAACCTCGCCAAGGCTATCCTGGACCTCGCAATGGCTCAGAAGCCTGCTAACCTCGACGAGCTCAACGCCCTCCAGATGGACGGCAAGGCCGTGAGCGAGCAGATCACCGCCCTGAGCGGTATCACCGGCGAGAAGATGGAATTGGGTGTCTATGAGTGCCTGAACGCCCCCTCGACCGTGGTTTACAACCACTTCAACGGTATGCTGTCGGCAGCTGTTGCCTTCAACCAGGAGAACGTTGCCGAGGATGTTGCCAAGGCTATCGCTATGCAGGTTGCCTCGATGAACCCCATCAAGGCCACTCGCGACCAGATCTCTCAGGAGGTTATCGACGAGGAGCTGCGCATGGCTATCGACAAGACCAAGGCCGAGCAGGTTAGCAAGGCTGTTGAGAACGCCCTGAAGAAGGCCGGTTTCAACCCCTACTACTGCGCTACCGAGGAGCACCGCGACGAGGCCATCCGCAAGGGTTACATGACCGAGGAACAGGTTGCCGAGGCATTGAAGCTTATGGACGAGACCGCCAAGCAGAAGGAGGCCAACATGCCCGAGCAGATGATTCAGAACATCGCTCAGGGTCGCCTCAACAAGTTCTATCAGGAGAACGTCCTGATGGAGCAGGTTTACGAGGCCGGCGAGAACAAGGAGACTGTTGCACAGTTCCTCGCTGCCGCCGACAAGGACCTCAAGGCCATCGACCTGAAGCGTGTCAACCTCAACGTTGACTAATCTCATCAACGAGATATCACCGATTGAGTGCCAGCGGGTTCCGCTGGCACTCATTTTATCTGGCAAGGAGTAATTTTCGCGATAATTGTATTGCTGATTGGGAAAATTGTTGTATCTTTGCCGCGCTTTTTTGAACTTTCCAGTGTGATGGGAAATTAAAGGAAGCGTTTTTATAAACCAATTACTTTAATTTTGAGTAACACAACCAATTAAAAATGAAGACTTATCAATTGAACGCAGAGGCTCGCACTGACCTCGGCAAGAAGGCCGCAAAGGCCCTCCGCAAGGAGAACAAAATTCCCGTAGTCCTGAATGGTGGCAAGCTCGTAGACCTTGACAAGGACGGTAAGTACAACGGCAAGCTGCTCGCTGGTGAGAAGGTTGTCCCCATTGGCCGTGACGGCAAGGGCATCATCACCACCGACCTGGTAGTGAACTTCGCCGATGTTCGCAAGCTCATCTACAGCACCGACGTGTGCGTTATCGACTTGACCTATGACGGCCAGACCCGCAAGGCTGTCCTGAAGGACCTCCAGTTCCACCCCGTTAGCGACGCTGTTCTCCACATCGACCTCCTGGAGGTTACCGAGGACAAGCCCGTTGTCGTTGAGATTCCCGTGCACCTCGAGGGTCACGCTGTCGGTGTTAAGGCCGGTGGTAAGCTCTACCTGAGCATGAAGAAGGTGAAGGTGAAAGGTCTGTACAAGGACATTCCCGAGACCATCATCCTCAACGTGGACAGTCTGGAGATCGGCAAGACCATCAAGGTTCGCGACTGCAAGTTCGACAACATCGAGCTCGTAAGCGCTGCCGACCTGGTAATCGCTGGTGTACGCACCACCCGTGCTGCTGCCAACGCTGCTGCCGAGAGCGAGGAAGGCGAGGCTGCCGAAGGCGAGGCTGCCGAGTAACGTTCCCTACTGTCGCGACGCTCATCGCCGCGGCATAACAACCCACCCCTATGAAATATCTCATTGTCGGCCTGGGGAACATTGGTGCAGAGTACCAGGGGACCCGCCACAACATAGGATTCACAATATTGGATGCACTCGCCGAGGCATCCAATATTGTTTTCACGACCCAGCGCTACGGGGCCGTGGCCGAGATGCGTGTCAAGAACCAGCAACTGCTGCTGCTCAAGCCCTCGACCTACATGAACCTGAGCGGTGAGGCCGTGCGCTACTGGATGATCAAGGAGCACATCGACCTGGATCACCTGCTGGTCATCGTTGACGACATCGCGCTACCCTTCGGGCAGATACGCATCCGTCCCAAGGGTGCCGACGGTGGTCACAACGGTCTGAAAAGCATCAACGAGATGCTGCAGAGCCAGCAGTGGGCACGGCTGCGCTTCGGCATCGGCAACGACTTCCCGCCGGGCGCCCAAGTGGACTACGTCCTGGGCTACCCCACCCCCGAGGAACTCGCTGCCCTACCGGCCCGCGCCAAGGTCGCCATCGACGCCATCAAGGCTTTCTGCCTGTCAGGGGTTACGTTCGCAATGAACAACTACAATAATAAGTAGTTTAGAGTTTAGGGTTTAGAGAGGATAGAGTTTAGAGGTTAAAGGAAGGTTAAAGGTTAAAGGTTAAAGGTTAAAGGTTAAAGGTTAAAGGTTAAAGGTTAAAGGCTGACGGCTAACAGCTAATGGCTAATGGCTAATGGCTAACGACTAACGACTAAAGACTAAAAATATGAAAGAAGTGAGGATAGACAAGTGGCTGTGGGCCACGCGCGTGTTCAAGACTCGCACCATCGCCACCAACGCGTGCAAACTGGGACGAGTGACCATCGGCGGCATGACAGTCAAGCCGTCGCACGGCATCAAGGTGGGTGACCGCATCGACGTGCGCAAGCCTCCCGTAACCTATTCCTTTGAAGTCATTGGCCTGCTCAATAACCGCGTGGGCGCCAAGTTGGTGCCGCTCTATCTCAAGAACGTGACCCATCCCGACCAGTTGCGCCTGCTCGAGATGGTGAAGATTGACGGTTTTGTCAACCGCCAGCGAGGCATGGGACGCCCCACCAAGAAGGAGGGCCGCGAGCTGCAGGATTTCACCGACAGCGCATACTTCGGGTTTGACGACCCGTCACCGCTGGACGACGCATTCGACTGGGACGAGGAGGACAACCCCCTGTGGACCGCCGAGGACGAAGCGCGTCTCAACGAGGACATCGCCCGTCGCAACCAGGAAGCAAAAGATAGTTGAAAAGTAGTAAATCAAGACCAGGACTTGGAGGGGGCGCGGCGGCACATGTCGATAAACCGGCAGTAGTCGCACGATTTAGCCCCTTCGGGAGCCTGGACGAAGTCATCGTGATACAGCGCATGGATGGTTAATGCCATCCTGGACAAGAAGTTACGCGCCACATCCGAGTCCATCGAGAACACACATTGGGTAGGCTGCGCCCCACGGCCGCTACCCTTCATCCACACACCACTCTCGTTCATCGCCGGCAACTTGTAGATGACGGGCATCACGCTCGCCACCTTGCCATGGTGTTCGGCCAGATAGGCACAACTGTAGAGGAACAGCTGCAGAATCGCCTTGCGGCGGGTGCCCTTGGTGCTGTCGAACAGGTCATCTAATTCGGGCGTGCCGGCAAAGGTGGTTTCATCTTTTCCGGTCTTGTAATCCACGATGCGCACCGTGCCGTCGGCCAGCCTGTCGATGCGGTCGGGTTTATAGGTGAAGTTGAACCGCTCGCCACCGATTTCAAGAGGCGTCATGTTATGGGTCTGCTCGCACTCCAGGATGGTAAACGGCCCCTTGTCGGCAATCAGCTCCAGGTCGTGCTTGATGACAAATTCAACATAGCTCTTGATGATCTCGACGAGCATATAGGGCTCACCCTTGAGCGGCTGGGTGTCGGTGGCCAGGTTTTCCTCGGGCACATGCAAGTAGGTCTTCTTGATATTGCGCACGACGGCCGCTTCAAGCCGCTTTTTCTTGAAATCCATGAGATATCCCTCGTCAATCAATCCCTTGCGGTCACGCACCATCGGACTGTCATAGCAGTCGCTGAGCGTGTCGTGGATGATTGTGCCAAACGTGCCGTAATCCATGAAGTCGCTCACCTCGTTATCATCGTTCAGACCCTGGATATAGTGCATGTAGAACATCAGCGGGCAGTTAATGTACTTGTTGATAGCGCTGGCCGACAGGTACTTGCCGTCCTCGTTAAACGGGTCACGGGTATAACGCGCCTCGAGGTCAAGGCCCTCGTTGGGCACCTGGATGCCTATGGCCGACGAAGTCTCGACCTCGGCATTCAACTCAATGAACTCGATGGGGAGCCCATAGATTTTCTCCAGCTGGGTGATGTAACGCGAGGGCTCACTGGAACCCATGCTCTGGGCACTGGAGTCATAGATGAGCGTTACCTGGGCCGACCGGTTGAGCAACCGATAGAAATTAAAGGCCACGATCGCCTCCTGCTGCTCGATGGTGGACATGCCATAGGCACGACGGATGTAGTTGGGGATAAACGAGTTGATGCCACGACGACGGGGGAACACGCGCTCGTTCATCGACAGAATCACCACACGCTCGAAGTCCAGGCTGCGGGTCTCAAGCAGACCCATCACCTGCAGTCCGCGCAGGGGTTCGCCCGTGAACGGGACGATGGCTGCTGCCGAAAGCCTGTCAATCAAATAAAAGACAGTGTTACTGTGGATGTTCTGTCCACACTCGGCAAGTGCGCGCTTGAGCTGGTTGAGCACATCAATATAACTGTCCAGGAAAGCCTGCTGCAAGGTCATCGGCACACCATCGCCAGCCGTGGCCGAGTCGAGATTATCTTCGTCTTCGTCCTCCGCACTAGACACAGCGGCTATCATCTTCTCCATCAACAGGTTACAGAACGAGAGCAGGTGGTCGATGTAATCGGCATGGAGGTCGCCCTCCTTTTTCTTTTCCTCACTATCCATCGCCGGGATAAACAAGTCGCCGAAACTCAGCGTAACGAGTTCGGCCGACGGGACACGGAAACGGTTAGTGCGCGCCAGGTCGGTGGCTTTGTCCAGTGCCTCGGTCGTGAAGTAGGTCTTTATCAGCGGATGGGACAGGATGTCGTTGATGTCCTCGCGGTAGTAGGTCCACACATCATGATCCTTAGTTGCCTGATGGTGAAGACGCGCCACGATATGCATCAGCGAAACGATGCCCGAGCTGCGCAGGGGGTAGCCCAACGTCACATTCAGGTTGGCCACGTCATGCACCGAGTGCAGCAAGGGCACGAGAAGCCCCTCGTCGGGCAGCACTACCGCCGTCTCGATTCCGGGGACACGGCCTCCTTGCTCGTGCTGCATCATGCGCGAAACCTCGTTGAATGCCTGTTTGGCCTGCCCGACGGTCGAGGGGACCGAAACCACGCGAAGCGTCGGCACGGCCGTCTCGAGCGGTTCAAGAGGCATGGCTCCGAAACGCTTGCAATAACCGTCGATGAGCAGGGCGCCAGGGTCATGCGGCGCTTTCTCGAGAATCTGCCCGATACCGGCATTGTCCCACCAGAAGTCGGCCTTTCCTGCAGCCTTAAAGCGGTCAAAAAGCTTCACCTCGGCAGCCGACAGCACACCGAAGCCCACAAAAACGACCCTCGCATAACGAGGCTGCTCCTGGGAACCCTCGGCCGCCAGACGCAACTGCCGGCCTGCAGTCACGACCCCTTTGGACTCCAACACTTGATGGAAGGTGCCGAAAATCGTCTCCAGAGCGTTCCACAGATCGAAAAACTCCCGGCTCACCTCGCCCTCGTCATTGCCTTCCCCATCTTCCTGCTGGCGCGTGAACAGGCGCCACAGGTTGGCATCGGCATCGGTGTCAAAGAATGCCGTGAACAGGTTGTCGCCAAAGATTTTCCTCACCTTTTCCTTGACCTCGTCCGACAGGTAGTTGCTGCTCAAGTCATGCAGGTCCTTGAGGTTACGGTAAACCTCGCCGGCATCGGCCAGCGAGCGGTCAATGTCGTTGAAATCGCTGATGATGAGCTGCGCCCAGTAGATAAACTTGTCAAACTCCTGTGCCCGGTCGCCCATCGCGGCACAGTAGGCGTCATACAGGGCGAACATCTGCTCGATATCGGTCGCGGCGACCGTTCGTGTCCAGTCGGCGACAAATTCGTTGATCGACGTCACACGAGGCATGAGACGCGGCCTGACGCCGCGGGCAGGAGCGAAAAACTCATGCTGCAGATAATGGGAGAAGAACTGGCCGCTGCGGCGGTTGGGGAAAATAAAGCAGTAGTCCTCAAGGCCCTCGGCGTTGAGGTAGTGTCTGGCGACTTGCTGCAGGAAGGGTGTATTCATTCTATTTTCTAAGGGGGATGATTAGTGCCGTTAGACGGCTCGACAGGTTATTTCCTGATGAGAATCGACATGCGGATGGTCAAGTCGAACAAGACCAGCTTGCTGTTGGCGTTGCCGGCGATATCGGCGCTGGCGCGCTCCAACTCGGCGACGATGCTCTCGACATTACGCTCGTTGATGAAGGGAGAGAACCGGGTGGAGAAAGCCTCCTCCTCTCGCGTGAGGTAATTGAGTTGGGGATTGTGCAGGTTGTAGATGAAGTTCTCACGCACCTGACGCACGGCGTAGTCCAGAAAACGGCGCGATTTTTCACGTTTCATGTCGGCGATGACCTCGCTCCACGCCTTCAACTTGGCCAAGTCGTGCTGATAGGACAAACGCATCAAGTCAATGAAGAGCTCGCGAAACTCATGGAACTCGCTGCCCGTCTGCACCATGCGCTCGGCCATGGTGACATTGCCGTCGGCAGGAGCGGCAATCGACAGAGCGTCCTGCATATCCATGCCATAACGGTGGCTCAGGTAGTGCGCGATCATGTCGGTGGACGGCTTGCGCAACTCGATGCGCTGGCAACGCGACAGGATGGTCTCGAGGATGCCCTTCTCGTTGTCGCTCACGAGGATGAACTTGCAGTCGTCATAGGGTTCCTCAATGAGTTTCAACAGCTTGTTGGCGGCCTCGTCCTTCAGCTTCTCGGGGAGCCACAGGATGAGCACCTTGTACTTGGCGGTATAGGCGCTCAAGGTCATCTTGCGCATGATGCTGTCGGCCTCACGCACAAAGATTTGCGGTTGAGCGTTCTCGTTCTTGAGCAGCCCTAACCAGGCCTGATAGTCCTCGACGGGATACTTGGTGACAAACTCCCGCCACTCGTCGATGTAGTCGTCGGCGTCACAGGGGTTGTTGCTGTCGCCCTTGCGGTTGGTGTACGGGTAACTGTAGTGGGTATCCACCTGGTTGAACGACTGGTGCTGACGGCACATCGGGCACGTGCCGCAGGAGTCCCCGTCAACATGATTCCTGCAGTGCAGGTACTGGGCCGCGGCCATTGCCAGCCCCAGTTTGGGGACACCGGGCTCGCCATGCAGCAACAGGGCATGGGGCAAGCGGTCGGCATCTATCATCCGACGTATCTGCTCTATCGCCTGCTCGTTGCCTAAAACTTCGCTGAATCTCATCTCTTACTCGAATATTTTTCGGAGTGTAAAGATACGACATTTTATCCATTCCACCTAACGCATGTAGCTTTTTCTCCCAAAAAATTTGTACCTTTGCACAACTGAGCCAGGCAAGGCCCTGACGGCTACCGAGCCGCTCACGGCCTCACCGGCATATCTCATTCACCCATGACACGACTGGAATTGAACATACTGGGATGCGGGAGCGCGACGATGACGATGCGCCACCAGCCCTCGTGCCAAGTGCTGAACGTGCGCGACAACCTGATGATGATCGACTGCGGCGAGGGTGCCCAGTTGGGCGTGCGCCGCACGAAGCTCAAGCTGATGCGCCTCAACCACATTTTCATCAGCCACCTGCACGGCGACCACTGTTTCGGGCTGCCGGGCCTGGTCTCGACGATGGCCCTGCTCAACCGCAGCAATTCGCTGACGATTCACACCTTCAAGGACGGGGTGGACCTGTTCTCGAGGATGCTGGACTACTTTTGCCGCGAGCGCCCGTTCGAGGTGCGCTTCAACGTTATCGACACCCACCGGCGCGTCATCCACGAGGACAACGCTGTGACCGTGACGACCTTCCCGCTGCTGCACCGCGTTCCCGCCGTGGGATTCATCATTGCCGAGAAGCCCAAGCTGCGCCACATCATCGGCGAGGAGGCAGAGCGGCTGGGCATCCCCCACTATGCCATGAACTCGATACGCGAGGGTCAGGACTGGGTCACCCCCGAAGGCCTTGTCGTTCCCAACGACCAGCTCACCACACCCCCCGACCCTGCCATTTCCTACGCCTACTGCAGCGACACCAAGTTCTCGCGCCGCGTCATCAAGAACGTCGAGGGCGTTGACTGGCTGTATCACGAGGCGACCTACGACGACAGCCTGCGCATCAAGGCCCACAAGCGCTACCACAGCACATCGCTGGAAGCCGCCACCGTTGCCCGCGAGGCCGGAGTGAAGCAGCTCATCCTGGGCCACTTCTCCAAGCGCTACCTCGACGACACCCTGCTGCTGCACGAAGCGCAAACAATATTCCCCGCCACCCGCCTGGCCAACGAAGGCCTCGTCATCGACCTCAACGAGTTAGGAAGCTAGGGATTAGCGTGAAACGGGGGTGGTGAAAACTTTTTTTATCGGGCATTAAACCTTAGTGGACGGGTGCAGTCCAATGGGTGATTTTTGCGCCGGGAAGGCCATTTTAAGGGACGGCACAAAGGCGCAAAACGGGCAATTATTACACATTTTAACAGACTTTTCAAGTAAAAACTTTGAAAAATTGTGTAAAAAATTGTCATTCACCGACATAAAGTCTAAAAATTAGCGAATGGGGCTCAAATTAAGTAAATTTTTCTTTATTATTTGAAGAAATTGTATTTCCTTTGCAGTCTCAAAACTAGGGCAAGTTGTGCCATGATGTCCACATCGATGGCTTAAGACACGGCCAAGTTCAATCAAAAAAGAGTACAAAACATTATTAACAATTATTTTTTTAATATTTACGACTATGTCAGAAATTGAAGAAAGAGTAAAACAGATCATCGTTGACAAGTTAGGTGTTAGCGAGTCGGAGGTTACGCCCGAGGCTACTTTCAGCCAGGACCTGGGTGCAGATAGTCTTGATACCGTTGAGCTGATCATGGAATTTGAGAAGCAGTTCGACATCAAGATCCCCGATGACAAGTCTGAGACCATCCAGAACGTAGGCGACGCCATCAAGTTCATCGAAGAGGCAAAGGCCGCTGAATAAAAAAAACTTATAGGTGGATACCATGACTCGCCCTCACGAGGGGAAGATTCTCATGGCATCCACCTTTTTATAACTTTCCAAACTACCACATGGAATTAAAGAGAGTAGTGGTAACAGGTCTGGGTGCCATCACTCCCATCGGAATGGACGTTGAAACCACATGGAACAACGCTCTTAAGGGAGTTAGCGGCGCAGGACCTATTACTCATTTTGACACGACACTGTTCAAGACCAAGTTTGCTTGCGAAATCAAGGGCTTTGATCCGCTGAACTACGTGACCGACCCCAACGACCGCCGCGAGGTGAAAGACTTCAAGCGCAACGACCTGTACACCCAGTACGCGTTGGCCTGCGCCAAGCAAGCCGTTGAGGACGCCAACCTGCTTGCCGACGGCATCAACCGCGACGAGGTGGGCGTGATTTTCTCGTCAGGTATCGGTGGCCTTCACACCTTTGAGGAGCAATCAGGCGATTACGCCAGGAATCCCGAGCGTGGCCCGATGTACAGCCCGTTCTTCATTCCCACGATGATTGCCGATATCGCTGCAGGCCAGATTTCCATCAAGTACGGCTTCCGCGGTCCCAACTTCGGTATTGTATCAGCGTGTGCAACCTCGACCAACGCGCTCATCGACGCTTTCAACTACGTGCGCCTGGGCAAGGCCAAAGCCATCGTTACCGGTGGTAGCGAGGCCCCCTTGTTCCCTGCCGGCGTTGGCGGATTCAATGCCATGAAAGCCATCTCGCTGCGCAACGACGACCCTGAGGGCGCCTCACGTCCCTTCAGCGGCTCGCGCGACGGTTTCGTCATGGGCGAGGGCGGCGTGTGCCTCGTGTTTGAGGAACTAGAGCATGCGCTGGCACGCGGTGCCAAGATTTACGGTGAAGTTATCGGCGGCGGCATGAGTGCCGATGCCTATCATATCACTGCCAGCCATCCCGAGGGCTTGGGCGCCAAGCTCGTGATGCAGCGTGCCATCGAGGACGCCGGCATCAAGCCCGAGGATATTGACTATGTCAACGCCCACGGCACGTCCACCCCGGTGGGCGACCTGAGCGAGGCCCAGGCTGTGAAAGACGTGTTCGGCGAGCACGCCTTCAAGCTCAACGTGAGCAGCACCAAGTCGATGACCGGCCACATGCTGGGTGCCACGGGCGCCATGGAGGCAGTCTTCTGCCTGCTGGCATGCCGCGACGACATCGTTCCTCCCACCATCAACCATGCCGACGGTGATGAGGACGAGAACATCGACTACAAGATGAACTTCACCTTCAACAAGGCCCAGAAGCGAACAGTAAACATTGCACTTTCCAACACGTTTGGTTTCGGCGGACACAACGCGAGCATCATCGTCAAGAAGTACCAGAAATAATCAGCTGGGATAGAGCCGATGCTGCTGAGCAACGCCATATCACTCATAAAGCTCCTTTTCGTCAAGGATAAGGAGCTTTATGTTTTTATTCACCGCATCACGGGCTATTATCCCCGCGACATCAAGCTCTATGAGCTGGCGATGATACACCGCTCCAAGCCGTTGAAACTGCCCGACGGACGCTGGGCCAACAACGAGCGGCTGGAGTTCCTGGGCGACGCGGTGCTTGACAACGTCGTGGCCGATTTCCTTTATACCACCTACCCCGGCAAGCACGAGGGATTCCTCACCTCGACACGCGCCAAGATCGTGCAACGCGAGAGCCTGAACCGCATCGGCAACACCTTGCATCTCGACATACACGTGCGCGCGCTGTCCCACAACACCTCCCATAACAGCTACCTTTGCGGCAATGCCCTCGAGGCGCTCGTCGGAGCCGTCTATCTGGACCAAGGCTATAAGCGCTGCCGCAAGTTCATCATCAACCGCCTGATAAAAAAACACTTCGACCTGAATGACCTGGTCAAGACCGACCAGAACTTCAAGTCGCGACTCATCGAGTGGACCCAGCGGTACAGGGTGACCATCGAGTTTGAACTCGTCGATTCCTACACCGACGCCGACAAGAATCCGGTGTTCCGCACCGCCGTTATCCTGGGCGGCATCTATGCCAGCGACGCCGAGGGCTACAGCAAGAAGGAGTCCCACCAGAGCGCATCCAAGAAGGCCCTTGACCGCCTCAAGCAGGACCAGCAATTCTGCGAGCAAGTCCTGTCAACCGCCCTCAATTAACACATTGCGATATCATTCTTCCCCCTATGTAGAGACGCAAAATTTTGCGTCTCAAGGTCCGCATAATGGTAACGCCTACCGGCGGGAGGATGTGCCATTAATCCGACCTGGTAATTTAACCGTGCTGACGCACGGGAAATTAAACAAATTAATATTAAAAATTCAGTATAATAATTTTAATTTAAAAATTTGCTTAATGTCCCGCCCAACGGGCGGTTATAGTTCCATCACATTGAATTATAACAGGTCCCCGGTCGCTGGCGGGCAGGGCCTCGCCTTGGCGTGGCCGCAATTCGTTAAATATGGCGTAATTGAATGCGGATGCCAATTTGTAAAATTCGCGAAATTCGTAGTTTATTTTTTGGCGAACGGCCACGCCAAGGCGAGGCCCTACATGCTGGCTACATCAATGCGTTTTTACCGGACGCCCTAATAAAAACAGTGGTGGCGACAGTCGTGATGCACTGTCGCCACCAGAAAAGGTTTTACTGTGAATCTAAGCCTGGAGATTACTCACCGGTCAGAGCCTGATTAATCAGCAGGTTAACGTCAGAAACGTTCAGGACACCGTCCTCGTTCATGTCACCTGCGGGATAGTCGCTGGCAAGAGGATCGCCATCGAGAATCAGACCAATCAGCATGGTTGCGTCGGTGATGTTCACAACGCCGTCACCATTGACGTCACCCAGGATGAACTGGGGATCGGGAGGAGTTACCCAGTCACCAATGGTGAAGGGCACGGGCTCGGCCAGGAACCAGTTGTAGCTATCGCTGAAGTAGGGAGACCAAACTACGATGTAGTAGGTGCGGCCGTTATACAGCCAATCGTATGAACCGCTCACGTCAAGGGTTGCAATACCGTTCTCATCGATAGATACCTCATCGGTGAAGGTGTAGTAGTTATGATAACCCTCATCGTCCTTGGTAACGATACCATACTTCAAGCTACCGCTGTAAGGACCGTTCAGAGCCTGAACTTCGATAGTGGCACGCACGTCGTTAGCAGGCATCTGCTCAGCAACCAGGTTAACGTTCTTAACGACAACGCCACCAACGCCAGTCGTGTCGGGGCAGATGCCAATGATCATGCTCTGCTTGGCGTTGAAACCAGATTTCTCAACGTCAAACTCACCATAACCCTCGGCGGTGTACATTCTGGGCGACAACATATTCAACTCGAAGTAGGTGTTATACTCCTCGGGCTGGAAACCCCAGTTGACGTGAACCTTACCGTTCCTGTCATAACCGTCAAGAACAAAGGCATGGCCTACCTCGCAGGAATTACCAGAGTTGTCAATGGTGCGATAGCCAAGGTAATAAACAGGACGGCCACCATCGATCTCAGCGTAGATCATGTCATTCCAAGCCTCCTCGTTGTAAGCATAGTTGCTCTTCAACAAGTACTGCATGCCAGGATTGTAGTCAAAGTAAGCGATCAGGGCCTTAACGATATCCCTGATATAGGCGTCACTACCGTTATCACCGTAGAACCTCATGTTCAGGGCAACGTCTACATCATAGAACAGCTCAGCTACATCACGAACGCCAGTAGAAGTCGAGGTGGGACCATAACCAGTCCTCATCTGGCTGTACCTGTAATTGTGGTTGGCAAAGTTGGACGCCATAGTCCACTCACGACCGTCCACGGTCCAGGTGTAGGAGTTCTCACCATAGCCATGATACGGGTGCCTAAAGGCCTTCAGGATCTGAGCCAGAGCAGCAGCGGCGCAACCGGCATAGCAATGGCCTAAGCAGTCAGAGGGCATGTTGGAAGCGGTAGGCAGATTGCTGTTGTAGGGAGCACCCTGCCACCAGTGCACATCACCCAGGATGGGAGCTACGCCATAGGGCTGCAAGTCGTAGTTGAGACGAGGAGCATTGGCCTTCTGAGGATTGTGACGCATCCACTCCATCTGACTCTGATATTCCTCGAGCAAGAGGCGCAAGGTCTCGGGGGCCTTGTTGATATCAAACGCACCCTTGTCGCTATAACCCAAGATGGGGGTTGACACGTCGTCACCAGCAACGATTACGAAGCCCTGATTACCCTGACGGTTAAACACATAGAAGTCATTGGTACCTTTTGCACCACGAGCCACATAGTTTAATTCCATCTTGGCATTAGCTCCGCTCTTCATCATGGCGGGGGTACTTGTGCAGTGCCTCTGGGCGATAGCCATGGCCTGCTCAACAGTTACGCTTTTAGCGTCGATGTTCTGAGAGAACATCGCAAGAACAGCAGTTAACAATAAAAATTTCTTCATAAAAAACAGTTAATGGATGATTTAGTTAAAAAAATAAAGTTGATAATTCCGAAATATTTTATCAAGACATTACTGCTCAGCGTTCAACACCATGGAGATGAGCTGAACAATGTCAGTAATGTTGATTTCAGTGTTTCCGTCCAAGTCGGCAGCTTCCACAATGATATCGCCACCGTCGTTTAGATTGTAATTGATGAGCGAGGTGACGTCAGCAACGTTCACGAGGCCGTCACCGTTCACATCACCAGGAATGAACTCGGGCGTCCAGGTGTTCTCGTAGCTGATCTCGATGTCGTCGATGAAGCAATACTCCGACGAGCTACCCGATGACTCCCTGAAGCGCAGCATGATGGGCACGTTGGTGGGGAATTCGGTAATCGTGACCTTGGTCGAAGTGCCGGCAGCAACGGGATACTCATAGATGTAAGTATCCAGCGTTTTCCAGCTCTGGCCGTTGTTGGTGGAGTACTGGGGCCTGATGGTAATGCTTGATGAAGTGGGATTGTAGATCTTGAGGGTCACAATCTTAGGAATCTTGTTCAAGTTCTCAGCCGTGTTAAAGTAGCTGCCGTTTCTCATGGCGACAGCATGTCCCTCGGCCACTTGAGCAGTGTCCACTACGCCGCAATTGTAGAAGTCCCACTTGGCGAACACACCTTGAACACCGCGCTGGTTGAGCGTGGCAGCCACAGGCATTCCCTCGAAGTCTTCCATGGAAGCCTTGGACTTGTCTCTAACCACGGTAAAGGTGATGATACTGTCGGCCTGAGTAATGTTAGTAAAGGCATAACGGCTCAACTTACCGTCCCACGTGCGCAGGTTGGGAGTCGTGACGTTAGTGATCGAAGTGACATTGGAAACGCCGGGGAAGGGGTCATTGTAACTATCGCTGATTCCGCTGAAATTGGCACGGATCAACTCATAGTACGAGCGTTCGGGGTTGGAATTGACGAGGTTGTTCTCCCAAACCTCAACATTCGAGGAATCGACGCGCCAGATAAGCATGCCGGGGCCGGCAAGGTTCTTGTCCCACTTAACGCGCTGGCGATTCTCGATGATGAAGTACTCATCCTCGTTGGCGGTGTTCATGCGGTAACCCATATTAGCCTTTTCAAGAGCCGGTATCGAAATGGTGTCTTCGCCCTCAATCAAGGTAGGCTTTGCAAAGCCCAAGGCATAGCGCTCAAACAAGCTGTAGCCGACAGGATTGCGGCCATTGTTGCTCCTGAAGCCGCTGGCCATGACAGACCAGGTCATGGGATAGTTACGGTTAGTGCCACCGCTGCCATCGGCATCGGCATCATAGAAGTCGGGCAGACCCAGGCAATGGCTGAACTCGTGGCAGATAGTGCCAATGCCAGCAACATTGTTGTAATTGATGCGGTATTCATCCTCCTCGCCGGTCATGTTGGTCGAGCAGGCATAGAGCTTGAAGTTCACACCGTCGAGAACGGGAGAATCGGTGAAATTCTTCATGTGGGGCCACAGGAGGTCGCGGTCATTGGCGGGGACATCCGAGCCGTGACCGGCAACCAGGAAGAAGACCATGTCGGCCGTGCCGTCTTCATCGGTATCATACTGGCTGAAGTCCACCTCGGGGTCAAGCGCCTCGAGCGCGGCAAAGAAGATGGAGTCGCAATCGAACTGATGGGCGTCGGTGCAAGCGTAGGGCACATCCACCGGACCCAGGATGTCGAAGTGCGGGTCGAACTGCCCGAAGGAGTTATCATAGAAGTAATCGCGGACACTGCCCATCGCGTCAATCTTAGTGCCGAAGGGAAGCGTGAAGCCCTGATAATCGTGGCTATTGATCATAGCCTCGTAGAAGTCAACAGGATTGTAGTTACTGGGAACGTAATCATTAAAATTCCTGTTGGTGTAGTTGATCAGGATGATCAAGCCACGGAACTTGCTGTAGTCCATGTGACCACCGTGACCAATGCCGCGCAACACGTTGTTGCGTTGTTTTAACAACTGTCGGCCATGATCTTTCATGGTACTGCTGACCAGCCCCTTGGACACACCAGCGAGGTAGGCACGGTCGGCAGCCGTACGGCTATCGCGGGCAATCAAGTCGGTAGCGACCAAATTGTTCCCGTCGAGACGAGCATAGGTGTAAAAACCTGCAGCATTCTTCACTACGGTATAGCCATCGGCAGTCGTCAGGTAGTTGAAGAACTCGTCACCATGTAATACCACGGTGAGTTTAGTTCCATCAGGTTGAGTGATTGTCGAGGGAGTAGGATCTGCAGGAACCGCGCGCGCAACCAGACACATCAATCCCACCACAAGTAGTACAAGTAATCTTCTCATAAAATAATGAATAAATGGTTAATATTTAGTCTGTTAATCGGGTTATTTCGGTTAATCTTCAAAGTATTATAGACCTATGGAATTTAATAGTTACATTTCCCAAGTCCACAAATACACCACTTCTTATAATTTATTAATGTGCAAAATTAGGAAAATAATCTTGAATATAACAAACTTATTTCATAAATCTTTAAGATTTAAGATAATTAAAAATTATAACGGAATTTGGCTCATTTAGACATCGTAAGCATCCTTGTAAATGAGCGCCAATCATCCATTTTACAAGAAATCAAGAAAATACTAAATAAAGATGAAATATTTATTTAAAAAATATGATATTCATTCCTGTTTTCTGAAAATTTAGGCAATTATCACGGCACTGCCACAAGAAAGGTCCTCATGGCAGGCCATACCGCACAAACGGCTGGAAATCACATATCTATGGACTTAACCTGCGCCTCGAAGGTATCACGGTCGCCAAGGGCGCCGTTCTTGATCTTGGCGCGGTAGTTATAGATGGTGTTGACCGAGTAATGCAGGAATTCGGCGATGCGGCTGCTATCCTCGATGCCGAGGCGGATGAGGGCAAAAATGCGCACGTCGGTGTTGAGCGTCTTGGGGTCGGGCAGGACGATGCGGCACTCGGGACGCAACAGGGCGTTGAAGTCGTTCACGAAGTTGGGGAACAGGTGCAGGAACGTGCTGTCGAACATCTCGTAGAGGTCGGCAAGGTTTTTGTCGCGCAACTCGCTGTCGCTGGTGAAGCGGTGCAGGGCGTTCAGGTCCTTGCTCTTGACCATCTTATTCACCTGCTTGCGCATCTCGTCCAGGCGGTCGATGTAGAAGGAGCACAGATGGATAAAACGTCCCACATACTCATCCTTGACGCGGTTGGAGTCGCCCAACTTGATGTTGGTCTCATGCAGCTGGCTGTTGAGATCAGACAGCTGGCTGTTCAGCTGTGCCAGTTGTGTATTGCTCTCGCTCAGCTCGTTACGGGCGCGGGCAAGTTTCTTGCGCTGGCTGTTGCTATAGAACAGGATGACCGCCAACAAGGCCGTCAACAGGCTAGCCACCACTGCCAGCACCGCCAGCAGGCGGTTGGCATGCTTGAGCGACGCCTCATAGTTGTCGCTGATGACGGTGAGGACGGGCGAAATCTGATTGTTGCGTTTCATGGTGTTGAAGCGGTTGGCGCACTGCCAGGCAAAATGAATGTAGCGGTAGGCGCGGTTGATGTCCCCGTCGGCCATGAGCTTGTTGGCCAGTTCCCACATCGCGCCCTGATCCATCACGGCATTCTTGACGTCGCTCAGGGCCGACTGCGTCACCCAGTAGCGTGACTGCACCGAGTCGCCCAGGGCCATATAGTCCAAATAGCGGTAAAATGCCACGATGGCGTACTCATGCGAGCCCTCCTTGACCTGCTTGAGGCGGAGGTCGCTGTAGCGCAACGCTCCCTCACCGTCACCTGCGGCAAAGCGTTCCACTTCCTTCATCTGCAAGGCCTCATCGTCGTTTACCGGGATGCTGTCAGAGCCCATCATCCTGATGTACTCGTCGTGCTTGGCATAATACTTCCCCTGCAGTTGCGGCACCTTGCAGTAGTAGCCCAGTTCACCATACAGGTGGGCCAGCGTGCTGTAGTAGCGACGGCGGTTGTTAGAGGCATTGATTCTCGCCGCGTCGAGGGAATTGAGCACGTCCATGGCCTCATGATACATGCCCGACTCGGTGCACTGGAAAGCCAACTTGAGCCGGCACTCGTCGGCGCGTACGGGGTCCTGCATCTGCTCGGCCAGCGTGATGCACCTGCCGATGTAATGGATGGCAGAATCGCTCATGTAGGGGTGATACTCCTCGTACAGTTTATGGCACATCTCATAACGCGCCTTACTGTCGTCGGTCACTTGAAGGGCGGTTTTGTAATTCTGGATACGGCTCTCGCGCTGCTGCACATATCGTTCGGTCTGTTCAATCGCTTGGTCCAGTCGGCGGTATTCTTGCTCCAGGTTTATGTCGGCTGCAGCCTGTAACGACAGGGCTAGCAGCAAGGTTATTATCATCAGATGTCTCATAGGCTTCTTGCGGCTTTTCACTTGATTGGGCAAATGTACGGGTAAAATAGTGAAAAACCAACAAAATGCCCGAAATCTTCGATGAAATCACCGCTTTTTGTTGTTTTCAGGGAGTTTTATATGCTTATATTTTAACCACTTTTTAACGTTTGTGGTGTTTCTGTAAATAGTTGACTATCATTGGCTTATAAATTTTCGGTGGATAAAATCGTCCACTTTTTTATTTTTGGCCTCAGCGACACATATTAATAATATATATTTTTGCGATGTGACTCGTGACTATTCAATGAATAACCAATCAATATTTTATCAACCAATAACAAATGTAACATGAAAGAAAAGAGATTACTTTCACTGCTGTTGACAGTCATGCTGGCAATAGTGGCATTTGCACAGAACCAGACCTTCACGGGTACCATCGTTGATCCCAACGGTGAGCCTGTGATTGGTGCCACGATCGTGCAAAAGGGCACGTCGAACACGGTAGTAACCGACTTCGACGGCAATTTCTCCATCAACGCGCCCGCGGGTGCCGAGTTGGAAATCACTTATGTGGGTTTTGGCAAGCAGACCGTGCTTGCTGGTAACAACATGCACATCACCCTCACCGAGGACTCCGAGTTGCTTAACGAGGTGGTCGTTATCGGTTACGGTGTGCAGAAGAAGAGCGTCGTGACGGCCTCTATCGCCAAGGTTTCCTCCGAGGACCTGGCTGGTAAGACCCGCCTGCGTGCCGAGGATGCCCTGAAGGGTATGGCCGCCGGTGTGAACGTCACCTCCTCGTCGGGTCAGCCCGGTTCCCAGTCGATGATCCGCATCCGCGGTATCGGCACCATCAACGACTCCAATCCTCTTTACATCATTGACGGCATGCCCACCGACCAATATGGTATGGAGAGCGTGAACCCCAATGATATCGAGAGTATTGAGGTGCTGAAGGATGCCGCCTCGGGTGCTATCTACGGTGCCCGTGCTGCCAACGGTGTTATCCTCGTGACCACCAAGAAGGGCAAAATGGGTAGGGCCAACATCACCTACAACTTCTCCTATGGCTGGCAGAGTGCCTGGAGAAAGCGTCAGGTGACCGGTGCCACCGACTATGCTATCCTGCAGAACGAGCGTCGCATCCAGAACGGTCTTTCTCCGCAGTACCCCGATCCCTACAACCTGACTGACGCCAACGGCGACAAGATTGTGGGCTTCGGTACCGACTGGCAGAAACTCCTCTTCAACGACAACGCTCCCATCATGCAGCATGACGTGAGCATCAGCGGAGCCTCCGACAAGTTGAACTACTACCTCTCACTGGGTTACTTCAAGCAGGACGGTATCGTTGGCGGTAATTACGGTCAGTCCAACTACGACCGTCTGACCATCCGCTCGAACAACCAGTACAACCTCTTTGACGCTTCCAAGGAGCGCAACTTCCTGAACAAGCTTGACCTGGGCGCCAACCTTTCTTATATGCGCGTGCACAGCACAGGCATTGAGGCCAACTCCACGTGGGGTTCTCCCCTGGGTTCGGCCCTCTACCTGGCTCCCACCCTGCCCGTTGTGCTGAAGGGTAACGCCGCAAATGAGATGATCAAACGCTACAGCGCCTATGACCTGTATACCGATGAGGAGGGCAATCCCTACACCATCCCCGGCTTTATCGGCAGCTATCAGGAGCAGAACAACCCCATCGCCATGATGCAAGGCAATCCCAACAAGAACTGGAGCCACAAGTTCATGCCCAAGTTCTCGGTTGACTTGCAGCTGTTCGACGAGTTGAGGTATCACTTCACCTACAGCGCCGAGCTCTCCTTCTGGGGCTACAATGGCGCCACCTTGCAGGAGTACTACCTCTCGGGTAACAACAACGCCGACCACACTTCGGCTGTTGCCTTCAAGGGTAACAACACCACCTGGCAGGTCGAGAACACGGTAACCTATGACAAGGCCTTCGGTAAGCACACCATCGGTATCGTGCTCGGTCAGAGCGCCTTGAAGTTCAAGGGTGACGAGCTGGGCGGTTCACACTGGTATCTCGCTAATCCCTATAAGCCCAGCATCAACTACACCGTCGGTGGCGACTTGGAAATCTCGACCGATGCCGACGGCAAGATGACTGGTGCAACAAGCCTCGTCGGTGCTTGGGGTGGTCCCTACACCGAGCATCGCCTGTCTTCACTGTTCGCCCGTGTAAGCTACAACTACGACGAGCGCTACATGTTCCAGGCTACCGTACGTCGTGACGGTTCGAGCCGCTTCGGTTCCAACCACAGGTATGGTATCTTCCCGTCGTTCTCGCTGGGTTGGAACATCATGAACGAGAAGTTCATGGAGGACCAGCGCGACTGGCTGAGCAACATGAAGCTGCGTTTCAGCTGGGGTAAGAACGGTAACGACAACATCGGCGACTTTGCTTACACGACCATGACCACACTGGGTAACACCAGCAACTACTACTTCGGACAGACCGCCGCTATGGTTTACGGTTCTAAGGCTAACCGCCTGGCCAACGAAGACCTGAAGTGGGAGGAGAGCGAGCAGACCGACCTCGGCCTCGATTTGGGCTTCTGGAACAACAAGCTGACCTTCAGCGTAGATTACTACATCAAGAAGACCAACGGTATGATCATCGAGATGCCCATCCCGAGCTACGTGGGTGAGGCCCGTCCTCTGGCCAACGTCGGTGACATGGAGAACAGCGGTGTTGAGTTTGAGCTCGGTTATCGCTGGAACGTTTCGGATGTTCACTTCGCTCTCAGGGGCAACGCTTCCTACCTGAAGAACAAGCTTAAGAACCTGGGTAATGACACCGGCTTCCTGAACTATGGCATCAGCCAGTTCAGCGACGGTGGCACGCGCGCCGAGAACGGCCAGCCCTTCCCCTTCTTCTACGGCTACAAGACCGACGGCATCCTGCAGACCAAGGCCGAGGCCGAGGCCTACAATGCCAAGTACGGCACTAACTCCAACCCCGGCGACTTCCGCTTCGTGGATACCAATGCCGACAACGTCATCAACAGCGACGACCGCACCAACATCGGTAACGGTGTGCCCGACTGGACCTTCGGTTTGAACTTCGATGTGGACTGGAGAGGCTTTGACTTTGGCGTCTTCTTCCAGGGCGTTCATGGTGCCGACGTCTTTGACGCCACCTATCGCCAGGACATCGCTTCGGGTAACTATCCCACTTGGGTACTCCAGCGCTGGACCGGTGAGGGCACCAGTGACAAGGTTCCCACCCTGGGCGACTCCAAGAACTGGGTTTGCAGTGACATGTACATTCAGGACGGCAGCTATCTGCGCTTGAAGAACATCACCCTGGGTTACACCCTGAATCCCCGTCTGACCAGCAAGATCGGCATCAGCCGCTTCCGCATCTACGGCCGCGCCGAGAACCTCTTCACCTGGACCAAGTATTGGGGCTTCGATCCTGAGATCGGTTCCGGTTCCACCAGCCTGGGTGTTGACTACGGTGTTTATCCGCAGGCTCGTACCTATTCTATCGGGTTTAACATTTCACTTTAACATCCTAAAAGAACAACTAATATGAACAAGCATATTTCAATCATAGCAGGACTGTGTGCAGCATTTCTCATGCTGACTGCCTGCAGCGACGATTTTCTTGAGGTGAAGAACCCGACGGGTGAGCCCCTTGAGGAATACTACACCACCGAGGATGCCCTCGACGAGGCCCTCACTGCCGCTTATGCTCCCCTTCACTGGCCCGACTGGGACGGAACGGCCTACAACGACCTTACCGTTGACGGTGAAATCATGGGCGACGACTTCTGGGTAGGCGGTGCCGATAACACCGACAACCAGCACTGGCACCGTCTGTTCAACTTTGAAGCCGACGGCAACAACACCCTCGCCACCCTGTGGGGCGACTTCTACAGCGGCATCAAGCGTTGCAACGATGCCATCAAGTATGCATCCTGGGAGAGCGAAGCCAGTTTAGACTTCCGCCTGTCGATGGAGATGCAGGCCCGCCTGTTGCGCGTGTACTATTATAATATCCTGTGGCACTACTACGGCAACGTTCCCTTCTATCTGGAGAACCTCTCGTTGCCCTACACCGCCCCGCAGATCTCGGCTGACGAGATTTACAACAAGCTCATGCCCGAGCTCGAGGAGATCATCGCCAGCAACGTGCTGCCCATGCGCTGGCCCACTGCCGAGAGTGGACGCGTGAGCCAGGCCTTTGCCTACATGCTCTATGCCGAGATGGTCATGTACCAGAACGACAATGCACGCTATGCTACCGCCCTGGGTTACATGAAGCAGATTATCAACGACTCGCAATACGCCCTCAACCCCAGTTTCAAGGACCTGTGGCAGGAGAGTGGCGAGTGGTGCGCCGAGAGCATCTTCGAGATCAACTACAACGACGACCAGGCCCAGCGCGACTGGGGCACCTCGATGGCTGCCGGTGGTACCGTATTCCCCACCCTGTGCTCTCCTAACGGCTGGGGCGGCGGTGAAGGCTGGGACAGCGGCAACGACGGTTGGGGCTTCCTGCCGATGCGCGTGGAGGCTTACAACATGTATGCCGAGAACGACAAGCGTCGTGACGTTACCTGCTGGGACGTTCGTGGCTTCAGCTACACCGAGCGCTACCAGGACACCCACATCTGGCACGGCAAGTATCGTCCGCAGTCCGACAACAACAAGGACTGCCCGACTTCCAAGAACCTGAACTATAACAACAACAAGCGCATCTACCGTTATGCCGAGACTCTGCTCAACGCAGCCGAGCTGCTGCTCCAGACCGGCGGTAGCGCAGCCGAGGCTGCTGGCTATGTGAACCAGGTTCGCAACCGTGCAGGTCTTGACAACCTCACCTCCGTCACCATCGACGACATCTTCACCGAGCGTCACCTGGAATTCTGCGGCGAGGGCAAGCGCTACTTCGACCTCGTGCGCGCCGAGGGTATCCCCGGTGCCACTCAGAAGGCTTCTACCGTACTGGTTCCCGACAGCTACGGCTACCGCACTCACGCGTGGACGCCCAGCAAGAAGCATATTCCTCTGGCACAGAGCGAGCTTGACGCTGATCCCACTCTGGTTCAGAACAACTATTAATAATCAGTAATTTAGAGATTAAAATTATGATTACCAAGATAAACAAAAAAAGCAGCGCAATAGCTTTTATCAGTTATTGTCTATTGGCTTTAGCTTTCACGGCCTGCTCGCCCGAACAATTTGAAGGCGCAGATCCCGACGGCCTTCCCACGGTGAGCGGTGTGGATTTCAATATCTCTGTTGACCAGGAGACCAACCAGATGATTGCAAGCTACACGCCGCAGCCTGGTACCTATCCTGTATGGATCCTTGACGGAACGTCCTACTCCACCCTGCAGGAAGTGGGTTACAAGAACAACGAAGCCGGTACCCACACCATCGAGCTGCGTCTGGGCAACCGCAACGGCATCAGCCAGACCGGTATCAAGAAGGAGTACACCTTCAACGAGTCCAAGATTGACTATACTAACGACTTCCGCCGCATCGCCGAGAAGGACTGGCGCCTCGACCACAAGGAAGTGGCCCACTTGGCTTGCGGTCCCGCCGGAGCCGATGGTACCGGATGGTGGTCGGCTCAGCCTGACGAGAAGAGTGCCTTCGGTCTGTATGACGACCGCATCTATTTCACCGCCGAGACCGCTAAGGGTGGCAAATACCTCTATAATTGCGGTGAGGATGGACTGACCTATGTGAACAAGGGTACTACCAAGTGGGGTCCCGCGACCAATGACGACTGGGATGCCACCATCGGTGACCAGACCTCCAGCTGGAGCTTTGAGGTGTATGACTGGGAAGATGCTAGCGGCAACAAGAGCAAGCAGACCTATATCCAGCTTGCCCCCAATACCTTGTTCCCCTACATCAGCTCTAATGAGCAGTACGAGAACCCGCGCTTCCGCATCGAGATGCTGACTGCCAAGAAGATGGTGCTCATTTACGAGCCTAAAGACCGCAGCATCGCCTGGCGCTTCATCTTTACCAGCGATCCCGAGGAGAAGGAATTTGACGGTTTCGATCCCTACAGCGACTTCAATATGTGGAAGGATGCCGACTTCTACATGTTCTTCTGGTACGCTCCCGGCTGGAGTCAGATTGCCGATCCCGAATTTGAGGACAATGGTATTGACTATACCATTTTCCTGCCCGAGGCAACTACCGACCAGTGGCAGGCTCAGTGCGCCTTCAAGACCACCAACATCTCAACCTCGGCCGACAAGAACTATGACTTCTCCTGCATCCTTACCACCGACAAGGACATTAACGGTGTTACCGTGAAGCTCGTGATGGATGGTGATGACAACGTCTTCTACTTTGCCGACCGCGTTGACCTGAAGGCAGGAGAGGACTACATCTTCTGGAAGAGCGACATGCCCGGTATCGATATGGAACGTGTTAACCTGTTCTTCGACTTCGGTGGCTGCCAGGCTGGTACCACTGTCAACATCGCGAACATCGTGCTCAAGGACCATGCCAACGACGATGGCACCGTGCTGCCCGTTACTCCCGACGAGCCCGAAGTTGAATGGGTTGACGTGAATTCTCCCGAGAACCTGGGTGCTGGTTTCAATACCGCAGGCACCATGAGCTTCTGGTGGGCCGATGCCGGTTGGTCACAGATTGCCGACCCGGGCTTCTCCTATGCCAACGGTGTCTACACCATCACTGCCAACAATGCTACTTCGGCCGAGTGGCAGGCTCAGTGCGCCATCAACGGCGTGCCCCTGCACATCGAGAAGGGTCAGGGCTATGACGTGCGTGTCACCATCACCACCAACATGGAATTGGCTCGTGCTACCGTCAAGGTCAACAAGGATCCCGACGTGACCAATGACCCCAACACGCTTTGCTACAATGGCCTGTTCGCGCTTGAGGACGGCGAGAACGTACTTGAGTTCGTTAACGTCGTTGCCAAGAACGGTCCGGATGAGATTTCGTTTGACCAGGGCAAGTTCATCCTCGACTTTGGTGGATGTCCCGCCGGCTTTGAGGCCAAGGTGAGCAACATCATCATCCAAAAGCACAAAGCACAATAATCATTCAAGATGAAACGCTATATGCTTCATACGCTTTTGCTATCTCTCGCCGCAGTCCTCTTGGGCTGCGGGGGAGACGGCAAGGATGAGCCGGCACCTGCGATAAACATCACGGTATCGCAGGAAAGCATCGCAGTCCCTGCCAGCGGTGGTGAATACACCATCAACGTCACCACTACCGGCAAGGAATGGGGAGCGTATACCGAGCAGGACTTCATCACGATCGATGCCCAGAACACGCTGTCCAAGTCGGGCACGCTCAAGATCTCTGTCGCTGCCAACCCCTTTACCGATACCCGCACGGGTACGGTCACCATCATGTCGAGTTCGGCGCGCAAGTCGATCAACATCACCCAGGAGGCTGCTGCCGAGGCGGCCTACTATGCTCCCGACGGCTACACCCTCGTCTGGCACGACGAGTTCGACAAGGGCTCGGAGTTGAACGGCGACGACTGGAGGCACGAGGTTCAGAACAGTGGTTGGGTAAACCACGAGTTGCAGAACTACGTGAACCACAAGACCCCCGATGGACGTCTTGTTACCGAGATTCGTGACGGCAAGCTTCGCATCACCGCCCTCAAGGAGAACGGCAAGATCTACTCGGGACGCGTGTACGCCAAGGATAGACAGGGCTGGAAATATGGCTACATCGAGGCCAGCATCAAGCTGCCTAAGGGCAAGGGTACCTGGCCCGCCTTCTGGATGATGCCTGTCAACTTCCATTCCTGGCCTGCCGACGGCGAGATCGACATCATGGAAGAGGTGGGTTACCACCCCGACTATGTGTCATCGAGCCTGCACGCCAATGCGCATGTGCACTCCAACGGCACACAGGTGACCCACGAGATGTATTGCAAGGGTGCCGAGGGCGAGTTCCACACCTATGCTATCGAGTGGACGGCCCAGAACATTACCACCTATGTTGACGGTAAGGTGCAGCTGAGCTACGACAACCGTGGCCTGGGCCGCGACGACTGGCCCTATGACGACCCGTTCTACATCATCTTCAACCTCGCTTGGGGTGGAGACTGGGGTGGTGCCCAGGGTGTTGACGAGAGCGTCCTGCCCGTGACCATGGAGGTGGACTACGTGCGCGTATTCCAAAAGAAATAACCGCTAAACCCAAATGACACTATGAGAGATACTTTGTTGATTATACTCTCTCTTATTCTTGCCTTGGGGCTTTACGCTAAGCCCCAAGACAAGTTTGTCCGCGTTGAGGGAACCAACCTGGTGCAGCCCAACGGCGAGAAGCTCTATATCCAGGGAACCAACCTGGGTAACTGGCTCAATCCCGAGGGCTACATGTTCGGTTTCAGCAAGACCAACTCGCCGTGGATGATTGACTTGATGATCAAGGAGGCCGTGGGCCCTGACTTTGCCGCCGACTTTTGGCGTCAATTCAAGGACAACTACATCACGCGCGCCGACATCAACTTCATCGCCCGGCAAGGAGCCAACACCATCCGCCTGCCGTTCAACTACAGGCTATTCACCGACGAGGACTATATGGGCCGTTCCCGTGAGCAAGACGGGTTCGCCCGCATCGACTCGGTGGTGAACTGGTGCCGTGCCGCTGGTCTCTACCTGATTCTCGACATGCACGACTGCCCTGGCGGACAGACCGGCGACAACATCGACGACGGCCACGGCTATCCCTGGCTGTTTGAGAGCGAGCCGAGTCAGCGGTTGTTTATCGATATCTGGCAGCGTATCGCCGCCCGCTACAAGGACGAACCGGTGATTCTGGGCTACGAACTGATGAATGAGCCCATAGCCCACTACTTTGAGAACAAGGAGGAACTGAACAAGAAACTCGAGCCGCTCTACAAGCGTACCGTCCAGGCCATCCGCCAGGTGGACACCAACCACGTGATCCTGCTGGGTGGCGCCCGCTGGAACTCCGATTTCTATGTATTCAGCGACTGGAAGTTCGACGACAACATCATGTACACCTGCCACCGCTATGGCGGCGACGCCACAGCCGAGGCCATCAAGGACTACATCGACTTCCGCGACAAGACGGGTCTGCCGATGTATATGGGCGAGACGGGACACAACACCAACGAGTGGCAAGCTCAGTTGGTCGACGTGATGAAGAAGGCCAACATCGGCTACACCTTCTGGCCCTACAAGAAGATTGACGGCTCGTGCATGATGGGCATCACCAGGCCCGAGATGTGGGACAGCATCGTGGTGAAATACTCCGAGGCTCCCCGCGGCACCTATCAGGAACTGCGCGAGGCCCGTCCCGACCAGGAGACTTTCCGCCAGCTGCTCATGCAGTATGTGGAGAACAGCCGTTACGAGCGCTGCACGCCGCAACTGGATTATATCCAGTCGTTGGGAATGACCCCTACCCTGCCCCTCTATCTCGATGACAGCGCGCCCATCGAGGCGCGTGTCGAGGATGCCCTGTCGCGTATGACACTCGACGAGAAAATCGCCGTCATCCATGCACAGAGCAAATTTTCCTCGCCCGGTGTGAAGCGCCTGGGATTTCCCGACTTCTGGACCGACGATGGACCTCACGGTGTGCGCCCCGATGTCCTGTGGGACGAGTGGGAACAGGCCGGGCAGACCAATGACTCGTGTGTGGCATTCCCCGCACTGACCTGTCTGGCAGCCTCGTGGAACCCTGTGCTTGCCGAGCTCTACGGCCGCAGCCTGGGTGAAGAGGCCCGCTATCGTGGCAAGGACATGATCCTTGGCCCTGGCGTGAACATCAACCGCAACCCGTTGAACGGCCGCAACTTTGAGTACATGGGCGAGGACCCGTTGCTGGCCTCGCGCATGGTAGTCCCCTATGTCCAGGGTCTGCAGAGCACCGGCACCGCCGCCTGTGTGAAGCACTATTGCCTGAACAATGACGAGGAATACCGCCATCAGGTCAACGTCAGCGTCAGCGACCGTGCCCTGCGCGAGATTTACCTGCCCGCATTCGAGGCCGCCGTCAAGGAGGGCCACACCTGGGGCATCATGGGTTCCTACAACCTCTATAAGGGCCAACACTGCTGCCAGAACCAGTACACGCTCAACGGTATCTTGAAGGGCGACTGGCAGTATGACGGCGTGGTGGTCAGCGACTGGGGTGGAGTCCATGACACCGAGATGGCTGTGACAAACGGCCTGGACATGGAGTTCGGCAGCTGGACCGACGGTCTGGCTTGGGGCGCGAGCAATGCCTATGACGCCTACTACATGGCCAAGCCTTATAAGAAAATGATTGAGGAAGGCAAGTTCACGACCCGCGAGCTCGACGACAAGGTGAGCCGCGTGCTGCGACTGTTCTTCCGCACCACGATGAGCAACGACCGTGTACGGGGTTCCCTGTGCAGCGAGGCACACTATGACGCTGCGCTCAAGATTGCCCAGGACGGTATCGTTCTGCTGCAGAACAAGCGCAACCTCCTGCCCATCGACGTCAGCAAGGCTAGGCGCGTGCTCGTCGTCGGCGAGAACGCCATCAAGATGATGACCGTGGGCGGTGGCAGCAGCTCGCTCAAGGCGCAGCACGAAATCCTGCCGCTTGAGGGTATCAGGGACCGCCTGGCAGGCACCGGTATCGAAGTGGACTATGCCCGCGGCTACGTGGGTGATACCACAGGCGAGTATAACGGTGTTGTTGCCAAGCAATCGTTGTCCGACAACCGCTCGGCCAGCGAACTCATCACCGAGGCCGTCGCCAAGGCCAAGGGTGCCGACTACGTCATCGTCTTCGGCGGCTTGAACAAGAGCGACTACCAGGATGCCGAGGGCCATGACCGCAAGAACATGGACATGCCCTACGGTCAGGATGCTTTGGTCGACGCGTTGGCCCGGGTCAACAAGAACGTGGTGTTTGTCAACATCTCGGGCGATGCCGTGGCCATGCCCTGGAGCGACAAGGTCGCTGCCATTGTGCAGGGTTGGTTCATCGGCAGCGAGACCGGCAAGGCATTTGCCAGTATCCTCATGGGCGATGTGAACCCGTCGGGCAAACTGCCCTTCACATGGCCTGCGAGCCTCAACGACGTGGGCGCCCATGCCCTGAACACCTATCCCGGCACCTGGCGCGATGATCACAAGATCATCGACGAGGAATACAGCGAGGGTATCTATGTGGGCTACCGCTGGGCCGACAAGCAGCAGCGCAAGCCGCTGTTCGCCTTTGGCCACGGCTTGAGCTACACGACCTTTGCCGTGAGCAACCTGCGCCTGGACAAGAACGAGGTCGCTACCGACGGCACCGTGACGGCCACCGTGACGGTCAAGAACACCGGCAACCGCGCCGGCGCCGAGGTCATCCAGCTCTACATGAGCGACCACAACCCCGCCGTCGAGATGCCTGTCAAGGAGTTGCGCGGGTTCCAAAAGGTGACCCTGCAGCCCGGCGAGAGCCGCGATGTGACCATCACCATCGGCGGACGCGCTTTCCAGTACTGGGATGAGGCCCGTGGCGACTGGAACACCTCGCTGGGACGCCGCACGCTTCTCGTGGGCACTGCCAGCGACAACCTGCCCTTGAAGGCAACCTTCACCGTCCGCTAAGCGGCACGAGTGACCCTATTGCCCCTTATAAACAGGAAAGACAGCCATCCCACGGCTGCCTTTCCTGTTTTTTGTCTCACCAACTAACAAAGAGGGCCAAAGTAAATGGGAAACAGCATCAGATTCAGAGCCGCAGATAAAGAATACTAACGTGAGTTCGACGAAATTAAAGTACTGATGCTCAATGTTTCTACAGGTCTCAGATGGCTAACTCATTGACATTTAATGTACATTTTCATCGAACTCACATTACTAGATGAACAAGGTCGGGGGAACGATTAGTTAAATGCACTATCCCGAGTCACTGTTGCAAAGATACCCCAAGCTCCTCCATCAATGCCAGAAAGTAACAAAGCGATCAGTTTCCAACTCCTCAAATAATCCAACGGCAGAATCAATCCTGATTACCCATAGAAAAACAGTAATATTCCCAAGTAACTTAGCCATGTGTAAAATTTTTAGACACATTACTGTAAAATTTTTAGACATTTTTAAAAAAAGCTGTACATTTTTATTGAAGGCCATAAAAACACCGCATAACTTAGCAAATATTAAGCAAAATTCCTCATATTGATTGGAATTATTTGTGGCAACCAATAATTATTAACAATTTAAAACCCTTGCATTATGAAACAGAAACTACTATCTCTCATTGCTCTTGTCCTGGTTTTCGTACAGGGTTGGGCTACACCGATTGATGAGTCCAGGGCTCTGAATGTGGCCCGAAATTTCACGACGTCGATGGCAGGACATGACAAGTTCACAGCATCATCAACGCAGCAACTTAAGTTGGTCCATGCCGAGCCGAGCAGCATCAATAGCAAACAGGCGGTTTACTATGTGTATAACACCAGGGACAGCTATGTCATTGTCTCGGGCGACGACCGCGCCGTTGATATTCTAGGCTATGGTTCAGGACAACTGGACATAAACAACATCCCCGATGGCATGAAATTCATGCTGGGCATGTTCAAGGAGCAGATTGATTATTTATTCTCCCATCCCAAGCTCCAGGTTGAAAAAGAAATCTCGACAAGTCCATCCCTGCAGGCGTCAAGTGTAGGTATACTAATCACGACAAAATGGGATCAACTCTTCCCTTATTGTAATCATTGTCCTTTATTTCCTTATGAAGGAGAGTATTATATATGTCCCACTGGATGTGCTGCCACGGCATTGGCTCAGATCATGTATTATTGGAAATACCCTGCTACGGCACCAACCCTAAGTGCATATACAACGGCAACAGGAATATCTGTGGGTAAACTGAACAGCAGAACTATAGATTGGAGTAACATGAAGACGTCTTATAGTTCCAGCTATACAGACACTCAAGCCGAAGCGGTAGCTTGGCTTATGCGATATGTGGGACAAGCCGAACTTATGAATTATGGCCCTCTTGTTAGTGATGGCAGTAGTATCAGTGGTGGCAGCGGCGCATCCGATTATGATGTTCTCTCTGCTGCAAAAAAGTTCGGTTACAACAGCAATGCAAAAGTAGTCAATAAGAATGATCCTATCACAAATAAGTTATTAAAAACAGATGAAGAATGGGCAACGTTGATACAAACAGAATTAACGGCTAAGCGCCCTGTTTATTTTGGGGGGGATCACAAAATTGATGAAGACACCTATGCTGGTCATGCTTTTATCGTCGATGGCTACAATGCCAGCACCAATAAGTACCATATCAACTGGGGAGCAAGCGGCTATAGTGACGATTATTTTCCATTAAACGCTTTTAAAGACGGGGATAACTATACCTATAATTATAATCAGGCCATTATTACCCACTTGTGTCCTCAGCCGACTATCACTCCAACTGTGTCAACATTGAGCTTTGGAACTACCGCTAAAAGCACAGCTGTCTCCAAAACCCTTACTGTTAAGGGTAGCAACCTAACCGGAAGCCTAACGCTGTCGACCAACAGCTCTTACTATACCGTCAGCCCCACAACGATTACAGCAGCACAGGCCGCAAACGGTGTTACCGTAACCGTGACCTACAAGCCGACTGTAGCAGGATCGCACAGCGCAACCCTGACCTTCAAGGGTGGCGATGCTTCAAACAAGACTGTCAGCTTGAGTGGAAAGTGCGCTGAGATTACTTCGAGCGTCTCGTCATTGAGTTTTGGAACTACCGTTAAAAACAAGGCGGTCTCCAAGACCCTGACTGTTAAAGGCACCAACTTAACCGGAAGTCTAACACTGTCAACTAACAATTCTTACTATACTGTCAGTCCCACAACGATTACCGCAGCTAATGCAGCAAACGGTGTTACCGTAACCGTTACCTACAAACCGACTGCCGCAGGTTCGCACAGCGCAACCTTGACCATTAAGGGTGGCAGCGCTGCAAACAAGACTGTCAGCTTGAGCGGAAAATGTGGTGGGATTACTTCGAGCGTCTCGTCATTAAATTTTGGAACTACCGCTAAAAACAAGGCGGCCACCAAGACCTTTACTATTACTGGCACCAACTTAAGTGAAAGTGTCACGCTATCAACTAACAGCTCATACTTTACCGTCAGCCCAACAACGATTACCGGAGCACAGGCAGCAAACGGTTATACTGTGACAGTGACCTACAAACCGACTGTCGCAGGAATACACAATGCGACCCTAACCATCAAGAGTGGCAGCAATGTAACCAAAACTGTCAGCCTAAGCGGAAAGTGCGCTGAGATTACTTCGAGCGTCTCGTCATTGAGTTTCGGAACAACCGCTAAAAGCAAGGCGGTATCCAAGACCCTTACTGTTAAAGGCACCAACTTAACCGGAAATCTAACGCTGTCGACTAACAGCTCTTACTATACCGTCAGTCCCACAACGATTACTGCCGCTAATGCAGTAAACGGTGTTACCGTTACCGTGACCTACAAGCCGACTGTAGCAGGAACGCATAACGCAACCCTCACCATCAAGGGTGGTAGCGCAGCGAATAAGACTGTCAGCCTAAGCGGAAAATGCGCTGAAATTACCACCAACACGAATTCCTTATTATTTGCAGGATACCGAGATTCTCGAACCTTAACGGTGAAGGGCACCAACTTGACTGGTAGCCTGACTTTAAGGACGAATAACACTAACTTCACTGTCAGTCCCACCACGATTACAGCCGCACAAGCCGCTGCGGGTTACACCGTGACCGTGAGATGCAATGTCGCCCTTCACGTACAGCGAGCAGCCGGTACTCTCACCATCAGCGGAGGCAGTGCGGCATCCAAAACCGTTACTCTGACTTTTGACGCAAGCGGCATTGTACCTTATGCTGGCTTGGTATTGCCTGATGATGGGCAAGAGGATGAACTCGACGGTAACGAACTTGAACTCTCTCTGAAAGACAGTAATACAACTACTACTGCTTTGGATGAGAGTGCGGTGGAAGTGAAGATTTATGCCGAGGGGCAGAACATCATTATTGAGAGTCCTGTGGAGCAGAGTGCGTTGATTTGTGATGCTATTGGGCGCGCTCGATCTGTCAACCTGCAGATTGGCCGCAACAAGATTCCTGTGAATGCAGGTGGCCTCTACATTGTGAGAGTGCGTGAGAAGAGCGTCAAGTTGATGCTTAAGTGAAACTGACTTTCAAGTCATTTGCCTATACTTAGAACGATAGAATTCTAAACAATTATGTGGGGTGTGTCCAAAAAAAGCCACACCCCTTTTTTGTTACAATAGGTAACTGATGGAGATAGGAAAACGATAAAAAAACAAAAACAGGTTATTGGATGCTGAAAAGTTTTATTATCTTTGCACATTGACAGAAACCACTTTTATCAACCAATAAATAACAGAACCAAAATCATGGCAAAACCTTATGTAATCGGCATTGACATGGGCGGCACCAACACCGTATTCGGTATCGTGGACGCTCGCGGAACCGTTATCGCCAGCGACTCTATCAAGACCGCTAAGCACAGTGACTTCAATGACTATATTGATGAGCTGCACACCGAGTTGACACGCATCATCAAGGCTAATGACGCCGAGGGCAAGATCCAGGGTATCGGCATCGGTGCACCTAACGGCAACTATTATACGGGAATCATCGACCAGGCCCCGAACCTGCCCTGGCCCACTCCGATTCCCCTGGCCGAGATGGTGACCGAGAAATTCGGCATCCCGTGTGTGATCACCAACGACGCTAACGCTGCCGCCATCGGCGAGATGACTTATGGCGTGGCTCGCGGCATGAAGGATTTCATCATGATCACGCTGGGCACCGGTGTGGGCAGTGGTATCGTGGTGAATGGTCAGATGGTTTACGGCCACGACGGCTTTGCCGGTGAGCTGGGTCACGTGATCGTGAAGAGGACCAATGGCCGCGTGTGCGGCTGCGGTCGCACGGGCTGTCTGGAGGCCTACTGCTCGGCAACGGGTGTGGCACGCACGGCGCGTGAGTTCCTGGAGCTGCGCAAGGAGCCGTCCAAGCTGCGTGAATATGACATTGCCAGCATCACGAGCAAGGATGTGTATGACTGCGCCATCGCCGGCGATGATCTGGCCAAGGAAATCTTTGAATACACGGGAACCATCCTGGGCGAGGCTCTGGCCGACTTCACCAACTTCTCGAGCCCCGAGGCCTTTGTGCTGTTCGGCGGCCTGACCAAGAGCGGTGACCTGATCATGAATCCCATCAAGGAGGCGTTTGAACGCAACGTGCTGGGTATCTACAAGGGAAAAGTGAAGATCCTCATCAGCGAACTCAAGGAGAGCGACGCTGCCGTGCTCGGTGCCAGCGCTCTGGGCTGGGAGGTAAAGGAGTAATCCCTCAAGAGTATCGACCCGTGATGATGAAAAGATTCATTTTATCGACCATCATGCTCGCCGTGGTGTGCTGCGGCTGCCTCGTGTCTTGTAACAAAAAGCCGCCGAAACCTGTGGGCTACCGTTTTGTCAAGTTGACCAACGACGGTAAGGAACAAGTCGAGGAGATTAAGGCTATCAATGACAGCGACGCGCTCAAGCAGTACTTCAACCGCATGGAGAAGATCATTGTCGAGAACATCGGCAAGGAGGAAGAGCCGTTCAAGGCGATGTATGTCATTTCGCCCAGTGGCGACACCCTCAACACCAATGAGGAACTGATCAAGAAGGTGCTGGAGCCTGATGTGCCCAGCAACCAGGTCATCAACCTTAAAGACATTGCGCCCTCAACCCATTGACCCTTCACGCGCCGTTGAACGACGGCAATGAGGCATCAAGACAATCGAGTAGGTCGGGAAACACGAGTTTCCTGACCTACTTTGGTTTCCTCGCCTCGCATGCGACCGTATGTGCCATTTGCGAGGCCGTTCACCTCATCAATAACTACGAATTTCGCGAATTAAACAAATTGGCATCCGCATTCAATTACGCCAAATTACACGAATTGCGGCCACGCCAAGGCGAGGCCGTTCACCTCATCAAAAACTACGAATTTCGCGAACCTTTAGCTCGACGAAGTCAATTAAACAAATTGGCATCCGCTTTCAATTAGGCCGTATTTCACGAATTGCGGCCACACCAAGGCGAGGCCCTACGTCCTGTGGCTTGTACACCAAGGTGTTTTTTACTATTAGGGTGTTCGGTAAAAAATCCGATATATATTGTAACCCCTTGAGCAATGTTAAATTGAGGAGTATTTTGGCTTAAGAGGCTTACCGTAACAGACGAGCAGGTCGTCGACCTGCACAAGGCCGACGGCCTTGAATTGAAATAGCCCCAGGGCGCACAGGCCGACGGCCTGTGTGGCCTGGGGGACCAGTGCGTAACGGAACGGGCCTCGTTAAGGGCCACTCACAGCCAGCATTAGTGGCCCCCTCTGGGGCCCGATGAGGATAGCGTCTCTTTCACCAAGCCACGAGGACCTACGGCCCTCGCGCCATGGTGTTATTTCAAGTCAAGGCCTACTGGCCTTGTGCAGACCTTCGGCCTGCTTTTGCGCATTTTACCGGACACCAATTCGTTTTTTACAGGACACTGATGAAAAGTTATATCGGTCTTTTATCGGGGATCAATGAAAAAAGAGACCCCGACGCCTGATTGGTGTCGGGGTTTCTTAAGCGTTATTGTAATAATCGCGGCGCTTTGTGTGCTGTAGCGATTACTGTTCGGCCTTGGGCTCCTCGGGTTCGGGATTCGTGGGTGAGGGAGCGGGCTTCTCTGCGACGGGGGCAGCTTTCTTGCGGCTGCGACGGGTCGACTTCTTGGCAGCGCTCTTCTCCTGGTTCTTAGCCTCGAGCATGGCCTCATTGAAGTCAACGAGCTCAATGAAGCAGGTCTTGGCGTTGTCACCCAGTCGGTTACCGAGCTTAAGGATGCGGGTGTAGCCACCGGGACGGTCGGCCACCTTGGCAGCGACGGTCGAGAAGAGTTCCTTGACGGCCTCCTTGTTCTGGAGGTGCTTGAACACGAGTCGGCGCGAAGCGGTGGTGTCGTCCTTGGTCCTGTTGATCAGGGGCTCGGCGTACATGCGCAGGGCTTTAGCCTTGGCGAGGGTCGTGATGACGCGCTTGTGCATGATGAGGGAGATGGTCATGTTGGCCAACATGGCATCACGGTGGGCGCTCTTACGGCTCAGGTGGTTGAATTTCTTATTGTGTCTCATCGTTTTTTATTCTTTTTCTAATTTGTATTTAGTGATATCCATGCCAAAGTGCAGATTGAGCGTTGCCAGGAGCTCTTCAAGCTCGCTGAGCGACTTCTTGCCGAAGTTGCGGAACTTGAGCAGGTCGGTCTTGTTGAAAACCACGAGGTCACCCAGGGTTTCAACCTCAGCCGACTTGAGGCAGTTGAGAGCTCTGACAGAGAGGTCCATGTCAACAAGTTTGGTCTTGAGCATCTGTCTCATCTTGAGAACTTCCTCGTCAAACTCCTCGTTGCCGTTGACCTCGGTGTTGTCGAGGACGATTTCACGGTCGGTGAAGAGCTGGAAGTGCTGGATAAGAATCTCGGCAGCTCCCTTGAGCGCATCCTTGGGGTGGATGGAGCCATCGGTAGTGATCTCGATGATGAGCTTCTCGTAGTCGGTCTTCTGCTCGACACGGAAGTTCTCGACCTTGGTCATCACGTTGAGGATGGGGGTGTAGATCGAGTCGATGGCGATGACGTCAATGGGATCGTTGGGATTCTTGTTCTCCTCGGCCGAACGGTAGCCCCTGCCCTTGTTGATGGAGAGTTCCAACTGGAACCCGCAGGAGGGGTCGATATGGCAGATTTCCAGGTCGGGATTGAGGACCTCGAAGGCGCTGAGCACCTTGCCGATATCGCCAGCCTTGAAGACGCTTTGACCCGAAACCTTGACAACGGCCTTCTCGGTGTCGGTGTCGTCGACGATGCGTTTGAGGCGCACCTTCTTGAGGTTGAGGATGATGTTGGTGACATCTTCCTTCACACCGGTGATGGTGGCGAACTCGTGCTTCACGCCGTCGATGCGGATGCCGCAGATCGCGAAGCCTTCAAGTCCCGAGATGAGGATACGGCGCAGTGCGTTACCGATGGTGACGCCGTAGCCGGGCTCAAGGGGTCGGAACTCAAATCTGCCGAACGAATTGTCGGCTTCCAACATTAAGACCTTGTCTGGTTTCTGAAATGCTAAAATAGCCATGGATAAAAATTTTACTGTTTAGAATACAACTCGACGATCAACTGTTCCTTGATGTTCTCAGGGATGTCTTCGCGAACGGGCATGTGCAGGAGCTTGCCGCCCTTGACGTTCTCGTCCCATTCAATCCAGGGGTACTTGCTGTGGTTGAACCCAGCGAGTGCGTCTTGAATGACCTCGAGCGACTTGGACTTCTCGCGCACAGCGACCACTTGACCCTCGCTGACGCTGTAGGACGGGATGTTCACTACGCGACCGTCGACGGTGATGTGGCGGTGGAGTACGAGCTGACGTGCGGCAGCACGTGTGGGAGCGATTCCCAGACGATAAACGATGTTGTCGAGCCTAGCCTCGAGCAGCTGCAGGAGCACCTCACCGGTAACACCCTTCATGCGTGAAGCCTTGTTGAAGAGGTTGCGGAACTGACGTTCGAGAACGCCATAGGTGTACTTAGCTTTCTGTTTTTCGCGAAGCTGCGTGCCATACTCGGACATTTTCCTGCGACGGTTGGCACCATGCTGGCCCGGGGGATAGTTCTTCTTGGCAAAGTATTTGTCTTCACCGAAGATGGGCTCACCCAGTTTGCGGGCAATCTTACTTTTAGGACCGGTGTATCTAGCCATAGTCTTTTACTTAAAAATAATTAACATTGTGAATTGGAATCGCTACAGTGCAGCCGCGATTGCAGAGAGGTCGTTAAAAATGCAATCCATTCACTGATAGAGATTCGCGAAAAAATAGTTGTTAATAAAACACGTGTTAAAACAGGGTGTTGTTGATAGCGTGAAGCGTCTAACTCGCTTAGACCCTTCTGCGCTTGGGAGGACGGCAGCCGTTGTGGGGCAGCGGCGTGACGTCGATGATCTCGGTAACTGCGATGCCGGCGCCATGGATGGTGCGAATAGCCGATTCGCGGCCATTACCCGGACCCTTGACGTAGGCCTTCACCTTGCGCAAGCCGAGGTCGTAAGCGACCTTAGCGCAGTCTTCGGCAGCCATCTGGGCAGCGTAGGGGGTGTTCTTCTTAGAACCACGGAAGCCCATCTTGCCAGCCGAGGACCAGGAGATTACCTGTCCCTCACTGTTAGCGAGGCACACAATGATGTTGTTGAATGAAGAATGCACGTGCAGTTGACCGATACCGTCAACGCGAACGACTCTCTTCTTAGCTGCGACTGTCTTTTTAGCCATAATTCAAAAATGTTATTTAGTAGCTTTCTTCTTGTTAGCAACAGTTTTCTTGCGGCCCTTGCGGGTACGGGCGTTGTTCTTGGTGCTCTGACCGCGAACGGGCAAGCCGTTGCGGTGACGGATGCCGCGATAGCAACCGATGTCCATCAATCGCTTGATGTTCATCTGGACCTCGCTGCGCAGGTCACCTTCCACTTTGTATTCGTTACCGATGACCTCACGAACGGCTGCAGCCTCGGCATCGGTCCAATCCTTCACGCGGGTGTTCTCGTCGACACCGGCCTTCTTGAGGATCGTAGCGGCAGAGCTGCGCCCGATACCAAAGATGTAGGTCAAGGCGATCACGCCGCGCTTATTCTGGGGGATATCAACCCCGACAATTCTTACTGCCATATATTAAATCGAAATTTTTTGCAAAGTTAATACTTTTTTTATCCCTGACGCTGCTTAAACTTGGGATTTTTTTTGTTAATCACATAAAGGCGGCCCTTACGACGGACAATCTTGCAGTCCTCGTTGCGCTTTTTAATAGATGCTCTTACTTTCATAATGATGATATTGTGATTTTGTTATTTATATCGGAATGAGATTCTACCTTTGGTCAAATCGTAGGGGGACATCTCCACTCTCACCTTGTCACCGGGCAGGATTTTGATGTAGTGCATGCGCATCTTGCCACTGATGTGTGCGGTGATCTGGTGTCCGTTCTCGAGTTCCACGCGGAACATCGCGTTGGACAATGCCTCAACGATTGTGCCGTCTAGTTCTATTGCTGTCTGTTTAGCCATATAAATGTTTAATGCTGGATATTGTTCTTTAAAAGTGATGTTGTCTCAATCAGATGAACCTGTCACCCAGGACCTCCTTGATCGGGTCGAAGGAGGAGAGGATGTCGGGCTTGCCATGATGGATGGCAATGGAGTGCTCAAAGTGGGCACTGGGCTTGCGGTCGCGGGTGCGGGTGGTCCAGCCGTCGCGCTCGGTGATGATGTTCTTGCCTCCCATGTTGATCATGGGCTCGATGGCGATGGTCATACCGTTGCGCAGCAGGGGTCCGGTGCCGCGACGCCCGTAGTTGGGCACCTCGGGGTCCTCGTGCAGCTTGCGCCCCACTCCATGTCCGCACATCTCGCGTACGACGCCGTAGTTGTGGCGCTCGCAGTATTGCTGGATGGCGTTGGAGATGTCGCCGATGCGGTTGCCGGGCACGGCGTGCTCGATGCCGACATAGAGCGACTCCTTGGTCACGCGCAGGAGCTGCAGGGTCTCTTGGGCAACGTCACCGACACAGAAGGTGTAGGTGCTGTCGCCGTTGAACCCCTCGGGGGTGACGGCGCCGCAGTCACAGGACACGATGTCGCCATCCTCGAGAACGTAGTTCGACGGAATGCCGTGCACGACAACCTCGTTGACCGAGGTGCAGAGCGTGGCGGGAAAGCCGTACAGCCCCTTGAAGCCGGGCGTGCAGCCTTGAGAACGGATGTATTCCTCGGCGACCTGATCGAGCTTGCGCGTGGTCACACCGGGAGCGACCCACTTGGCCACTTCGGCCAGGGTGCGTGCCACTACCAGGTTGGCTTTGCGCAGCAGCTCGATTTCTTCGTCGGTCTTGAGATATATCATCGCTTGATTGAAAATCCTTTTAAAGTGGGCAACAGAGCTGATTAGCGCGAGCGTCCCTTGAGTTTACCAGACTTCATCAGGCCATCGTAGTGGTGCATCATCAGGTGGGTCTCGATCTGCTGGAGGGTGTCAAGGACGACACCGACGGTGATGAGCAGTGAGGTACCACCGAAGAACTGGGCGAACTGCTGGTTGACGCCGAAGTAGCGGGCGAAGGCCGGCAGGATGGCGACAATACCCAGGAAAATCGAACCCGGGAGGGTGATGCGCGACATGATCGAGTCGAGATACTCGGCGGTCTTCTTGCCGGGCTTGACGCCGGGGATGAAGCCGCTGTTCTTCTTCATCTCTTCGGCCATCTGGGTGGGTCGCACGGTGATGGCGGTGTAGAAGTAGGTGAAGGCGACGATCATGAGGAAGTAAACCACATTGTACCAGAAGCTGTTCATGTCGCCGAAGTTACGCGAGATCCAGCCACCGAGGCCAGAGGCGTCCTGACGGGCACCGTATCCGGCAATGGTGATGGGGATGAACATGAGCGCCTGGGCAAAGATGATGGGCATCACGTTAGCGGCATTAACCTTCAGAGGGATGTACTGGCGGGCACCACCATACTGCTTGTTGCCGACGATGCGCTTGGCATACTGCACGGGAACCTTGCGGGTACCCTGGGTGAGCATGACTGCGCCAGCGGTAACGGCGAACAGGATGACGATCTCGACCAAGAACATCACCAGACCACCCTGGGCGGTGCCCAGACGGCTGGTAAACTCTTGAACGATGGCACCAGGGAAACGGGCGAGGATACCCACCAAGATGATGATGGAGATACCGTTGCCAATACCCTTGTCGGTGATCTTCTCACCGAGCCACATAATCAACATCGCACCCGCTGTGAGAACAATGGTCAGATAAGCTGTCATAAACCAGTTCATATCGGCGTAACCGCCGGCAGCCTTTACCTGGTACTGAAGGTTCATCAGATAGGCGGGAGCCTGGAACATGAGGATGAACACAGTCAGGTAACGGGTGTACTGGTTGAGTTTCATGCGTCCACTCTCGCCCTCGCGCTGCATCTTCTGGAAGCTAGGCACGACCATACCCATCAATTGGATAACGATCGAGGCGGTGATGTAGGGCATGATACCCAATGCGAAGATCGAGGCCTGGCCGAATGCGCCACCCGAGAACATGTCGAGCAGCTGCATCAGACCGCTGTCGGTGAATTTGCGCATGGCTTCGAGGTCGGCGGGGTTGATACCCGGGAGCACCACGTGACAGCCAAAGCGATAGATCACGATGAACAGGAACGTGATGACGAGGCGATTGCGCAGGTCCTCAATCTTCCAGATGTTTTTTAATGTTTCAATGAGTTTCATCGTCGGGTTAGAGTTTTACGATTGAGCCGCCGGCGGTGATGATCTCCTCGGCCTTCTTGGAGAAGGCATGGGCTTCAACCTCAAGCTTGTGGCTGAGCTGACCCTGGCCCAAAATTTTAACAAGTTGGTTTTTGCGAACCATACCGGCCTGCATGAGGTCGGCCACGGTAATCTTATCGAGATTGTTCTTCTCGGCGAGTGCCTCGAGGACAGCAACGTTGATGGCCTTGTACTCCACGCGGTTGATGTTCTTGAAACCACCCTTGGGCACACGGCGCTGCAGAGGCATCTGGCCGCCTTCGAAGCCGACCTTCTGCTTGTAACCTGAGCGCGACTTGGCACCCTTGTGGCCACGGGTTGACGTACCTCCCTTGCCGGAGCCGGGACCGCGACCGATGCGAGTTTTCTTCTTATTTGAACCTACAGCAGGTTTTAAATCATGTAATTCCATAATGTTGTTTCTTGTTTTTTTAATGATAAGAATTAATCAACATTGGTGACTTCCACCAGATGACGAACAGCGTTTACCATACCCAGCACCTGAGGGGTAGCCTCGACGGTGACGGTGTGGTTCAGTTTCCTGAGGCCCAGTGCGTCGAGGGTCCTCTTTTGGCGAGCCGGACGATTGATGCGGCTTTTCACTTGTTTAATCTGAATCTTTGCCATAATTGCTAAACAAATCTTTAACCGTTAAACACCTTGTCCACAGTAATGCCGCGATAGTGAGCCACGGTAGCCGGGCTGCGCATCTCGTCGAGGGCCTTGAGCGTGGCCTTCACCAGGTTGTGGGGGTTGCTCGAGCCCTTGGACTTACAGATAACATCGGTCACGCCGACCGTCTCGAAGACGGCGCGCATAGCACCACCAGCCTTCACACCGGTACCGGCGCTGGCGGGCTTCATGATGATGCGGCTGCCGCCGAACTTGGCGACTACCTCATGAGGGATGGTTCCCCTGTGAACGGGGACCTTGATCAGGTTCTTCTTGGCGACCTCGGTACCCTTCTGGATAGCCGTGGTAACCTCATTGGCCTTACCCAAGCCGTAGCCGATAATGCCGTTGCCGTCGCCAACGACCACGATGGCGGCGAAGGTGAAAGTGCGACCACCCTTGGTAACCTTGGTGGTGCGGTTGATGGCCACCAGGCGCTCCTTGAGCTCGGCGTCGGCAGCGATCTTAACTCGATTATTTTTCTTCAGCATGATGATTCTTAAAATTTAAGTCCGCCTTTGCGTGCGCCATCGGCTAACGATTTAACTCTACCATGGAACAGGAAGCCGTTGCGGTCAAACACGACGGTGTTAATACCGGCCTCGATGGCTTTCTTGGCAACGGCCTCGCCCACCTTAGCGGCGATTTCACTCTTGTTGCCCTCGGTGATACCCTTGGAAGATGCCGAGCAGAGCGTGTTGCCTGCTACATCGTCAATGACCTGGGCATAGATTTGCTTGTTGCTGCGGAAGACACACAGCCTGGGACGCTCCGGGGTGCCGCTGATGCGACCGCGGATGCGAGCCTTGATTTTATTTCTTCTGTCAGATTTGGATATCATGATGTTTCCTTTCTACTTAATTATTTGGCAGCTGCCGTTTTACCAGACTTACGGCGAATAACTTCGCCAACAAACTTAACACCTTTACCCTTGTAAGGCTCGGGCTTGCGGAAGGAGCGGATCTTGGCGCAGATTTGGCCAAGGAGCTGCTTGTCACACGACTCGAGGGTGATGAGCGGGTTCTTGTTGCGCTCACTCTTGGCTTCAACCTTCACCTCGGGCGGCATCTTCAAGTAGATGGCGTGTGAGTAACCGAGTGCCAGCTCGAGCACCTGGCCGTTGCTGGTGGCACGGTAACCGACGCCGACGATCTCCAATTCTTTCTTGAAACCCTGGCTCACGCCGACCACCATGTTGTTGATCAGCGCACGGTACAGACCGTGCTGAGCACGTGACTCGCGCTCGTCGTTGGGGCGGGTCACCTTGATCTCGTTGTTCTCGACCTCCACCGTGATGTTGGGGTTAAGGGTCTGCTTGAGCTCGCCCTTGGGGCCCTTGACGGTGAGGATGTTGTCCTTTTGTTCAACAGTTACGCCAGCGGGGATGGCGATGTGCAATTTACCGATTCTTGACATAGCGCAATTCCTCCATTAATATACGTAACACAATACTTCGCCACCGATCTTCTGGGCCTTGGCCTCCTTGTTGGTCATGACGCCCTTGGAAGTTGAGAGGATGGCAATACCTAAACCATTGAGCACTCGCGGCATGTCCTTGTAGCCAGTGTACTGGCGCAGGCCGGGCCTTGAGACGCGTGTGAGGCACTTGATGGCGCTAACGTTGTCGACGTTGTCATACTTGAGCGCGATCTTGATGGTGCCACGGGGAGAGTTCTCCTCCTCGACGAACTTGTAGTTCAGAATGTAACCCTGGTCGAAGAGAATCTTAGTGATCTCCTTTTTGAGCTTCGAAGAAGGGATTTCAACGACACGGTGCTGTGCCTTGATCGCATTCCTCAGTCTAGTCAGATAATCTGCAATAGGATCTGTCATTGCTTTAATTTGTTTAAATTGATTCGACGCGATGTCGAACAATATTTAATACTAAATGTTTTGTTTTAATTGAAAAAGTGTTAGAAAATCACCAGCTAGCCTTGCGTACGCCGGGGATGAGTCCGTTAGAAGCCATCTCGCGGAAGTTGATGCGGGAGATGCCGAACTGACGCATGTAGCCCTTGGGGCGACCGGACATCTTGCAGATGTTGTGCAAGCGGACGGGGGATGCGTTGCGGGGGAGCTTCTGCAGGGCGGCATAGTCACCGTCCTTCTTGAGCTGCGCGCGCTTGGCGGCATACTTGGCGACGAGGCGTTCACGCTTAGCCTGGCGGGCCTTCATTGATTCTTTTGCCATAGTCGTTAACTTTCAATTATTTGTTGTTAAACGGAATACCGAATTCCTTGAGCAGGGCATAGCCTTCCTCGTCGGTCTTGGCGGTGGTGACGAAGGTAATGTTCATACCGGTCATCTTGGACACGTTGTCGATGTTGATCTCGGGGAAAATGATCTGCTCGGTCACACCGACGGTGTAGTTGCCACGGCCGTCAAGCTTGCCGCTGACACCCTTGAAGTCGCGGATACGCGGCAGGGCGATGCGGATGAAACGCTCCATGAACTCGTACATGCGGTCACGGCGCAGGGTCACGCGGACACCGATGGGCATCTTCTTGCGGACCTTGAAGTTGGAGATATCCTTCTTCGAGAGGGTCTGCACGGCCTTCTGGCCGGTGATGGCGGTGAGCTCGTTGATGGCGGTCTCGATGATCTTCTTGTCCTGGGTAGCGTCACCGAGTCCCTCGTTGAGGACGATCTTGACCAGACGCGGGATCTGCATCGGGGTGCTGTAGTTGAATTGCTTCATCAAAGCGGGAGCAATCTTCTCGTCGTATTGTTTTTTCAGCGTTGTACTCATTACTTGATCTCCTCTCCAGATTTTTTAGAATAACGAACTTTCTTGCCGTTCTCGTCCATCCTGAATCCCACGCGGGTGGGCTTGGCGTCGCGACCGCTCTTGGGGTCGACAACGGCCAGGTTGCTCAGGTGGATGGGGGCTTCCTTCTTGATAATGCCACCCTGGGGGGCATTGGCATTGGGCTTCGTGCTCTTGGACACGATGTTGACACCCTCGACGATGGCCTTGCCCTGCTCGCGCAGTACGCTCAGCACGCGACCGGTCTTACCCTTGTCGTCACCGGCGAGAACATAGACGGTGTCGCCCTTCTTGATTTTTAACGTAGCCATATAATGTTTATTGCTATTTTAAATGATGATTAAAGAACCTCGGGAGCGAGGGAAACGATCTTCATGTTGGTAGCACGCAGCTCGCGGGATGCGCGTTCCGCGCAGCTCGCCGGTATTAGTGAGCAATACACAGGCGTTATCGTCGAAGCGGATGTAGGAACCGTCCTGACGGCGGATTTCCTTGCTGGTGCGAACGACGACTGCCTTGGAAACGGTACCCTTCTTCACCTCCGAAGCGGGGATAGCCTTCTTGACGGTGACCACGATGATGTCACCCACCGAAGCGTAACGACGGCCTGAGCCTCCGAGCACCTTGATGCAGAGGACTTCCTTGGCGCCGCTGTTGTCGGCAACTGTCAATCTACTTTCAGTCTGTATCATAATCTGTAATTACTTGGCTTTTTCGATGATTTCAACTAATCTCCACCTCTTGGTCTTGCTCAACGGGCGGGTCTCCATCAGGCGAACGGTGTCACCGACGTTGCACTCGTTGTTCTCGTCGTGAGCGTGGTACTTCTTTGTCTTGTTGACAAACTTGCCATAGATTGGGTGT
>CACYSG010000014.1 GCA_902776955.1 uncultured Bacteroidales bacterium | reverse complement strand
GAGGGTGTTGCAAAACATCCCCGAAAAATGAATAAAGCCTCTACTTTCTCAAGCGGAGGCTTTGTCATATCCGTAAAAACATGTAATTTTACGGTGCATTAAATAAAAAGTAAGGCAAAATTACAATGTTTAAGTCATATTGTCAACAGGAACAGTTGATTTTTCCGCCTAACCTGGGTGACTTCATTCCCCTGGACGCTCCTGTTCGTCTTGTCAGTTCGATTGTGGATCAGCTTGATATGGAACAGGTGTTTGCAACCTACAGCTCGAGTGCCGAGGGCTGTCCCGCCTATTATCCCCGCATGCTGATGAAGCTGGTGCTTTTCGGCTACCTGAACAACATCTTCTCCTCGCGTAACCTTGAGGAGAGCGCCCGTCGCGATGTGCACATGGTCTGGCTTTCGTCGTACCAGTTTCCGGACCACACGACCATCAACCGCTTCAGGAACCGCTGCTCGCCCTTCATCAAGGACATATTCAGCGATCTGGTGCGCCTGCTGGTCGAGCGCGGTGAGGTCACGTTGAGTAAGGAACTCTACATAGACGGCAGCACAATCCGCTCGCGTGCTGCCCGCCGCAGGATAAAATGGCGCAGCAGGGCCGAGCGCTTTTCTGCCCTGGCCCGCGAAGAGATAGAGCGTGGCGTGGCCGACCTGTGCGAGCAGATAGACGAGGCGGACAATGCGGAGGAGCTCAAGCGGCAATGCGCCGACTGCTCCCCCGAGGCGGCTTTGGACATCGTGGACGAGTTGGAGGCCCGTTCGGCGGCAAAGGGCAGGAAGGCCAAAGGCAAGGCCAACACGATACGCCGCGCCATCGGGCGCAAGCGGGCCCATGATGACACGCTGGAGCAGTGCGGAGACAGATGCGGCGTGTCTCCGGCCGACCCCGATTGCGGCATCATGCATGCCAAGGAGGACGGCTACGAAGGCTTTGCCACGCCGAACTACAACGTGCAGATCGCCACCACCAATCAGTACGTGACCAACTACGGCACTTATGACACCCCTTCGGACAAGGACACCGCCTTGGACTTCATCGACGAGTGCATCCAGCGTAACGGCGTCAGGCCTGAAGCAGTTGTAGAAGATGCCGGGTACGGGGTGGAAGAGGTTTATTCCGGCCTTGAGCAGCGGCATATAGAGGCCGTGGTGAAATACCCCGGATACGACAGGGAGACCTCGCCATCGAACAAGTGGCCGAGCGACTGCGACCTGAACGGGTTCCGTCTGTCGCCGTGCCTCACTACCCTGATCTGCCCGGCAGGACACCTCATGGAGGTGGTCGGACACGAACGCAGGGTCACGAGGAGCGGCTTCAGGAACGACTCGACCAAGATGACCTGCCGCCATTGCGACGGATGCCCGTTCAATCGGGGCTGTCCGGTCTACAAACGGGAAGACAGGAGCATACACCGCGGACTCGGCAACTTCAGGCAAGAGAGGGCGGCGAGAGAACGGCTTGACAAGCCCGAGAACCAAGCGCGGCTCAAGCGACGGCAACTTGAGCCAGAGCCGGTCTTCGGGCAGATAAAACACAACCACGGATTCACACGGTTCCGCCACTTCGGAAAAGCCCAGGTCGAAATGGACCTCGGCTTCCTGCTCATGGCCCATAATATCAGAAAACTGTACAAAAACTCTCACAAAACAGCATAAAACGCTGTTTTTTTCTTGTTTTCGCGTTTCTGGAACAAAATTAACTCCACGAGAATTGATTTCGCAAAAATAAATCACAAAATCGGGATCCCGGCAATTTTATCCAACTCTCAGAAACTTCAGCAGCCGAGTTTTGCAACAGCCTCACAGGGGACCGGGACGGAGGAGACGACGGCGGCCACGCCAAGGCGAGGGCCCGCAGCTGGGTTGCGGGAGTGCGGGGGCGATAGGACGGGGGGGACGGAGTTAGATAGGACGGGGGGACGGAGTTAGATAGAACGGGGGGACGGAGTTAGATAGGACAGGGGGACGGAGTTAGATAGAACGGGGGGACGGGTCTCCTGTCCGAAAAATGCAAGCATTTTTCATCCATGAGAGCCGTCCCCGGTCGATACCCTTGTCGCGGACTGGGACGGCCACGCCAAGGCGAGGCCCTACAGCTGGGGGCTTCTACACTTACCAGACACGCTAATATTAGACATTACATGATTATGGCCTGGAGAGGCAAGATTTTGCAGCAGATTAGTTACGCCTGACGGAAGGGAGACGCAAGATTTTGCGTCTCTACAGGAGAGGGGGAAGTGTTGATTGTCAATTCTTTGTCTTTGTTTAAATTTAGGTGATGGTTTCGGGTGATGGCACCCGTTGATTTCAGGGCATCGGGTTGGCCTGTAGAGACGCATTCGTCGCATTCTATTCGGACGGAAAAGAGACGCAAGATTTTGCGTCTCTACAGAGGGGGGAGGGGGGGTATGAATTGAGTGTTAGGGTCTTTATTGAGATTTGGTCACATTATTTCTTTTTGGACTTCTTGCTGCTCTTGCTGGAGGACTTGCTTTCCTTTTTGCTGGAGGATTTGCTTTCCTTTTTGCTTGAAGACTTGCTTTCCTTTTTGCTGGAGGATTTGCTCTCTTTTTTGCTGGAGGATTTGCCACTCTTCTCGTTGGCTGCTGCCTGACGTGACTCGGCCTTGGTGGGAATCTTGATTTTGTCTCCAGCCTTGATTTTGTTGCCGTTTTCGATACCGTTGGCGCGTTCGAGTTCCTTGACCGAAACGCCTGTTCTCTCGGCAATCTTGGTGAGGGACTCACCCTTTTGGACGGTTACCTCTGTGGGCTGTTTGGGCTTGGCCGGGGCTGCTTTCTTGCTGCCCTTCCTGGAGCTGCGCTCGGCATTATCGCCGCGGTTGCGGCCCTTGTTGTCCTTGCTGGAATACTTGCTGTTGCGGTCACGCCAGTCGCGGCTATTGCTGCGTGAGGCCTGCTGACGCGCTGACTGGTCAGAGGTCTTGGAGGCCCTTGTGGTTGATGTCGTGGCGGGCTGGTTGGACTTGGCGGTATAGGAACCGGTATAAGGGGCCTTGGTGGCCGCGGTGCGTTCCACTTCCTTGACCTCGTCGTACTGGGCCTGCTCCTGTGCGGGATCGTCCATGGCCATGTCGCCCTCGGGGGCGGCGGCAACATCGGAGTGCACTTCCCTGATCTCGTCGTTGTCGGAGCTGGCATTGGTGGAGGTTGAGCCGCCGTGGGCCGGAGCCTTGACCTTAAGGGTCTCGCCGCGGCGCACGCGTTCGCTGCTCTTGCCGTTGAGCGCCATAAGCTCGTCGGTTGTCATGTTATACTTGGAGGCGATTGTGGACATTGTCTCGCCCTTGCCCACCTTGTGGTTGATGGTGCGCACCTCGCCCGTTGATGTAACTCCCGAGATGTACTCCTCGGTAGTGGGTGTCAAGCCGCCTGGCTCGACAATGGGCCGGTGGGCGTAGAGGTCGTCGCGGTAGTTGTCGATGCTGTCCTCGCTCATGATGTAGCTATAGATCTGCTGTGAGGGCAAGACGAGCACGTAGGGGTGGTTGTCGCCGGGGATGACGTCCTTGCGGTACTGGGGGTTGAAGGTGCGGATTTCCTCGATGGGGATGTTGAGCACCTGTGAAATCTGTGCGAAATGGATGCGACGGTTGACGGTGACGGTGTCGGTGATGAGGGGCTTGCGCGCCAGCGACGGGCTGATGTTGTGCTGCTTGTAATAGGTCATCGCATAGTTGGCGGCGATGAATGCGGGCACATAGCCACGAGTCTCGCGGGGCAGGTACTCGTAGATGTCCCAGAAGTCTCCCGTGCCGCCGTTGCGGTGCAAGGCCTTGTTCACGTTGCCGGGTCCGCAGTTGTAGGCGGCGATGGCCAGCGACCAGTCGTTATAAATCTGGTAGAGGTTCTTGAGGTACTTGGCGGCCATGGCGCTGGAGCGGTAGGGGTCGCGGCGCTCGTCAACGAGCGAGTTCACCTCGAGTCCCAATCCCTTGCCGGTGCCGATCATGAACTGCCACAGTCCAGCAGCCCCCACGCGTGACACCGCGTTAGGGTCGAGGGCGCTCTCGACGATGGGCAGGTACTTGAGTTCCAGGGGCAAGCCTTCCTTTTCCAATGCCTGCTCAAAGATGGGCATGTAGTAGAGGCTCATGCCGAGCATCTCCTCGACGAGTGTGCGGCTGCGATAGACGTAGCGCTCGATGTGCTTGCGCACGATCTGGTTGTAGGGCATCTCGATGACCGAGGGGATGGCGGCCAAGCGTCGGATGAAGACCTCGTCGCTCACCTCTCCGGGCGATGTGTTCTCGACGTCGGCATCCAGCACCGCATAGTTCTGCAGGTACCAGTTGGTCATCATCTTGTGGACGTCGGTGTCGAAACTCTCGGGGAAGACGATATCGTCATCGGTGATGGAATTCTTCAACGAGAGTATGTTGTTTTTCTCACGCGGCACCGCCAGCAGGGTCAATGACGCCAGCAGGGTCGTGATCAGTAACGTGAAGAGTCGATGTCTTGTCATATTGTGTCTTGTTGTTTAGTTTCTGTCATTAAAAGCTGAAGGCGCACTGCAGTCCCAGCGAGGGCAGGCGTCCGCCCGTGATGCCGCTGTCGATGGCCGTGGGGGCCACGTCGAGGGTGAGGTCGGGCGAGATGTCGAAGTGGGCCAGCGAGGCGTCAACATAGGCGTCAACGATGTTTATCAGGTAAACGCCCACCATGGCGATGACGCAAATCTCGCGATAACGCCGGTAGTAATCCCGCTTGTTCTTCATGACCTTCTGCAGCCATGAGGTGTCGAGGTCGCTCTCCTTGACCGTCGGCGGGAAGAAATCCATGTAGCTGCGCGTGTCGGGGTCGTCGTCCATCACGTCGCGGTAGGCCCTGGAATAGTCCTTGTACATCCTGTTGTTCCAGGATGTGCCGTAGCTGAGTCCGACGAATGCACCCACGACGATGGGCAGTTTCCAGTAGCGGCGGTTGTATATCTGTCCCAGTCCCGGACACAGTGCCGAGAGCCACAAGGCGCGCTGCGGATCGGGGTTGAAAACGCGCACCGCTTCCTGTGGTGCGGTGAAGGTGCTGTCCATGAGGATCTCCACATTGTCAAGATCGCGCACCGAATCGATGGAGGCGAACACCACCGTGTCGCCCGAGGCATTGACCACGCGCACCGGATGGGCGCCCGCGAGGCGTGAACTGTCACTAACGATGACGGGGACACGCTCGCGATGGATGGGCGGCACGACGCGCACGCTGTCACCCGCCGGCTCGACGACGGGATGCTCTGTCACATTCTGGGCCACAACGCTCATGCCGTGCCCAATCAGACACAGCAACACCACTGCGGCGATGCGCCAGAGGTTGCGGTTACGATATGTCGTCAAGCGGCCCACAGGTTACAAGAGTCAAGCGTTTTTTAAGTTGTCAAAGATGCTGATGATGCGCTCGAGCTGTTCCTCGTTGGTAAAGGGGAAGGTGATCTTGCCCTTACCCGTCTTGTCACAGGTGAACTTCACCGGCACGCCAAAGGAGGCTGCGAGATGCTTCTGCAAAATCTCATAATCCTTGGCATTGACTACGCGTCCCTGTCCGGCCCGCTCGTCCTCGGCAGCCTGTTGCATCTGTTTTGCCCGCTGCTCCACCTGCCTTACCGAGAGTCCCTTCTTGATGGTCTCGTTGTATAACTTGAGTTGGAGTTTGGGGTCGTCCAGCGACAAGAGCGCACGGGCGTGTCCCATGTCCAACGTGTGGTCATGCAGTCCCAGCTGCACCTCGGCGGGCAACTTGAGCAGTCGCAAGAAATTGGCGATGGTGGCCCTCTTCTTGCCGATGCGCTCGCTGAGGCGTTCCTGGGTGAGATGGTACTGGTCGATGAGTTTGCGGAAGGTCAACGCGATCTCGATCGCGTTGAGGTCCTCGCGCTGGATATTCTCGATCAAGGCCATCTCGGTGACCTCGCTGTCGTTGGCGGTGCGAACATAGGCCGGTACCGTCTCCAGTCCCGCCAGCAAGGCAGCCCGGTAACGGCGTTCGCCCGATATGATCTGATAGGCATTGTCGCCCAGCGAACGCAGCGTGAGCGGTTGGATGATTCCCAACTCGCGGATGCTGGTCGCCAGTTCCTCAAGAGCCTCCTCGTCAAAGTTCTGACGTGGCTGGTCGGGGTTGGGGGTAATCTGGGATACCGCTATCTCGTTGATGGCCGAGGATCCACCTGTCTGGATGTCGTCCATCGAGATCAGCGATCCCAAGCCCTTGCCTAATGCACTTCGTTTCATAATTCTAGGTTGTCTATATTTTTGTTTTGTTGATTACTTGTTGAATGGTCACGCTGGGAGGGCAACGGTCATTTGCCCTGGCCACGGGCTACAATCTCACGGGCCAGCTGGATGTGGCTCGTCGCGCCGCGGCACGTGGGGTCATACTGGATGACCGGCAGGCCGTGGCTCGGCGCCTCGCTGATGCGGATGTTGCGCGGAATCACGGTGTTGAACACCATGTCGCCGAAATGGCCCTTGAGTTCCTCATAGATCTCGTTGGCGAGCCTCAAGCGGGCATCATACATCGTCAGCAGGAAACCCTCGATGCGCAGGCCGGCGTTGAGTTTGCCCTTGATGATGCGTATCGTGTTGAGCAGCTTGCTGATTCCCTCGAGCGCGAAATACTCGGCCTGTACGGGAATGATGACGCTGTCGGCCGCCGTCAGGGCGTTGACGGTAATCAGTCCCAACGACGGGCTGCAATCAATGATGATGTAGTCATAGTCGTCCTTAATATCACGTATGGCCGAACTCAGCACGCGTTCGCGTCCAGCTCTCTCGACCAGTTCCAGCTCGGCACCCACCAGGTCGATGCGTGAGCCCAGCAGTCTCAGTCCCTCGATCCCCGTGTCGATGGCGGCGCTGCGCATCGGGTACTCATCCACCAGGCACTCATAGATGGTGGATGACATATCCTTGGGCTCAATGCCCAGTCCCGATGTGGCATTGGCCTGAGGGTCGGCATCGATGAGCAGCACCCGCTGCCCGATGCTGGCCAAGGCCGCCGACAGGTTGATGGATGTGGTGGTTTTTCCCACCCCACCCTTTTGATTGGCAATCGCTATTATTTTTCCCATTTAGGTGTTTTATTTCAAAAATCAATAAATAACATCGGCGGCGCCTCGGCTGTTTGAAAGTGAACTTTCGTGGCTTTCGGCTTGCACGATGGTTGGATAACATCGGCGGCGCCTCAGCTGTTTGAAAGTGAACTTTCGTGGCATTCGGCTTGCACGATGGTTAGATAACATCGGCTGCGCCTCAGCTTTGAAAGTGAACTTTCACAGCATTCGGCTTGCACGATGTTTGAATAACACTGGCGGCGCCTCAGCTTTGAAAGTAAACTTTCACAGCTTTCGGCTTGCACAGTGTTTCACGGGTGCAAAGGAACAATATTTTAGTCAAAAAACCTTGTAAAAGTCCGTTAAAATGGGTGAATTGTTCAAAACTCCCTTGAATTGTCAATAAATCGTGGAACATTCAATTTTTTGCAATGTGCGGGTGTCACAGATGAAAACGGTGGTCGCATCGTCCCGACGCAACCACCACAATAGTAAACCTTAAAACATCTTTTTACAGGCCACATCTGATTCAAAGAGCGGCCTTTTGCTAATTATCAATTATTTCACTTATTTCACGCTAACAAAGGTACGGCTTTTTTGTCAAACTGTCCCACATTTGTATAGTAAAATGCTCAAAAATACAACATTTAACCTTATTTTTTACCCTTATTGACAAAAATTGCTGTAAATTTGCGGGCTACTATAAAAAATAGCGACGGGGGCATTCTATCACTACCATCTAGACAGTGGCTCCGTCCCATTGATTGTGACAAGACTTAAAAACTAGAAATTATACTGAGAAAAATGAGAAAATTAACCGCTCTGCTGGTATTATCAGCATTCATGTGCATTCAGGCATTTGCCAATCCTGCAATCCGTGGCCTGGTACAGATGCCCCAACCCGACGGAACGCTCGTGAGCATCCGTCTCGTGGGTGACGAATTCTACAGTTTCAACACTACCGCCGACGACTACACCGTGCTTCTCAACGAGAACGGCGCCTATGTGTACGCCCAGCGCGAAGGCACCTCGCTGGTGCCGACCACGGTTCTCGCCCATGACGAGGGACAGCGTGACGCCACCGAATTGGCCCTGCTGTCTACCCTGAACAAGCGCATGACCGACAGGGTGTCGGTGGAACAAGCCAATATCCGCCGCGTGAAGCGCAACGTAGACCTGTCGAACTTCGACTTCGAGAACTTCCGCGGTCTGGTCATCCTGATTGACTTTTCGGACAAGCACTTTGAGGCCGAAGACCCGCGGGCATTCTATACCGAGATGTTCAGCACCGAGGGTCTCACCGGCTGGCGCGATCCCCACACCGGCAGGGACGTGACTTGCCCGGGCAGCGTGCGCGATTACTTCAATGACCAGTCTGACGGAGCATTCAACCCGCCGTTTGACGTTTATGGTCCCTACACGACGTCCTATAAAGCCAGTCAATGCTCCAACAATTCCGGCACGATTTTCAGGAATGTCTTGAGAACCGCCAACGACGACATTGACTTCAAGAAATATGACAACAACAACGACGGCAAGGTGGACATGGTGTTCTTCCTCGTCGCCGGTTACTCGGCTGCCGCCAATGGCAGGGAAACAGGCTATCTGTGGCCTCACGCTTCCAATCTGTCCCGCTACTACATCAACTATGACGGCAAGTGGATGGACCGTTACGCCTGCTCAACCGAGCTGTACGGCTGGGAAAGCAGCCCGTCGACGGTCGTTGTTGAGGGTATCGGCACCGTGTGCCACGAGTTCAGCCACGTGCTGGGTCTTCCCGACTTCTATGACACCGACTACGATGAGGGTGGCGGCGAGAGCCATAACCCCGGCGGTTGGGACGTGATGGCCGGCGGAGCGGACTACAACTATGGCCGCACGCCCGCGGGCTACACCTTCTATGAGAGGTACGCACTGGGATGGGCCAAGCCCAAGACCGTCAACCGTGAAGGCAACTTCTCGCTCGAGGCCGTAAACGTCTCCCGCGAGGGCTATATCCTGCGCACCCCCGTGCCTAACGAGTTCTTCACCATCGAGAACCGCCAGAAGACCGGTTGGGACGCCTACATTCCCGGCCACGGCATGATCGTGACGCGTGTGGACAGTACCAACGTGAGCGTGTGGACCAATAACACCGTGAACTGCAACCCTGCCCACAACTACTTTGAGCTGCTGCGCGCCGGCAACACGACGAGCGGCGACCTGGGCAGCGACCCGTTCCCCGGCACCTCGGGCAACCCGATGCTCACCAACTCTACCGAGCCCAACCTCAAGACGTGGGCCGGCAAGCCCAACGAGTACAACATCGTGGGTATCAACGAGAAGAACGGTATCATCAACTTCACCGTCGCCAGGGAAGGCTCGTTGCAGACGCTGGTCGAGGACTTTGAGGGTATGCCTGCCACCAGCAGCACCACCGACCAGGATGTCGATGGCCGATTTGCGACCTGGTCGTTCAACAAGTCGGGCGTGCGCGCTCCCGGTGCTGACAAAGCCGACGGCGAACACAGCGTGATGATGAAACTGCCCAGCCAGTTCTTTTCCACGACACCCGTCTATTACAACTTCTACCTGGCCCAGATGATCGTGTTCAACCCCGGCAACTATGTGGCCAAGTACACCCTTGAATACTCCACCGATGACGGTAAGACCTGGACCAAGGCCATCACCCCGAACAACGGCACCACGTCGGATGTCGCCATCAAGAGCACCGGTACCTGCTACTGGAATCTCAACCTGAAGAACAGGCAGGGCGCCCTGTTCCGCATCTCGCAGACTGGCGGTAACAAGAACGCCGCAACCTATATCGACAACTTCACCCTTTACTACACGGGCGAAGAAGGCGGTCCCATCACCGACATTCCCGGTGACGTGAACGGCGACAACGAGGTCAACGTGGCCGATATCAATGCCGTGCTTGACATCATCCTGGGCGGTTCGGCCGACGACGACACCATGCGTCGCGCTGACGTTGACCTTGACGGCGAGATCGGCATCAGCGACGTGAACGCTGTCATCGCTATCATTCTTAAATAAACTAATGAGTCAACATTAACTGAAATCAGTATATAAAAAGCTATGAAGAGAATTTTTTGTTTCTTGATGGTGGGAGTCCTGTGCCTGATGGCCAAGGCTATCCCCGCAGACCCCACGCCCATCCAGGTGACCCAACCCGACGGCACCACCGTGACGGTGGCGCTGCATGGTGACGAGTTTTTCCACTTCACCACCACCCTTGACGGATACACCGTTGTGAAGAATGCCCAAGGCTTCTACACCTATGCCATGCTCGATGGCGATAACCTCGTGTCGAGCGGCCGAATCGCCCGCGACGCTTCGCAGCGTCCCGCGGGAGACCGTGCCTTCCTGACCACCATCCCCAAGGGGCTGACCAATGCCGCTAAAGTGCAGACGGGCTTGCGCCTGATGAGCCAGCGCAACAGCGCTATGCGCCGCGTGGGAGCCGACGGCCGTATGGACTATGACCGGTTCCGCGGCCTGATCATCCTGATCAACTATACGGACAAAAAGTTCTCGATGGACGACGCGAGCAGTTTCTATGACGACATGGTCAACACCCACGACTACCAGGGCTATACGCTCAACGGTCGCCGTGTGGGCATGACGGGTAGCGTTCGCGACTATTTCTATGACAACTCGGCTCATATCTTCGACCCGGTCTTTGACGTAGTGGGACCGGTCGAAGTCAACTATCCTTGCACCTTCCCTGGCGGCACGTCCAACTCGGACCCCGTCTTCAACGCCGCCCTTGAAGCCGCCGACTCGCTGGTGAACTACAACGACTATGACAGCGACGGCGACGGTGAGGTGGACATGGTATTCTTCCTCGTGGCAGGTCTGTCGGCAAACTACAGCGGCAACAACGAGTCCTACCTGTGGCCTCACATGTACTACCTCTACCGCGCTCCCATGCATGACGGCGTGAGCTTCGGCCTCTATGCCTGCTCGACCGAGATTGCAGGATGGGAGAATTATTACAGCGACGTGAACGGCATCGGCACCTTCTGCCACGAGTTCGGCCACGTGCTGGGTTTGCCCGACCTCTATGACACGGACTACAGCGGCACCGGCGGCGAGAGCCGCAACCCGGGCGAATGGTCTATCATGGCTGGCGGCAGCGGTAACAACTTCGGCCGCAACCCGGTGGGCTACAGCCTGTATGAGCGCTATGCGCTGGGATTCACCATCCCCACCCTGATCAACGAGGAGGGCACTCTTTCCATCGAGCCGTTGGACCGTAGCAACTTGGGCTACCGCCTGAACACCCCTAACCAGGATGAATTCTTCCTCATCGAGAACCGCCAGAGCGGCAAGTGGGACAGGTTCCTTCCGGGTCACGGCATGATGGTGGCACGTGTCGATTCTAGCGACTGGCGCATATGGTGGATGAACGAGGTGAACTGCAACCCCAACAGGATGTACTATGACCTGCTCAGGGCAAGCTACAACCAACGCGACAGCGGCAGCGACCCGTTCCCCGGCACTGACGGCGTGACTGAGCTCACCAACTCCACCAACCCGAGCCTGCTCACGTGGAACAAGAACTTCAACGAGTTCGGCTTCCACAATATCACCGAAACACAAGGCATCATCACCCTTGACGTTGTCCGCGATACCTCCATCCAGACAATTTTCGAGGACTTCGAGACGATGCCCGTTACCCAAGACCAGAGCGCTACTGGCGTGCAGGGCGTGTTCAGCAGGTGGGACTTTGTGAAATGTGCCATCGAGGCCATGGACGAGAGCGGCAATCAGGCCGTTGCCATGAAGCGACCGGCCCAGATCACGACCTCGAAGCCCATCAGCTACAAACCCATGTTGATAAGCTTCACGGTGTACAATCCCACCTCGACCGAGGCCAAGTTCAAGTTCTCCTACAGCGAGGACAAGGGCGCAAACTGGAAATCTCCCGCCGAGGGTCAAATCACCGTGGCTGGCCAGTCATCGTTGACCACCACGGTACCCATGTCTACCACGGCACCTGTCATGCTGCGCTTTAACCAGATCTCCGGCAGCAACAAGGTGAGCTGCTACCTCGATGACATCAAACTCGTCTACACGGACATTTGGGAGCCCGAGTATATCAAGGGCGATGTGGACGGTGACGGCGAGGTCGGCGTCAGCGACGTGAATATGGTCATCTCGCTCATCCTGGGCGACAGCCGCAGCGACGATTTGCTCAAGCGCGCCGATGTGGATGGAGACGGCGAGATTGGCATCAGCGACATCAACGCTATCCTTGACATCATCATGGCTAAGGCCTAAGCAGATTTATCACATAAAACTTTGTTACTGAATAAAAACGGAGATTTCGATTGAAATCTCCGTTTTTGTCTCCCTACCGAAATCAGTTAACTAATAATAACAATTTTTTGCATAATAAATTTGGTCATTAACGATAACGGTAGTACCTTTGCGACAAAGTTGGAAATATTAATACTATTCATCCTAAATGAACATCGCGTTGTGAAACGGGGTGTTTATTTTTTTTGTTTTAGGGCGTCCGGTAAAATTCGGGAAATACAGGCTGTTGCAAAATCCACTTGACACAGTTTAAATCGGCCTAACGGCCGAGAAATCAAAAAAAATAAGAAATTATTATTATAATTTCATTAATAATTCTTTTGATTTGGCTTCGCTATTGGTTCTCGCGCTGCGCGCGAGAACCAATTAAGAGACATGAGTTTTGCAACACCGTCACAGGGAACCGGGACGGGGGGGTCGACGGCGGCCACGCCAAGGCGAGGCCCTACAGCCGGGTTGCGGGGGAGATAGAACGGGGGGACGGGGTTTTGAGGACACGGGGGGACGGGTCTCCTGCCCGAAAAATGCAGGCATTTTTCATCCAGTAGAGCCGTCCCCGGTCGATACCCTTGTCGCGGGCAGGGGCGGCCACGCCAAGGCGAGGCCCTACAGCAGGCGGCTTCTACGTTAGCGGAAAGTCTATAATATTATTTGCATAAGGCGTTTTTGGAGGAGAAAAATGGGGGTTGGGGGATGGGGGTGTGAGATTTTTTCATTAATTTTGCGTATTGAATTCAATATCATTCACCTTTTGACCAAAATTATCTCATTATGTTAAGGAAAATCCGCATAACACTGGCGACACTCATGATGCTCATGGTGACGCTGCTGTTTCTTGACGTGAGTGGAGTGCTGCATCATTTCCTGGGATGGACAGCACGCATCCAGTTCCTGCCCGCTGTGCTGGCCCTGAATGTGGTCGTCATTGTGGCGCTGGTGCTGCTGACGCTCATCTTTGGCCGCATCTATTGCTCGGTCATCTGCCCGCTGGGCATCTTCCAGGATATCGTGTCGTGGATCCACGGCAAGCGCAAGAAGAACCGCTTCACGGCAAGCCCCGAGATGCGCTGGCTGCGCTACGGCGTGCTGGCCGTGTTTATCGTTGCCCTTGTCGCCGGCATCCATGCGCTGGTGGCGCTGTTGGCACCCTATAGCAGCTACGGACGCATGGTGACCAACCTGCTGTTGCCCGTCTATCAGTGGGGAAACAACGTGCTCGCCTACCTCTCGGAGCGAATGGACAGCTACACCTTCTACAGCGTGGACGTGTGGATGAAGTCACTGCCCACATTCCTGATTGCCCTGGCGACGTTTGTCATCATCGCAGTGCTGGCATGGCGAGGCGGCCGCACCTATTGCAATACCATCTGCCCCGTGGGCACGTTCCTCTCGCTGATTGCCCGCTTCTCGTGGCTTAAGGTCTACTTTGATGCCGACAAGTGCAAGTCGTGCAGCCTGTGCACCAAGAACTGCAAGGCCTCGTGCATCGACTTCAAGACCCACAAGGTGGATTACTCGCGTTGCGTGACCTGCGGCAACTGCCTTGAGAAGTGTAACTTCGGGGCACTGCACTACGGTCACCCCAAGGCCGTGGCCCAGCCCGCGCCGACCAGTGGCGAGGAGAAAAACACCGACACTAAACGCCGCGCCTTCCTCGTGGGAACCGCTATCGTGGGCGCCGACATCGCCCTTGCCCAAGCCGCCAAGAAGGTGGACGGCGGCCTTGCCATCATCGAGGACAAGGTTCCCGCCAAGCGCACGACGCCGCTGACGCCTCCAGGCTCGGTGAGCGCCCGCAACTTCGCGCAGCACTGTACCGCTTGCCAATTGTGCGTTTCCAAGTGTCCCAACGGCGTGTTGCGTCCCTCGTCCGACCCGATGCGCCTGATGCAACCCGAGCTGAGCTTTGAGCGCGGAGCCTGCCGTCCCGAGTGCGTCGAGTGCTCCACGGTATGTCCCACGGGAGCCATCAAGCCCATCACCGTCGCCGAGAAGTCCTCGACCATTGTGGGCCACGCCGTGTGGATCAAGGCCAACTGCGTCGTGCTGACCGATGGCGTGAATTGCGGCAACTGTGCCCGTCATTGTCCTGCCGGTGCCATCATGATGGTGTCCAGCAATCCCGATGACGAGAATGCGCCCATGGTGCCCGCTGTCAACAACGCGATGTGTATCGGCTGCGGCACATGCGAGTATGTATGTCCCGCCAGACCCTTCAGTGCCATCTATGTCGAGGGCCACGAGGTCCACAGCCAGCTTTAATCACTTCCTAGCATTACACAATTATGAACGATAACAAGCAAAACAATAGCCATGGTGGCAAGACACTGAATCGCCGCACGTTCCTCAAGGCCCTGGGTCTGGGCACCGCTACCGTCGCCGCCCCGACCATCGTGAGTTGCGCCAGTGACAACAACAAGAAGTTACCCGTCCAGGAGCCGCCTGTGGGCAAGATGACCTACCGCGAGAATCCCAAGACCCATGAGAAAGTTTCCATCCTGGGCTACGGCATGATGCGCCTGCCCGCCACCAACGGGAAGCCCTTCGGCCGCGACAATGACGCCGAGATTGATCAGGAGATGGTCAACAGGCAGGTGGACTATGCCATTGAACACGGAGTGAACTATTTTGACACATCACCCGCCTACTGCAAGGGCCTGAGCGAGCACGCTACGGGCATCGCCCTGAGCCGCCACAAACGCGACGAGTACTTCATCGCCACCAAGCTCTCCAACTTTGCTCCCGAGACCCAAACGCGTGCCGCGAGCATCGAGATGTTCCAGAACTCCCTCAAGGAGTTGCAGGTGGATTACATCGACTACATGCTGCTGCACGCCATCGGCGGCGGCGACGGCGAGGAGGCGATGGAGCTATTCAGGAATCGTTACATCTATAACGGCATTCTCGACTACCTGCTGGAGCAGCGCGAGAAGGGCGTCATCCGCAACCTGGGATTCTCCTATCATGGCGAAATCAAGGTGTTTGACTACCTGCTCGAGAACCACGACAAGTACAAGTGGGATTTCGTGCAAATTGAGCTCAACTACCTCGACTGGGGACATGCCAAGGAAATCAACGACAGCAACACCAATGCCGAGTACCTGTATGCCGAGCTCGACAAGCGCGGCATCCCCGCCGTGATCATGGAGCCCCTGCTGGGCGGACGCCTTGCCTCGCTGCCCAAGCCGCTGGCCGAAGAGATTCTGGCGCGTGACCCCGAGCGCACGCTCGCCTCGTGGGCCTTCCGCTATGCCGGCTCGTTCCCTCGAGTACTCACCGTGTTGAGCGGCATGACCTACATGGAGCACCTCAAGGAAAACCTGTGCACCTATTGCCCGTTTGAAGAGCTGACCGATGAGGATAAGGAATTCCTCTATGAAATCGCCAACGAGATAGTGAGTTACAACACTATCCCCTGCAACGACTGCAAGTATTGCATGCCCTGCCCCTACGGCATCGACATCCCAGGCGTGCTCACCCACTACAACATGTGCATCGCCGAAGGCGACCTGACCCGCGACCGCAAAGACCCGGATTATGCCCGTGCCCGCAAGGCCTTCCTCGTCGGCTACGACCGTAGCGTGCCCAAATTGAGACAGGCCGACCACTGCATCGGCTGCGGCCAGTGCAATGAGCACTGCCCCCAGCGCATCGACATCCCCAAGGAGATGCAGCGCATCAACAACTACGTCGAGGCCCTCAAGCGTGGTATCGACCGCGGCCTCGAGGCCTGACGCCATGTCAAGAGGCCTGATACTACATAGGCGCTAAGCGATATCGTTTAGCGCCTTGTCATATACGCCTAACGGTGGGAGACGCAAGATTTTGCGTCTCTACAGATTAGAAGCGTTGATAATCAACGCTTCTTTTTGGACGCTGCATCACTATTGTTACTCGTAGCGGAGGGCCTCGATGGGGTCGAGGTTTGCGGCCTTGCGGGCGGGGTACCAGCCGAAGAAAATGCCCGTGATGGTACAGATGGCGAACGAGAGTATCACGGTCCACGGCTCTACACCGATGAGGATGTGATACTCGGTGAAGTTCAACAAGATATAACGTGCCAGATAAGAGATGCCGGCACCGATGAGCACCCCGATGAGCCCACCAGTGACGCTGATGAGGATTGCCTCGATGAGGAACTGGCTCATGATATCGGCGGTGCTGGCGCCGACGCTCATGCGCAGGCCGATTTCGCGTGTGCGCTCGGTCACACTCACATACATAATGTTCATGATGCCGATGCCGCCCACCAGCAGCGAGATGCCGGCGATGCACGAGAGCAGCAGGGTGAGAATATTCATGACGGTATCGACCATCGATGTGGCTTCCTCCAGCGAGTTGACCCTGAAATCCTGGATGTCGCCCTCGCGGAGTTTGTGGCTCTCGCGCAGAATCTCGGTCACATCCTGCTTGGCCAACGAGGCCATTTCCTTGCTCGTGGCAGCGACAAAAATCATATCAAAATAATCCTGTGAGATCATGCGTTTCATCACCGTTGTGTAGGGCATGAGCACGATGTCGTCCTGGTCCTGCCCAAATGCGGTGCGCCCCTTGCTCTTGAGCACGCCCACGACCCGCACCGGGAGGCTGTTGATGCGAATCACCGCCCCGATGGGGTCGGCATTATTGGGGAAGAGTTTGTCCACAACGGTTTTTCCGACGATGCAGACCTTGGCCGAGCCCTTGACTTCGGCATCGGTAAACATATCACCCTCGATAATCGAAAGGCCATTGATATCAAGGAATTCATTATTCACGCCCTGCACCGAGCCGGTATGGTTGTTCTTTCCGTTGACAAACTGACCTGACGTGTAAACCAACGGGCAGACGGCTTTCAGGTACTTGTTCTTCTCCAAGATTTTTTGATAATCGGCCTGGGTGATCGTTTGGCTATACTCCGGGAGCCAATTACCGCCCGTTTCCTCATAATCGGGCCCGGGAATAATATTCAGGGCACCGGGGTCCACATCTTCAATCTCTTGCATGATGGTGGCCTTGGAGCCTGTTCCCAAGGCGAGCATGATGATGACCGACGACACGCCGATGATGATGCCCAGCATGGTGAGGAAGCTGCGCATCTTGTTGGCACCGATGGCCTTCATGGCGATTTTGAATAGATTGGTGATATTCATTGTTTAGTTGTTAGTTTTTAGTCCCTAGTCCCTAGTCCCTAGTTTTTAGTTTTCTAGATATTCTAGAGGATCTAGATGATCTAGAGGGTCTAGATATTCTAGAGGGGGAGAGGATTATTCTTCTTCGATGGGGAGGGTGGCTAATTTGTCGGCGGCATCTAGGATGTTGTTGTTAACTACGTCCTCGCGCAGGCGTCCGTCACTCAGGGTGATGGTGCGTGTCGAGTATTGGGCAATCTCGGGATTGTGGGTCACAAAGATGATGGTGCGCCCCTCGGCATGCAGTTGCTGGAACAGCACCAGGATTTCAAACGAAGTGCGGGTGTCCAGGTTACCCGTCGCCTCGTCGGCAAGGATGACGGCAGGGTCGTTGACCAGGGCGCGGGCGATGGCCACGCGCTGCATCTGGCCGCCCGACATCTGGTTGCTCTTGTGGTTCAGGCGGTCGCCCAAGCCCACACGTTGCAGGGCCGTAACGGCGCGCTCGCGTCGCTCACGGGCACCTACCGAGCTGTTGTACATCAGCGGCAGCTCAACGTTCTCCACCGCAGTGGTCTTGGCCAGCAGGTTGTAGCTCTGGAACACGAAGCCTATCTTGCGGTTCCTGAGCACTGCACGCTGTGTCTTGCTCATCGTGCGCACCGGTGTACCGTCCAGGCGGTATTCGCCGCTGGTGGGTGTATCCAGGCAACCCAGGATGTTGAGCAGGGTCGATTTTCCCGAGCCCGAGGTGCCCATGATGGTGACGAACTCGCCCTCGTTGATGGTGAAGGAGACACCTCGCAGGGCGTGAACCGTCTCGGACCCCACGATAAAGTCGCGGCGTATGCCTTCAAGTTCTATGACTGGTTTCTGTGCCATAATTCGTTTGATCAAGTCGTTAAGGTCTTTAAAGTCTTTAAGGTCTTTAAGGACTTTAAGGACTTTTTCCTTATTTATTTCTTGTCTTTGCTGTCTTTCTTGCCGGGTAGTGTAGCGACACCCAGTTCAAAACCCTGGACTACAGTAGTGCCCTCGTCCAGGCCACTCAGGACCTCGGTGCGGATGCCGTCGGTCACGCCCACTTCCACCTTGTGAGCCGTGAGCACGTTGCCATTAAGCGTCCACAGCTTGTGGTCGGCTGTCGTGTCCTTGATGACATACTTGTCGCCGAAGACGCTGGGCTCGGGCACGAAGCGCAGGGCGGCTGCGGGCACGCTCTTGACACCGCTGCGCTCCAGCGTGTAGATGGTGATGCTGGCCGTCAAGCCCGGCTTGAGCTTGAGGTCGGCATTGGGGGCGGTGACGACCACCTCATAGGTCACCACGTTGTTGGTGACGATCGGATTCTGTCGCACCTGCTTGACCGTTCCCGAGAACACGTCGTCGGGGTAGGCGTCGACGGTAAAGGTCACGCGCTGTCCCTCCTGCACCTCGCCGATGTCGGCCTCGTCAACCTTGGCGATGCACTGCATGTCGGTCAGGTCCTTGGCAATCTTGACGATGGTGGGTGTACTGAATCCCGAGGCCACCGTCTGTCCCTCCTCGACCGCCTTGCTGATGACCACGCCGTCGATGGGCGAATAGATCGTGGCATAGCCCAGGTTGGTCTTGGCCCTGGCGACATCCTGCTGGGCGATTCGGACGCTTTCCTGCGCTTTGCGGTAATTTTCCAGAGCCACATCATATTCTGCCAGGCTCACGAGGTCTTTCTCCTTGAGTTCGGCATAGCGGGCATAGTTCTTCTTCTGATAATCCAGTTCGATCTGCACCGACCTCAAGCGGGTCTGCGCCGTTGACAGGTCGCTCAGCAGGTTGGTGCGGTCCAGCTCGGCAATGATCTGCCCTCGCCTGACGACGCTGTTATAGTCCACATACAGCCGCTTGACGATACCCGACACCTGCGTACCCACATCAACAGTGGTTACCGGCTCGATGGTGCCCGTGGCGGTGATGTTGGTCATGATTTCGCCAGGCTCGATCTGGGTCGTCTGGAAGCTGATTGGGTTCTCGGCCTTCCTGCCTAATAACGAGAACAGCCCCAGGGCCACAAGCAGTCCCACCACTGCCAGGATGATGATTTTCTTCTTTTTCATAATTATATAGTGTATTATTATATTCCAGTTATATCTAATCTCTAAACCCTAAACTCTATACTCTAAACTTCAATTCTAGTCATTCGGACTAGAATTGAATTCCTCCTCCGTTGTAATAGCGCAGCAACGCGATATTGAGCAGGGCTTCATATTTGGATTGCAGCATCTGCTGGATGGCAGCGCTCAGGTTGGTCTTGTCTTGCGTCAGTTCGACGATGTTCTTCAGTCCCAGGCGGAACTGCTCGCTGGTCAAGGCGTAGCTCTCGCGGCAGGAGTTCACGTTCTCCTGTGCGGCGACATAGCGTTGCTGGTTGTTATGGGCCTGCAGCCAGTAGTTCTCGATGGCCTTCCAGAGGTTCTTCTGGGTCTCCACCATGTCCAGGTAAGTGTTCTCACGCTCGAGGCGGGCCCTGGCGACGGCGTTCTTGGTCCTGCCGTGGTCCCAGATGGGTATGCTCAACGTCACCCCGATGCCGTTGTTCCACTGTTTCTTGAGCTGGTTGAACATGTTGCCGTTGCCCGACGAGTTGTTCGTCGAGATGGAGGCGTTGGCATACACCGTGGGTCGGCCGCTGGCCTTCGCCAGTTCCTCGCTGATATAGGTCCTATCCATAGCCAGTTGCCGGGCCTTGATTTCGGGTCGGGAGCCCAATGCGTGCTCATACACCTCCTGCTTGCTCGGCAACTCGGCCAGCACATCGCCCACCAGGGCCGTATCGGCGAGCACCAGAGATTCGTCACCGTCGAGTTCCATGAGTTGCTTGAGTTGCAGACGGTAGCCCTCGAGTGTCGTCTCGTGGGCGACCTTCTGGTACTTATCCTGTGCCAGCTGCGACTCGAGCTGCGAGACATCGGCCCTGTTGAGCAATCCGGCCTGCTTGCGGGCCCTTGCCTGCTCGAGCTGCACCTCTCCCAGGGCGATGAGTTCCTCATCATGCTTCACGGCATCCTGGGTATAGAGAATCTGCACATACAGATGGGTGATCTGCTCCTCGATGCTCAACTCGCTGGCAAGGACATTCAGCTCTTGCATTTGGGTATTGATCTCGGCCAACTTGATGTTGTTGCGGGTCTGGCCTCCGTTGTAGAGGTTCATCGTGGCAGACAAGCCGTAGTTTCCGCTATAGCTGTTCTTGTTGTTGTAGGACACCACCTCGTTGCCGACCACGCCGCTGTACGTTTCCTGGAACGGGCGGTTGCTCACATACTGGTTGGTCGAGAAGTCCACAGTCGGGAGGCGGTTCCCCTTGGCGTCCCTCAACTCAATCTGTGAGGCTCTCACGGCCACCTTGCCGCGCTGCACAGTGATGTTCTGCTGCTTGGCCCAAGCGATACAGTCCTGCAAAGTCCAGGCAAACGGCTTCTCGACGGTGGCGGCGTTATCCTGTGCCATGACGCTACCTGCCATGAGGAGCAGGCAGGCCGCTAAGATGAAATTACCGATAGGTCTCATATTATATATGATTATGTATTATGTTTGGTCGTTCTTGTCTGTTGTTTCTGCCTATTAGACGCACGAGGCGCTCAAAAAGCTACACATTAATGAAAAAAAAGAAAGCCATCGGCCATTTTTTGATCATTTCACCCTATTGGTGCAAAAATACACCAAAAGCGGCACACACTGCCGTGCACGACCAGCCTAAAAACAAAAAATGCCAAAGACTCACACTTATAGCCGATTATTTAACAAATCTTGAAACAAGGCGAAATCATCAACTGACAAGGATTTTCCTCTCATTTTGCATAAAAAAGCGCTCATTTAGGGGCTATAAAAGGGTTTTTCTCCTCAATTTTAGTAAGGTAAAAGGCAAAAACTTGATTTTTTTATGCCCCACGTTAAGAAATTGATGTATATTTGCAGGCTGAAAAATGACGTTTGAAGCGAAATTAACAAAATTTAATTAAATAATTCACAATTCACAAAATGCAAACTAAAGGTTTTATTCGAGTCCTTACTGTTGCACTGTTTTTGATTTGTCTTTTCTATCTGTCATTCACGTTGGTGAGCAATCACTACCAGAATAAGGCAGAGCAGAAGGCCCTCGCTGCAGCCGGCATCAAGAGCCCGGACACCAGCAACGATACCTACAAGACGGTTCTCAACGAGTACCTGGACTCCATCGCTAACAAGAAGGTGTGGCTTGGTTACACCTTCCAGCAAGTTCGTGAAAAAGAGTTGGGCCGCGGCCTCGACTTGAAGGGTGGTATGAACGTGACACTGCAAATCTCGGTGCCCGACATCCTGCGCGCCCTCTCGAACAACAATCAAGACAAGAAGTTCAACCAGGCCATCGACAACGTGTCGAAGAACCAGACCGCTCAGGACGACTTCGTTGGCTCCTTCTGCAAGGAGTACAAGAAGCTGGCTCCCGAGGGCAATCTGGCCCAGATCTTCCGCAACATCGATCGCATCAAGGAGAAGCCCGATGCTTCGGAGGGTGAGGTACAAAACATCCTCAAGGACGAGGTTAACAGCATGGTGGACAACTCCTATAAGGTGCTGCGTAACCGTATCGACCGCTTTGGCGTGGTTCAACCCAATATCCAGAAGCTGCAGAGCACCGGCCGTATCCTGCTCGAGCTCCCGGGCGTGAAAGAGCCCGAGCGCGTTCGCAAACTGTTGCAGGGCGCCGCTAACCTGGAGTTCTACCAGACCTACACTCTTACCGACATCGCTACTCCGCTGCGTCAGCTGAGTGACCAGGCCCAGGCCAACAAGGTCACCGCTACCGAGGAGCAGCCTGCCGAGGAGACCGCCGAGGCTACCACTGCCCAGGCTACCGACGCCGCTAAGGCCGCTACCGACACCACCAAGAAGGCTGCCGCTAGCGATGCCAAGGCTGCCGCTAAGGGCAACGAGGCTCTTACCCTCGCCCAGCTCACCGGCTTTGAGGCCATGCTTGGTGCCTCCGGCAGCTCACCCGTTGTCGGCTATGTAAGCGCCAGCGATACCGCCAAGGTCAACGCCATCATCAACTCACCGGTTGCCAAGACCATCCTGCCCGCCGACCTGAAGCTCGCCTGGACCGTTAAGCCCGAGAAGGCTCAGAACGGCCACGACGTGTTCCAGCTCGTCGCCCTGCGCACCGTCAACGGCCAGCCCGTGCTCAACGGTGATGTCGTTACCCGCGCCACCAGCGAGTTTGACAACCTGCAGGGTCAGGTCGTATCGATGACCATGAACGATGAGGGCGCCCGTAACTGGAGCCGCATCACCGGTCAGAGCATCGGTCAGTGCATTGCCATCGTGCTTGACGATCAGGTTTACTCGTTCCCCACTGTGAACGCTCAGATCGACGGTGGCCGCTCGCAAATCAGCGGTAGATTCACCCTCGAGGAGGCAAACGACCTTGCTAACGTGCTCGAGTCTGGTAAGATGGTAGCACGCGTTAACGTGGCCAGCGAGAGCGTTATCGGTCCGTCGCTGGGTAAGGAATCCATCCAGAAGGGTCTCATCTCGTTCATCGTGGCCCTCGTACTGTTGATGTTCTTCATGTGGTTCGCCTATGGCTGGCAGGCTGGCTCGATCGCCAACCTGGGTCTGCTGCTCAACCTGTTCTTCACCATGGGTATCCTCGCCTCGTTCCAGAGCGTGCTCACGCTGCCTGGTATTGCCGGTATCGTGTTGACGCTGGGTATGGCGGTGGACGCCAACGTGCTTATCTTTGAGCGTTGTAAGGAGGAGTTGCGCGCCGGCAAGGGTCTGAAGGCCGCCGTGAGCGACGGTTACAAGAACGCGTTCTCGGCCATCTTCGACTCTAACTTGACCACCATCATCACCGGTATCATCCTGATTCTGCTCGGTTCGGGTCCCATCCGCGGTTTTGCCGTTACCCTGGTAATCGGTATCTGCTGCTCGTTCTTCACTGCAGTGTTTGCCACCCGTCTGGTGATGGAGCACTTCGTGAACAAGGGCACCTTCGACAAGATGACCTTCTCCACGCCGCTCACCCGCAACCTGATGCAGAACGTAAGCTTCAACTTCATGGGCGCTGCCAAGAAGACTTCGATCATCGTCGTTGCTCTTATCGTCCTGATGGGTCTGCTGTTCGGCCTGCGCGGTCTGCAGAGCGGTATCGACTTCTCGGGTGGCCGCAACTTCATTGTGAAGTTTGATCATCCCGTATCGACCCAGACTCTGGAATCGCAGCTCGAGGCTCAGTTCCCCGGTGCTACCACCTCGGTCATCACCATCGATAACGATCAGAAGGTACGTATCTCGACCAACTACAAGATCGAAGACAACGGTGAGGGTGTTGACGACGAAATCGTCGGCAAGCTCTACGAGGGTCTGAAGAATGACCTGGGCAATATGGCCAAGGCCGACTTCAGCGCCTCTAACGAGAACGTCGGCATCGTCTCCAGCGAGACCGTCGGCCCGAGCATCGCAAGCGATATGACCCGTGAGGCCATCTGGGCTGTGCTGTTCTCATTGCTCGCAATGGCACTGTACATCCTGTTCCGCTTCCGCAACATCGCGTTCTCAATCGGTGCCCTGGCAGCCGTAGCATTCACCACATTTGTGGTTATCGGCTTCTACAACCTGCATGGCCTGCTGCCCTTCTCGATGGAGATTGACCAGACCTTTATCGCCGCTATCCTGACCGTTATCGGTTATCAGGTGAACGATACCGTGGTTGTATTTGACCGTGTGCGTGAGTACCGCTCGCTGTATCCCAAGCAGGATCTGTACACCACCTTTAACAAGGCCCTGTGCAGCACGCTGTCACGTACCATGATGACGTCAATCACGACCCTGCTCGTGCTGATCATCATGTTGATCTTCGGTGGTGCAAGCATCCGCAGCTTCATCTTCGCGATGATCCTCGGTGTCATCATCGGTACCTGCTCCTCGTTGTTCATCGCTTCGCCCGTGGCTTACTGGATTGCCCGTCGCAGCGATAAGAAAGAGGCTGCCCTCGCTACCGCCAGGAAGTAATTCCTGACCAAGTGAAATAAACGAATCGGCTGGCCTGAGCGCCAAGCCCGTGACCAGCCGATTTCTTGATGCTCCTGTAGTTCAATGGATAGAATGGAGGTTTCCTAAACCTTAGATTTGGGTTCGATTCCCAGCGGGAGTACTTCAATATAGTAATAAAGGCATTGCAAATCAATTACTTGCAGTGCCTTTGCTTTTTTACTACTGGCAAACTACTGGCAAAATGTCTTTTTTACCCCCTTTTTAGGCTGCTTTTCATGTACAGCTTTACCCAGTTTTCCATATAGATTTTTATAGAGTTTTTCACCTCGGCTGGGATGGTTCCATGTGCTGCCATGCCTCGGCTGGGATGGTTCCATGTGCTGCCATGCCTCGGCTGGGATGATGCCATGTGCTGCCATGCCTCGGCTGGGATGATGCCATGTGCTGCCATGCCTCGGCTGGGATGGTTCCATGTGCTGCCATGCCTCGGCTGGGATGGTTCCATGTGCTGCCATGCCTCGGCTGGGATGGTTCCATGTGCTGCCATGCCTCGGCAAGACTGAAGCCAGCACACCGATATGGCACACTGGCTTCCTGACGATAGCAATGAAATGGGCTGCTTCTTCAGCCTATTGTTTGGTGAATTTCCACCCGAAACACAAATTTATTGTTCGATGCGGCTGGTGGTGGTTTACTGGCTGCTTGCTTCCCCAAAAAAACACCCCCCATATTCTCACTGGCTGCTGCCCCTCTACTTTTTATCTAATTTAGAGGGGAAGTCAGCAAGTTCACCCCCTCTGCATTGCCTTCCAAGCCCTCACTACTTTCCCACTACTTTAGTGGGGCTTCACCCTTTCCCCATGCCTGAGGGGTCGAGGGAAGGAAGCACAGCATATAAAATTATATGCTTTTCGGTGCTATATAAGGGGGTCGGTGTCTGCTGGCTGGCTGTTCCCCTGATCACCAGTGCCAGCTTCCAGTGCTGCTGCAAGCTGCTGGGACAAATCCCACTTGCTGGTGTCGGCTTCCCTCATCTTGCCAAGAATGGCTTTAACCTGCCTTTTTCTGCTGTCTTTGTCAGCCTTACTTAGGACTTCATCAGGGAAGGAATTGATGCGATTATACAGCATCTTTTTCACTTCCTGAAGGGTCTTGCTATCATTCAGGCTATCTTCAACCAGTACCAGTGCAATGATGCTGGCTGTAGATAAATCAGCCTTGCTTGTCGGTGTTTCAATTTGTGCCATTGGTATTAGTCTTTTATATTGTTGATATAAATCTTCCTTGAAGATACTTTGCCAGTCAGGATTGATCAGGTTGGCAAGTATCAAGCCTTTCCCATGATTCAGGACACTGGGCTTCAGGTAGTGGGCTTCCAACTTCAGGAAGTTGCCCTGAGGATTCCAGCCAGCTTCCTGAATGATTTCCCTTCGGCTCATGCCCTGCTTCATTTCGATGTTCTTACCGGCATCATACATCTTCAGCCTAACATTTGAATCTTGCCAGCTTGTGAAATTGCCCTTGTCTTTGCCATTAATGTATTGCTGAAGGTGTTCACTGGGCTTTGCTTTGTGGTGCTGAATGTAGCCCCTCGGCTTCACCTCGACTGGTATGATCACCCCATATTCAAACACTTCCACAATACTATCCCACAAGTCCACATGAAGCATCTTCCCAATGTAGTCAATGGCTGCTTGGAAGGCTTCAGGGTCATAGGTGAAGTTATGCCCCTGCCAATAATACATGATGCTGCCCTGAAGCTTCAGGAAGCTGTCAGGATTCCAGTAGATGTCCAGCCCTTCACAGCCTTCCAGCCGGTATCTTGCAGCCCCAGTGGGGTAGGTAGCAACAATTTGGCAATGTCCAAAAAAAGGGCTAACTTTGCCACCCTGATTCGGCTTTATTATGCTAATGAAGTCAATCATTTTATAATCCAATTGAGGGGGTCTGCTGTGAAGCATTCCCCCTCTTTCGTACCTCGGCAATATCAGTTGCCACTTTCAACATAGCTGGATAAAAACCTCATCACTTGTTCATGGTAATTGATGTTGCCCATGCCAGCGAAATAAAAGATGCGGATTGTTTCCCACTGGTCGCTGCTGTGCAGCACTATAAGGTCACCAGTGTCTTTTACCTTGCGTTGTTCGTTGGTGATGCCGATAGTACCATAACCAATGAAAAGGGGGTACAATGGCACTTGCCAAATTTGTGTCCGGCAAGTATAGGGCTTGTGCTGCTTCAGGGGTGATTCTTCATCCAGCCTGAACGTGCTAAGAAGCTGCCCCACTATTTTGTGCATGGCATTCCTTCCTTTGTGCTGTACATTGGTCATTTCTTCATCCTTAATGGACAGCCTATTTGGAAGTAACTTGAATCCCTGCTTCCAATAGTAGCTTGCTTTAGTGCCTTCCTTGTGCTGGTAGACAGCTACCTTCATCGACTTTCTAATGAATTCTTCAGTCATGATGCAGCCCCCTTTCTTGACCTTCTTTTCTTCAAGTCCAAATCCCTGACCCTGATGCCCTGCTGTTCCAAGAAAGGTGCAATGCTGTGGGTCATGTAATTACCAAAATCAGCCCAGCATTGATAATCAAATTCGGCTGACCTCAAGACAATGTAAAGGTAATTCTTTTTTTTGCTCATGGTGATGTCATGCACACACAGCCTTTCGCCTGATTCAGTCACAAATTGCTTGCTCGATTCATCAAAAAGCACACTGCATTTCTCAATAAATTCACCTTCGAAAATACTTTCGCAATAGGAAGTGTCAAGCTTATCGAACACAATCCCAAATTTCTCTTTTAAGTCAATCATAATATAATCCCCCTCTCTTAGTTATTGGCACTGATGTAGTGCTGCTGCATGAAGGCTTCGATGTCTGCCCTACGCACATAAATCTTCCTACCAAACTGGCTGAAGGGGATCACCCTTTTGTCACGATAGTCTTGCCATGTCTTCGCCGATACTCCCAGCATCTTCCTCGCCTCGGCACTTTCTATCCACTGGCTACTGATTTCCTCGGCTGATCTGCTTTGAAGTGTTTCTTTCACTTCATTCAGCAAGTGCTTGATGCCCTCCCACTCAGCCTGAGGAAGCATCACTACTGAAGGCATTGCTGCCGGTATTGTATTGTTTACCATTGCATTCTAATCTATCAGGGGTAACAATTCGCAACATTGCTTATTGTGCCTGAAAGATGCTGCAAAGTTACCCCCGATGTAATAGGCTGCCAAAGGTTTTCTTGGAACATTAAAAGACTTTCTTTCAAGCATTTCAGTTCCATTTTTGGAACAAAAAAAGCACCAAACTTGATGCCTTTTTGTTCCAGTTAGTATGGTAGCCCTTGTTCCATGAATTCTTTTCCGGTGTGAATGTCCTTTGCTATTAGAATCGGCATTGTTCCTTTATCATATTTAGTAGCTTGGTCATACATGGATTTCAAATATTGGGTCTTGGCTGCATTCAGTTCCTTTTCATCTTTCTTGTTCCATGCCTTCTTCACATTCTCATCAATCAGCCCAAATAAGTCCATGCAGTCGAAAAACATTCTATAATCTTTATTGCAATGCCCCTTGTAATAGCTTCTAATCACCACAATCAGCCACAATAATTCTTTGTTCTTTATTCTTCTTCCCTGCTTCCTCTTGATGCTATTTCTTCTGATTGTATCAGTAACTTGTTGTGGTGTGATTTCTGCCTTCACTTCGCAGCCTGAAGCAAAGTCTTCATAAATACTTGGATTCTCTTCCAGCCAATCATCTATTACATCATCAAGAAGAAATGATTCATCAAAATCAATATTTAACATCATGTCTTCCTTGTATTCCACAATCCACCTTTCAATATTCTTGTCATTCTTCCAGCCCTGAAGAAATGCTTGGGCTTCCTCTATTGTCATATCACGATAATCCAATTTCATTCTTTTGTATTCAGCCACAAGTGCTTGCTTCAGTGCTTCCAGTGCTTGCTCATTTGTGATGTGTTCCTTTCCGGCTTTCACTGGCTCATGATTGAGTATAGCAAGAAGTGGCTTTGCTACCGATAATGCATCATCATAGCATTTCTTTATAGCTGCTTCTATTTCTTTAATACGATGTTCCACCTTAATATCACCACTTGCAACAGCCTGAAAAGCTTCCCATAGTGGCTGGGTGTGCTTTTCCAAAGGGGTCTTTAGTAGAAGCCTTTGGAATTCATCATACTTCTTGTTTACTTCTTCCAGTGTCATAAGCATATAAATTTATATGTTTTTGGGGTCTATATAAGGGGATCGGGACAAATATTCAGCACATTCCTTGTGTGGATTTTCACCATAAAGCCCTAACTTGCAGAATTCAACCCATTGAGAATATAACCCACTTTGCAGAATAAAAGAATATGCCCTATTTTTGGCTTCCCTTTCAATCTTTACACTCTCATTAAGCCTATCTATTTCTTGCTGGTAGGCTTGCGCTGTTTCTTGCCAATTCGTCATAATAGTATCAATTATTATTGTGGTTATTCTATGCTTATATTATGCAGTGGTCGGCTACTGGCTACTTGTCGAGGGTAGCCAGTACCGATTCCACTTCTTCTTTACTCATGCCCTGAATCAGTGCAAGAAGTTGTGCCTTCTTGTCGGCTGGGCTACCAAATACCGATTCCAGTGCCTTGTCATTTTCATCAGTGCTGAAGTTGCCCATGTAGCCTTCAGTTGTTTGCAGTTTTGAATGTGCCAGCAAAGACTTCACTTTATTGCTTTCGATGCCCTTTTGTGCTGCTGCTTTCGCAAATGAATGTCGGCTGATGTGCATGGACACTTTCTTGCTGATGCCAGCCTTTTCAGCCAGCTTCTTCAGGCTCTTATTGATCAGGGCATTTTTGGCAGACACTTCTTCAAATAGTTTCTGCTTCATGTCGCTGGGCAGGGTGTCCCTATCAGCCTGAGAAATGGCACTTGCATAGGTCTTGCGGTTGTCCATGAAGGGAAAGATGTAATCAGTGGGCTTGCTGGCTTCAGTCCTATACAAGTCGAGGATGGCTGCTGCTTGTGCCACCAGCTTCAAGTCCCTTGTCTTGTGGTTCTTGCCCATTTGATAGTTAAGCCTTCCACCCTCGACATTCAGCCAGCGCAATTGCAGCAAGTCACCAGCCCTGATGCCGGCACAATAGAAGCTAAACAAGAAGCAATTTCGGCTGTGCCAGTCAAGACTACCTTCAGCCAGTTCCAGTGCTTCCAGTGCCTGAATTTCGGCTTCATCAAGCTTTTCTTTTTCGGTCTTAACCTTGCTATAAGTGAAAACTAAAAAGGGGTTCTTGTCGGCTGTGATATAGCCCAGCTTGACAGCTTCCCTCATCATAGCCCTGAAAACTTTCAGCACTACTGCAATAGTGTTTTGGTGAAGCATCTTCCCTGCTTCTTTCTTGCTTCTTGAATTGTGAAGGGTGTGAAGGTAAGCATCAAACCTTGTGAGAAATTCAGGGGTGATTTCACTAAACAGCAATTCCTTCTTGTGGTTCATCTTCTTGTCGAGGAAGCCAGCCAGCTTGTTCAGGAAGCCATTGTAACACTTCCAGTTCCTGATGCCACCAGCATCAAGAATCTGCTGTGTCCTTTCGGCTGCAAAGCCAGCCAGTTCACCAGCATCAACCTTCAAGAAGGTCTTGGACTTTTCTTCGCCCTTCACCAGTCTTGCAACATTCTCGGCTGTGGGTGCTGCATCATCTTCCTTCAGTTCCTTGAAGGTCTTTTTGGCTTCTGCAAGAATGTCTGCTAATTCCTGATTCAGCTTCTTTGCATCAGGGTTGCTGGGCTTAATCCATTTGTCCCCCTTATATTCAGTGCTGAAGTCACTTTTTCGGTTCAAGTAAATGTCGGTCTTTACTCTCTTTCTCTTGCCGGCAATGGTGATACACAGCAAAATATTGTATTGCTGCTTCTTGTTCGGCTTTGCATTCAGTTCAAATCTATAAGTTGCCATAATCAAATCATTTTATAATCCAGTGCAAATATAGGCACTTTTCATTTTACTGGCAAATCTACTGGCAATTTTTTCACATTTTATTGCCTTCTATTATATTCTATTTCAAAAAATAGATTTATCTTTGCGGTGTTTTTCAAGTAGTTATGAATGTTTCAAGATGTAGCAAATTACTATTTAAGTAGTCCCAGCGGGAGTACGAGAGATTGCAACGCCTGAGCCGTATGGCCCAGGCGTTGCTAGTTTATAGGATAGAGGTTAATTGGGGTCGCCTCCGGCGACGATAGGGAGGCATTGTGGCACCGGTGGTGCCTGCCAATTCACTCGCTTCGCTCGTTTCATTGGCAGGTACCACCGGTTACTCAGATGACACCCTCCGGGTGTTTCGGCCCCTGTCTGATGGGATTGCCTGTGACACTGCTAGTGGCTCTAGGATACGGGGGTCACGGAGGTCACGGGGGTTACGGAGGGAACGGAGATTACGGAGGGGACGGGGGGGACGGAGGCGACGGGGGTTGAGCAGTCCCCAGTCGCTACCCCCGGTCGCTGTCCTGGGTCGATGGCGGGTAGGACCTTGGCGAGGCCCTACAGTGGGTGGTTTATACGGCAATGACCTTAAGGGGTAAAAAATTAGGGTTTAGGGGTGGTGAGGAGTATTCTCCTCTTTACCTCTAAACCCTACTAAAGTGTCGTGCAGGCGGCTGCGGCTTACTTCTTGAAGAAGCGGTTGTACAGGCCGGTGAAGCCCTGTCCGTGGCGTGCCTCGTCGCGTGCCATCTCGTGAACGGTGTCGTGGATGGCGTCGAGGTTCTGTGCCTTGGCGAGCTTGGCGATGCGGAATTTGTCCTCACATGCGCCAGCCTCGGCTGCCATGCGCTTCTCGAGATTGGTCTTGGTGTCCCAAACGACCTCGCCCAGGAGCTCGGCGAACTTGGCGGCGTGCTCGGCCTCCTCAAATGCGTAGCGCTTGAAGGCCTCTGCTACCTCGGGATATCCCTCGCGGTCGGCCTGGCGCGACATGGCCAGATACATGCCGACCTCGGAGCATTCGCCCTCGAAGTGTGCCTTGAGTCCGGCGAGGATTTCGGGGTCAACGCCCTTGGCGACGCCGAGTACATGCTCGGCGGCATAGGTTACTTCCTCGTCTTCCTTGAGTTCCTTGAACTTCTCGGCGGGTTGTTTACACTGCGGACATTTCTCGGGGGGCGTGTCGCCCTCATGTACGTAACCGCACACGGTGCAGATCCATTTCTTTGCCATAATGATAATAATAATGAATGATAGTTATTAGTTGTTTGTTGATGAATTAGTAATTTTTTAATTGTGAATTGTTAGTAGCGTTAAAGCCAGGCAGCATAAAGCCGAAAGCCTAAGAGAGAGCGTGGAGCCTTACTCGGTCACTTCCTCAAAGTCCTCGGGTCCTACGCCGCACAGGGGGCATTCCTCGGGAGGTGTGTCACCCTCATGGATGTAACCACACACAGTGCATTTCCATTTCTTCATTGTCGTGAAATATTTAAGATGGTTAATAAAAACGATTTGTTGGTTACAAAGTTAAGTCAAGCAAAACCTATATTCCAAATTTTTTATCGTTTTTTATGAAAAAATCCCCGACATCGCCATGACGCGATGCGGGGATTGATGAGTGTCAAAGTGGCTGATTAGCCGTTGTGCTTCTTCATCACCTTGATGAGGTCGAGCATCTTGTGGCTGTAACCAATCTCGTTGTCGTACCACGAAACGACCTTGACGAACTTGTCGGTGAGGTAAACACCGGCGTCGGCGTCAAAGATGGAGGTGAGGGGGCAACCCAGGAAGTCGCTGGAAACGACCTTGTCCTCGGTGTAGCCAAGGATACCCTTAAGCTCGCCCTCGCTAGCCTTCTTCATGGCAGCGCAGATGTCCTCCTTGGTGGCGGGGTTCTTGAGGTTAACGGTGAGGTCAACAACCGACACGTCGAGGGTGGGCACGCGCATCGAGATACCAGTGAGCTTGCCGTCGAGCTCGGGGATCACCTTACCTACAGCCTTGGCAGCGCCAGTTGAGCTGGGGATGATGTTGCCGCAAGCTGCACGTCCGCCGCGCCAGTCCTTAGCGCTGGGGCCGTCAACGGTGCGCTGGGTAGCGGTTACCGAGTGAACGGTGGTCATCAGACCGCTCTCGATGCCGAAGCTGTCGTTCAGGACCTTGGCGATGGGAGCCAAGCAGTTGGTGGTGCAGCTGGCGTTGCTGACGATGGTCTGGCCAGCATACTTGTCGGTGTTGACACCGCAAACGAACATGTCAGCCTGGCGACCGTCGTCACCCTTCTTGCTGGGAGCGGACAGAACCACGTACTTGGCACCAGCCTTGAGGTGCTGCTCGGCACGGTCCATGGTCAGGTAGAAACCGGTGGATTCAACGATATACTCGGCACCAATCTGTCCCCAGGGGATATTCTGTGCTTCCTTCTCGGCGTAAACGTGGATGTGCTGACCGTTCACGATAAGCTCTTTCTTATCCAGGTCATAATCAACGGTGCCGTCGAAGCGGCCATGCATGGTGTCATACTTGAGCATATAGGCCATGTAGTCAACGTCAAGCAGGTCGTTGATACCTACTACCTCGATGTCGTTAACATTCTCGGGCTCAAAGGCTGAGCGGAACACGAAACGGCCAATACGTCCGAATCCATTAATACCGATTTTAATCTTCTCCATAATGCTTTTTTTAATGATTTTTTAAAATTAATGTAGTTATATAACTATTAGTTCAATTTTTTACTATCTTTGCATTGGCAATAACGTCAGTGCAGTCGCTATTACGACTGCAAAGTTAAGTAATTTTTTGATATTACACTGACTTTGACTGACAAAATGCTACTTTTCCGACATAATTAAGATAGTTTAATACTCGCTAATTTTTTGTATTTCATCATAATATTAATTTTTTAAAATTGTAAAATTATGGGTTTTTTCAAAGAGTTTAAAGAGTTTGCCATGCGAGGCAACGTGATGGACATGGCTGTCGGTGTTATCATCGGTGGTGCTTTTGGCAAGATTGTCACTTCGCTGGTTGACGATGTGCTGATGCCTTTCATCGGAATCCTCACTGGCGGTGTTGATCTCTCTGGACTGGAGTATCACTTGCCTCCCGTATCCGAGATGGTGGGCGATGCCGCCTCGGCAGTAGGTGCCGACGGGGCTGTTGAGGCCGTTGCCGATGCTGCCAGCACCGTTGCCGCCAATGCCGGTGTAGCCACCGAGGCAGTTGGTGCAACCATTAAGTATGGTCTGTTCCTGCAGAACATCATTGACTTCTTGATCATCGCCTTCTGTATTTTCTTGATGATCAAGGCTATGAACAAGCTCATGCCCAAGAAGGAAGAGCCCGAGGCTCCCGCTGGTCCCTCGACCGAAGAGCTGCTTACCGACATTCGCGACCTGCTCAAGGACAAGAAGTAAGCCCTGCCCTCCAGTTACGGAAGCCCTGTGCTACCGTATGTGAATGACACAACCACGCCTGCAACCGCACTAGGGTTACAGGCGTGTTTTTTTTTCATTAGGGTGTCCAGATAATTTCGCATTGTGAACATTTGAAGTTAAAATAGGGCTCAGCGGATAACTGCTTGGTACACGGCCGACGGCCTTGACTTGAACAGGGCGCACATCATCAACGGGAATCCTTTGAAGACGAATACCGCAAACACCTGCAAAATGCCGGAATTTAACGGGATGCCCACCGCCTAACGTGAGTGGCCCCCTTCAGGGCCCATCGAGAGGGAGCCTTGCTCCCCAGGCCACACGAGGCCTACGGCCTGTGCGCCCTGGGGTTGCCTCAATTCAAGGCCGACGGCCTTGTCGTGGTCTTCGACCACATCGGCCTGCAGCTTTTATCGGGTGAGTGTAAAATAGGAGTGGTAGGCTTACCTGTAGGTTACGAGGGACGGGGTTTGAGGTTACGGGGGGACGGTTCTTCTGTCCGAAAAATGCAAGCATTTTTCATCCAGAAGAGCCGTCCCCGGTCGCCGTCCCCGGTCGCTGGCAAGTAGGGCCTCGCCTTGGCGTGGCCGCAATTCGTGGAATCTGGCTTAATTGAACGCGGATGCCTATTTGTTTAATTAGCGTAATTCGTAGTTTATTTTAGGCCACGCCAAGGCGAGGCCCTACATGGTGCGGCTTCTATAGCAAAGCGTTTTTTACTGGGTACTACTTTTTTTGATATTTCGTAATGTATTGAAAGACAGTGATTTTGGAGAAAAGAAGCATTTTTTTTGATAAAACTTGAAACTTTTTGGGTCTCTCGTGCGTCTATAGTGTAGACGAACAACAATAACTAAAAATGAAACAGAATATGAAGAAAATTTTCCTGATGAGCCTCGTGGCTCTGGTAGCCATGACGATGACGTCATGCATGCATGTGAAAATCGGTGACAACGGCTGGTCCCTTGGCGGTGGACATAAGAACGATACGCCCACACAAGTTCATCAAGTGAACGAAACCATTAAGATGGACCCGTTTGACTGCTTGAAGTCGGTCGGTCCATTTAACGTCATCTATGAGATTGGCAATGATCACACCGTGCGTGTTGAAGGTACTCCCGAACAGTTGGAGAAGATGACCATCTATGTCAAGGACGGCCAGTTGACCATCGACGTGAGTGTCGAGAACCTCAAGGAAAACACATTTGACCACATGAGGATATTCGTCACATCTCCGCATATTAAGGATATCACCGTCACCGGATCAGGTACAGTGACAGCGCCTTATGCATTGAACACGAGTTACCTCGAACTTCATGTGACTGGTTCGGGCGACATCACCATCGCCGAGTTGAAAGCCAACGCTGTAGGTATCACTGTCACGGGATCGGGCGACGTTGCCATAGGCCCCATCATGGCAGGCATTGTTGAGAACACGGTCACCGGTTCGGGCGATATCGACATTGCAGCGCTCGAATGCAGTAACTTGACAAACAGTATCACTGGATCGGGCGACATCAATGTCAGCAACCTCAAGGTAGGTTACGTCTCTTCCAAAATCGCGGGAAGTGGCGATATCAAGTTGCAAGGCACCGCAGAAACTCACGAGGAAAAGGTCACCGGCAGTGGCGACATTGACATCTCGGGTCTGAAATAAAAACTCGGAGTTCTGGAACTCTTGGACTTTTTGGAGTTTTCCAAGAGCTCACTTGATTCCTAACTGGCGGAGCATTTCGGCAGTAGAACTGTGGCGCACGCCGTTGAGGTCACGCAGGTAGGCGTTGACATCGGTGGGCGCCAATTTGCGTGCGTTGTTGAAGCGCTCGGGGCGGGTGATATTCATTAGCTCCTAAATCAGATAATTCAGATAATTCTCGGGAGTGATGACAGCTGTATCTGCCACAGGGTATGCATTTAGAAAACTAGCAGGGAAAGCAACTTCGGCGTTTCTCGGGTTCCATTTCATCTCAAAAACATCATATGTGCCATTTCTTTCCTCAATATAGTCTATCTCTTGTTGTGATTTGGTACGCCAAAAGTATATGTTGCAATAATGTTGACGATAGTGGTTGAACTTGATGCGCTCGGCAATAAAGAAGTTCTCCCATAAAGCTCCCACGTCACTTCGCATGTCAAGCGGGGCAAACTGCTGTATCACAGCATTACGAACACCATTATCGTAAAAATAAATCTTTTTTGTTTTTTTCAGCTCATTGCGCAGATTTCGACTAAGGCCATTGAGGCGGAAAATAATAAAACTCTTTTCCAGGAGTTCAATGTAACGCTCTACTGTTTTCGGATCGCTTCCTATTATTTGCGATAACTCGTTATAGCTGACCTCTGAACCTACCTGAAACGCCAATGCCCTTACCAACTTATCCAGTAAGTCGGGTTTGCGCAAGTTATCTGAAACAAGAATATCCTTATATAAATAACTATCTGTTAGTGAATTCAACAGTTCATGCGCTTCTGGTTCATGCGTCAGGATATCGGGGTATGATCCATAGATGAGTCTTGACTCCAATTGACGCGTTACATCCACATAACCTGCAGTCTTGTATATTTCATTAGTGGAGATAGGAAATAGCTGATACTCGTATTTGCGTCCCGTCAATGGTTCATTCAGCCTGTTGCGCAGTTCAAAGGCTGAAGAACCAGTAGCTATCACTTGAACTTCAGGGAAATTGTCAACGATTATCTTGAGTGTTAACCCTATATTATCAACCTTTTGTGCTTCATCAATGATGACGATTTTAGCTGTTCCTATCATTATCTGCAACTGCTTGAGGTTGCGGTTAGCCAGCATTGATACCGTCAACGGTTCGTCACAATTAAGATATAGCACTTCATCGGCCTGCTCTTTCATGAATTCTTTAAGCAAGGTAGTTTTACCCACCTGACGTGCGCCTAATATCAGAATGGCTTTTTGACGATAACACTTATCTTTAATGACAGATTGTAAATCCCTATAATACATCACCTCTTTTTTTTGACGCAAAGGTAAGCCTTTGATTTGGTTTTTGCAACTTTTTTGGATTATAATCCCAAAAAGTCATGTCTTTTTTGGATTATGTTCCAAAAAAGTAACCACTTTTCGGGATTAGTACTGGTATTTGCTTTTACTTGATGCCGATTTGGCGGAGCATTTCGGCAGTAGAACTGTGGCGCACGCCGTTGAGGTCACGCAGGTAGGCGTTGACATCGGTGGGCGCCATTTTGCGCGCGTTGTTGAAGCGCTCGGGGCGGGTGATGCGGGTGAAGACGACGCGCTGGATGGCGGTCTTGTGGCATCGGCCCATGCTGTAGCCCATCAGTTCGGGGTGCTTGCCGGGGCCGTTAGAGGACCAGTAGGTGACGGTATCTCCCTCGCAACCCATGAAGATGACGCTGTGGCCGGCTTCCTGGTCGGCGGTCTTGTCGTCGTTGCAGCCAATGATGGCTCCGCTGTCGCTGCCGCGGCTCTCGTTGCGGTTCCAGAAGATTTTCATCAGGTCACCCGGGACAGCCCTATTCCACACGTCGAGGGCGCACCACTCGTCAACGGTCATATATCGCTCGTCGGGCGTCTCGCGGTTGCGCTCGCTCTTGGCGCCGCGGTAGGCGGTGAAACTGTAACCGGCTCCCAGTTCCCGCACCAGCACGCCCAGGCCCGGCCCGTTGGCGTTGGCCCGTCCCCAGAAGCCCACACCGTCGTCCTGCCCCACTCCATCGGGGTTGAACTCGTCGGCAATGCCCACGCGGGGCTTCATGTTGACCCACGCCTGACGTTTGATTTTGTGACGGGTGTCCCAGATGAGCAGGGCCTTGATGAGCACGCCATAGGTCGCGCTCGAGCAGAAGGACGGCTGCGCCAGCATCGGGTCAAAGCGCGGGCGCTCGTCGGCGGCCGTCATCTGGTAGGCATCGTGCAGGCCGCGCCAGGTGGTCTTGGGGAAGAGCTCATTGGGGCGACTGCCCGTATAGTAACCGCCGTTCTCGGGGAACGAGTCAATGGCAGCGAGCACCGCCCGCTGCCAGTTCTCGTTGACCTTGTCGCCAGCCATAGCCGTGCCCATGAGGCACAATAGCGCCATGAGGGCCGTGAGGGCTCGTTTCATCGCATTTTACGGCTCGTTGTAACGGGCCTCGACCACATCCCAGTCGATGATTTGCCACAGGGCAGCCAGATGATCGGGGCGACGGTTCTGGTAGTCGAGATAGTAGGCATGCTCCCACACGTCCATCGTCATCAACGGACGCAGGCCATGCTGGATGGGATTGGCGGCATTAGGCTCCTGTGTAATCTTGAGGTTGCCGTCCTTGTCAGCACTGAGCCACACCCATCCCGAGCCGAACAGCGTCACGCCGGCTTTGGCAAAGACCTCCTTGAAAGCCTCAAACGAGCCGAACTCCACTTGAATGGCATGTGCAATCTTTCCTGTGGGCGCATTATCGGCCCTGGGGCTCCTAAACTGCGAGAAATACAGGTTGTGGTTCAGGATTTGGCCAGCATTGTTGTGCATACCGGTCGGTGTGTTAAGCACAATCTGCTCAATCGACATCCCCTCCAGTCCGCTGCCGGGGAGTGCGGCATTCAGGTTGTTCACATAGCCCGCCAGGTGCTTCCCATGGTGAAAGTTCAACGTGTTAGCACTGATGACCGGCTCTAACGCCTCGGGGGCATAAGGCAAGGGCATCAACTCAAATTTTCCGTCTATTGGCATTGTCTGTTTCATCGTCCTTAATGTTTATTAGGTTAATCACCGCAAATATAACCACTCTTGAACAGATAACCACAAGAAAACGATAAAAAATACCATTGGAGGCTAATAAAAATTTCATTTTACATTATTAGGATGTTGATTGATCACCATCAGAAAATATATGTTGACCCAAAACCCTGCGGGGCTAATGCGAATTTCACGAATTTCATCAAATTTTTGCGAATAGATTTTGTTCGTGAAATTAGTCTCATTAGCGAAATACGCATTAAAAACTTTCTGGGGCAGCTCCTAGATCACTCCCAAAATGATGGGCGTGCCTGTGGGCCTGTTAGCTGCTCTTGGTTGCGGGGGGGCGGAGATTACGGAGATTACGGGGGTTACGGGGGAGACGCAAAATTTTGCGGCTATCGTCGCGGTCGACGATAGCCGCAAAGAAGCAGGTTTACTGTAGTGAAGAGTTGTTGGCTATGTCGGTCTTGTCAATCTTTCTTTTTGGCGTCGAGGTGGTAGGTGAACGAGATGCCGATGTAGTGGTGCAGCGTGTCTTGCCACTCGTTGGTTTGCTGATAGGCGGTCTGGCTGCTCCAGCGCCAGTCATCCTGGTTGAGGATGTCATCGGCAAAGAGCCTGACGCTGCCTTTGTTCTTCAGGATTTTCCAAGTGATGGAAGCGTCCCAAAGCAGGCGGTTACGGTTCATGCCGCTGGAGGCATAGCCGCGTCGCATGGCCTCGGTGAGTGATGTCTCAAACACAAAGTTGCGGTAGTTGGCTTCAAACTCCATGCCGTAATTGTTGTTCCACAGTGTGGTGTTCTGGATTGGCGACTGCGAGAAACGCAAGCGGTCGGCGTTGAGTTCGACAAAGACCGCGGCCTTGATCCAGTTATGGTCAAACGAGACGGTCAGTTTGTCCTTGGGATGGACGCTCGTCTGGCGGTTCAGGATACGCTCCTCGTGGGTGGGCAGCATGGTGAGGTAACCGTAGTAGCGCCCGCCCATAACCTTGAGGTCGTTCTGCAGGCGGAAGTAGTTGCCCAAGCCGTGGTCATAGTTGAGGTTCACTTCCCACGTGCGGCTGCCGGGCACCGACTCAGGGCGGCTGGTATAGACGTTGGTCACAGGGTCGTAACTGAGCGCCGTGATGTTGCTGTGATCTGATGTGCTGTACTTGGCGTTGAAGCCGATGGACAGTTGGCGGCTGGGTACCACGGCCTTGTAGGCCAACTGAAATTCGTTGGTGTGATTGTCCTTCAGGCCGGGATTACCCTCGGTGATGAACAAGGGGTCGCTCAAGTCACGATAGCCGATGGTCTGGAGCAGTTCGGGTCGCATGGTCTTGTAACTGTAATTCAACTCCAGGTTCATGCCGCTGTTCATTTTCCATGACACCTTGAACGAGGGCTCAATCTTGAAGCGGTTCCTCACGGCAGTCGTATCGAGCATTGCCCGATGGTAGTCCTGATGCTCGCGGTTCCAATTCAAGGCCGCACTGGGTAGCAACTGCACCTGGCCGATGTTGATTGTCGAGCCGGCAGTGACGGTGTGGCCCGTGCTGTGGTAGCGGTTGTTGAACGAGTTGGCGGCATCGGCCATGCCGTCGGTGGTAAATTCACGGTCTATCCGAATGTTGTTATAGTCCAATTGATAGGCCATAGTGAGCATCCACTGCTTGGTGAGCCAGTGCTGGTAGGTCATGCTGCCGTTCAATGCGAACTTTGATGAAGGCTCGATAGCATACTGGCTGAGCGTCGATGCGAAGTCACTCTGATAGTCGGTGATGGCGCGGTCGGTCCACTGCTTGCTCTTGCTGTCGGTGTAGTTCAGTCCTCCAGCAACTTTGAGGGAGCCGTCCTTGAAAAGGTGTGTCCAATTACCAGTAGTCTCGAACAGGGTCTCGTGTCCACGGCTCAGTGAATTCACCTGTTGATTGATGGTGGGAATGTAGCCGTTGCCCGAATTGACCGACTGCTCGGTCTCGCGTCGGTTGGTGGAACGGTCGTTTGTGTATTCAATTTGAGCCCACAAGAAGATATTGTTGGTCGTGTCGGGCCTCCATCGCATCATGCCCAGGATTGTCGGCATCAACTCATGGCTGCGGTCAAAGCCCGTGGTCTTGTTATAACTCTGAGCCTCACCAGGGAAGTAATTCTTGGTCTCAATGCCCGAATTTTTCCATCGGTCATCATGTGCCAGTCCTCCACTGATGCTGTAGTAACTTTTCAGCGTCTTATTACCCTGCTCGCGGCTCCAGTTGTGCTGATATCCGCCCGAAATGCCTTGCTCTTGGCCATAGCCGTAACCCGAACTTAATATAGATTGGTTTTGGTAGCGTCTATGCCGTTTGGCCACATTATTGGCGTCACCGAACACCATGACCGGATCATTCTTGGAGAGACGGTTCATTTGGACCTCGGCCTCATAGTGGTCTCGGGTGCTGTAGCCTGCAGTGGCGTCGCCATACCAGCGGTCGAGGAATCCCGGCTTGATGGTCAGGTCCAGCACCATGTCCTCGCTGCCGTCGTCATTACCCGTATGCTCCTTGAGTTCCGACGCTTTGTTGTAGGCTTTGATGTTCTGCACCGCCTCGGCAGGCAGTTGGCTCACCAAGTCATTGCCGCCAAAGAGGCTCTCGCCGTCCATCGTCAGGCGGATGGGCTTGCCGTTCCACCACAGTTTGCCGTTGGCATCCGTTTCAACGCCAGGCAGTTGCTTGATGAGTTCGTCGAGGCGGGCGCCTTCTTGCAGTCTGAAGGCCGACGGGTTGAACACGATGGTATCGCCGTGCATCGTGAACCGTCGGGCATGACCCGTGACCTCGACCATCTGCAACATCTGTGAGGACATCTTCAACTCGATGGCGCCGATGTCGAGCGTGTCCTTGCGGCTGTCGGACAGCGCCATGACGTTTTTTTTCTTGTTGTAGTAGCCCAGCATGGACACTGTCAACTCGACACGTCCGTCGGTATAGAACGAGAACCGTCCCAGCGAGTCGGCAATCACGGTGCTGCCCGAATAACTGGTTTCATTGATCTGCTTCATATACTGAACCGTTGCGCCAGGCAAAGTCTCCCTGGTATCGGTGTCGATGACGCGCCCGGTGATGATATCCGCATGAGTGAATAATGAACTGAATATCAGTAAGATAGTTGTAATGTAGTATTTCACAATAGAGCATAGTTATGGCTGTTTCATGCAATGATTTACATGAAACAGTAGGTTAAACTTTAGTCTGCTTTAGTCTGGATTCCAGTAGTGTATACACTTGGTTTTGTTCTCAAGGAGATCGACCATGCTTTCTAGGAAGAGGAGTTCGTTTTCCTTGAGTTTTTTCTTTTCCTTGAGTTGTTTATAGACCGATGCCAGTTGCTGCATGCCGATTTTCAGGTCAGTCTGGTCTAGGCCGTCGGTGTCCTTGCACAGTTCGTAGAGCTTGGACAGGTAGAGGTAGCGGTCGCCGTTCTCTTGAACCTTGTTGATGTAGAAGAGCAGTTTCTTCATCCAGTCCTTGGCATTGTTATGGCTTGAGGAGGAAGAACTGGAGGATGAGAAAGAGAAGGAATGACTTTGGCCGTCCGATAAATCAGACAGCGCCCCTTGGGCTTTTTCAATTGCGGCCTGATACTTATCCATGCCGGCTTGGAATTGCTCCATGTACTTGTCGTAGTCGTCAGAACTAATCACCACAGAACTGATCATCCTATGGCCATCGGTTGCTTTGGCTTTGACGGGGGCGTAGGTAGTGATGAGCCGACCCGTAATGCTGTCGCTGTCGTCGAGATAGCTCCACTCCAGGGTGTAGGTCTTGCGGTGTTGCTTGTCATCGGGGGCGACAAAGCCCACGGTGTAGCAGTGGTCACAGGCCAGACCCACGACAATGGTTTGCTCGGGGTTGTAATAGAGCCTGTAGCCCTGGAAACTCCCGTCGTCGTTGTCGTTCCACCACAGGACGAAGACATCTGCGTCGCTGTTGCCATTCATTTGCTCATAGACCTGCTTGGCGTTGTTAATCAGCTTCATGCTCTCGCTGTCGATGGTGAACTTGTACACATCGAGTTGTCCCCTCATAGACGTTGGCGCTGGCCGTTGCAGGCACGAGCAGGGCGATAAGCGTCGCGATGATGATATAACTGGTTGTTTTCATAATGCAGGGATATTGGTTGTGGGTTGGTTGTTCAGTTCGTTTTCTAACTCTTGCTCGATGTCGATGAGCACGATGCTGCCGTCCTCGTCCTGTACCGCTCGGAATCCATTGGCCTCAAGGTCGATGATGAAGGCGCGGCGCTTCAGGTCGGCCAGTTCGCGTTGCAGGCGTGCGTTCTCCTGGGCGAGTTTGGCGTTCTCGGCCTGCAGGCGGCGGGTGGAACGGATAGGACGGACAGAACGGATAGAACGGGTGGGACGGGATGGAGACGCAAGATTTTGCGTCTCTACAGGTTGGGTGATGGATGTTTCAGGTGATTGTTCCGTCTCATGTAGAGACGCAAAATCTTGCGTCTCCCCGATAGGCGTGGCTTTTTCTTGCGTCTCATTAGAAGCGATAGGCGGCGTCTCAGGCACAGTCGTCGGGCTATGCAGTACGACGGTTGCCACGATGGCGGCCGTGATGCAGGCAGCAGCGGCGATGCCCCACCAGCGGCGACCCATCTGCCGTGTCAACGACGGGCGGGGTTGCTCCACGGTCACCGGGTAGTCCTCCATACCGCCGTCGAAGTAGTCAAACATGGCGCGGTAATCCTCCCACTCGGCGGGCACGTCGGCGCTGCGGAAG
>CACYSG010000013.1 GCA_902776955.1 uncultured Bacteroidales bacterium | reverse complement strand
ACTTCGCAACTAACTCACTGCGGCTGATGCCGCTCTCACAATAATCACGCAAAATTAGTAATTTCTCGTGATCTGTCCTTCGTTCATCGTACTTCATTTAGTCCTAAATTATGTTGACATTTTTGTCAACCTATTTCAGGACAAGACAGAGTAAAATAAACTACGAATTACGCGAATTTTACGAATTGTCACAGTGATTAAATTCGTAAAATTCGCGTAATTCGCCGACAAGAAGAGTTATTCGGGTTGCGGGTTATTCTTCTTTTGCTTGGCGGGGCGGACACTGGCTTCGATCTTGCCGTCCTTGACGTCGATGACGATGGTGTCGCCGGTCTTGGCCTCCTCGCGCAAGAGCATTTCGCTCAATGGGTCCTCGATTTCGCTCTGGATGGCACGTTTCAGGGGGCGTGCGCCGTACTGGATGTCAAAGCCGTGGTCGGCAACCAGGTTCTTGGCGGCATCGGTGATTTCGAGATTGAGGCCGTTCTCCTCGACGCGCTTGTAGAACGAGGCGAGCTCGATGTCGACGATCTTGAGGATGCAGTCGTGGTTGAGTGCTCCGAAGGTCACGATGTCGTCCACGCGGTTCAGGAACTCGGGCGAGAACTGGCGGTTGAGGGCCTTGCGGATGACCGAGTCGCTGCGCTCCTTGGTCAGCTCGCTGGTGTTGAAGCCGACGCCTGCGCCGAAGTCCTTCAGCTCCCTGGTGCCGATGTTGCTGGTCATGATGATGATGGTGTTCTTGAAGTCCACCTTGCGTCCCAGTCCATCGGTCAGGTTGCCCTCGTCGAGCACCTGGAGCAGCATGTTGAACACGTCGGGATGAGCCTTCTCGATCTCGTCGAGCAAGACGACGCTGTAGGGGTGGCGGCGCACCTTCTCGGTCAACTGTCCGCCCTCCTCATAGCCCACGTAGCCCGGAGGCGCGCCCACGAGGCGTGAGACGTTGAATTTCTCCATATATTCGCTCATGTCCACACGGATGAGCGCTTCGTCGCTGTTGAACAGGAACTGGGCGAGTTTTTTTGCCAGCAGGGTCTTGCCGACGCCCGTGGGTCCCAGGAACATGAACGAGCCGATGGGGCGTTTGGGGTCGCGCAGGCCGGCGCGGTTGCGGCGGATGCTCCGTGCAATCTTGTCGATGGCCTCGTCCTGGCCGACCACCTGTTTCTTGAGTTCGTCGGTCATGCCCAGCAGGCGTATGCCCTCGCTCTGGGCGATGCGCTGGGCGGGCACGCCGGTCATCATGGCGACGACCTCGGCGATGTGGTTCTCGTCGACGGTCACGCGACGGCTGTCGAGCTCGCGTTCCCAGCGTTCCTTGGCTTCCTGCAGCTCGTCCTTGAGTTTCTCTTGCTGGTCGCGGTAGCTGGCTGCGCTCTCGAAGTTCTGCTCCTGTACGGCCTTGAACTTGTTCTGCTGGGCCTCGGTTATGCGCTGCTCGAGTTCTTCAATCTCCTTGGGGGTGTCCACCTTGGTGATGTGCACGCGCGAACCGGCCTCGTCCATGGCGTCGATGGCCTTGTCGGGGAAGAAGCGGTCGCTGATGTAGCGGTCGGTGAGGGTGACGCACGCCTTGAGGGCCTCCTCGGTATAGCTCACGCCGTGGTGCTTCTCGTACATGTCCTTGATGATGTGGAGAATTTCGAGGGTCTGCTCGGGCGTGGTGGGCTCGACGATCACCTTCTGGAATCGGCGTTCGAGGGCACCGTCCTTCTCGATGCTCTTGCGGTACTCGTCGAGGGTGGTGGCGCCGATGCACTGGAATTCACCACGTGCCAGGGCTGGCTTGAGCAGGTTGGCGGCGTCCATCGACCCGCTGGCGTTGCCGGCGCCCACGATGTTGTGGATCTCGTCGATGAACATGATGATATCCTTGTTTTGTGACACCTCGTCGATAACGGCCTTGAGGCGTTCCTCAAACTGGCCGCGGTACTTGGTGCCGGCCACGATGGCCGCCATGTCGAGCGAGACGATGCGCTTGTCGAGCAGGGTGCGGGGCACCTGGCGCTCGACGATGCGGCGTGCCAGGCCCTCGATGATGGCGCTCTTGCCCACGCCGGGCTCGCCGATCATCACGGGGTTATTCTTCTTGCGGCGACTCAGGATCTGGGCCAAGCGCTCGATTTCGGTCTCTCGTCCCACAACGGGGTCGAGAGCGCCCTCGGCGGCCTGGCGTGTGATGTCCTTGCCGTACTTGTCGATGACGGGAGTGGCCGAATTGTCACCTCGACTGACATTTCGTCGCTGTCGGGTCTCGCGGTAGGAGGGGTTGTCGCCGTCGTCGGGTCGTCCCGCGCCGGGCAGGTCATCGTCCTCGTCCTCCTCCTCGTCAGGGAAGTCTGCTCCTGCCTTGGGCAGGGCAAAGTCCTGTCTCCAGTACTGTTGTTGATGGTCGTGCTGGTTGTGTATCATTGTTATGTTTCTCTGTTATTCTGTCATTGCTATTATAAACCATGCTTAATCTAGCAAACACCATGCCAAAAAGCATCGGGGATGCATCTGCCACCAGATGCATCCCCGAAGAAAAGTGTTCACGTGTCAGCTTTATTCTGAATCGTTCAGTACCTTACTGATGAGCAGTGTGACATCGGTGATGTTGATATCGCCGTCGTTGCTGAGGTCGGCGTTCTCGATCACGATGCCGCCTTCGTCATTCAGGACGTAGCCGATGAGGAGCGTGACATCGGTGACGTTCACCAGGCCGTCGTTGTTAACGTCGCCCATAGCGGTGAGGGTTACCTGCTCGACGTTCGACCAGTCGCTCTCGGTTCCGTCGGTGTAAACGGCCTTGACCAGATACTTGAACGTACCCGTTGCCAGATTCCTAACGATGTAGCAGGTGTCGGTGATGCCGCTGACGATGCGCATGGTCGAATCGCCATCCTCGACGACGACGCGGCGGGGCGCACCCTGCTTGGCGTTGAGGTCTCCGTTGTAGATGTCGACGTTATAGACATAGAGGCGCTTCTTCATGGCTGTCGTCGACAGCTTGATGTGGTCCTCGGTGCAACCGTTCAATACAACGATATACTCCTCGGGAGTAGCACTCAGCGCGACGGTCTTGCTCACGTCGCCGCAGGACACGATGATCGAGCTGCCATCGCTCGTGCCGTTTGACGAAATCCAACTCTGGGCATTGAACTTGACGGTCACGGTAGAGGCGAGCGTCAATTCGGGGCTGACGAGGTAACCAACAGCGTTGGAGGTGCCCAATTTCACGGCATTGCCGGGAGCCTTATAGACTTTATAGCCCGTCCATCCGGGGTTGTCGGTGAAATTGTCGAGCTGGCCGCTGATGTCATCCCAACCGTCGGCATTGACGACAATCTTGGTGAAATTCTCGGACATCAACAGTGCGGGGCCTTCATCGCCGCCGGTGACCTGGTTGACCTTGAGGGTGTAACTCGACACGTCGCCGCCGCTGGTCCAGTCGGCGCGGAACGACGAGCCGGTCACGGCCGCCATGTCGGCAGGCTGCATGACGGGAACCAGCTTGGTGATGGGATCAACGTGAGAGCCCTCGCCCGTCCATGACGTGTGCTGCTGGGTGCCCCAGATGTACTCGGCCAGTTCGGGACAGTCGACAAAGGGGTTGCGGTTTCCCTGCTCCTTATAGACGGCCTCGTTGCGGCTGATTTCCTTCGGGCTCACGGGGTCGGCGCGGTGCCATTCCATGAGCATCTGGATAGACCAGTTGGAAAACGCCTTGTAGCCGTTGGCGGCATAATCGAGCTGATCACTGCCCGGCCAATGAGACACATTGCTCTTGTAACAGGTGACGATGTAGAAGTAGATGCGAGCAAGATCACCCTTGTACTCGTCATCGGGCTCATAGACGGTTCCAGTGTAGCCGTTATATGTGCTCTCGCCCAGCTTTCCCAGCATGGTGAGGTCGCCGTTGGTGAACGTCTGACCCGCGGCGCACACGCCATAGGGATGGTTGCTGCGTCGCTGGTTGACATAGGCGTCAACGGGAAGCAGCATGTGAAGGTCGGTGTAGGTGGGCGTCTCGCTGTCATACCAGCTCTTGGGGAACGAGTGTTCGCGGTTGAGACCCTGGCCCACTGCCGATGCACCCGAGGGGTGAGCCGACTGGTTGTTGTACTTGCAGTTGGAATACATGTCGATGTAGTAGCCGTCATCTCCCACATCGGTGGAATCAAACGCAATCCACAGGTAGCTGTAACTCAACTCGGTGTGGTTGTACACAATGCCCTCGAGGGCAGTCATCAACGCCTCGTCGCTCTTGCCGACAGCGTTGTTGTAGTAGCCGTTGGGGATACCGGCCCCAGCTGTCAAGCTGATGACCAACAGTGTGAGAAAAGAAGTGATTGTTTTTTTCATTGTACTATCATTATTGATTGATTGTATCGAAGATTTTGTCAAACATTTGACGGAAGGCCGCCTCGTCGGCCAGCGTCTGGCGGAACTGCTCGAGGCGCTTGGCGTTGTCGCTCTCGGGTATCCACAGCTTGAGGTAGCCGCCGTAGTCATATTTCTCACGCATGTGCTCCATCAGGCGACGGTACTGCCCCTCACGGTCCAGTCCCGGCTCATGCGACATCCCGTACTGGAGGGCGCGGCGCACGATGGTCTCGCCGTCGATGATGCGGTCGGCCTCGGCGACGATGCGGCCATAGATGGTGCGCGGCTCGTGGCCGCTGGATGCGCGGTGGTCCTCGGCGGCGTCGGCAATGATGCCGATTTCCTCGTCGCTGAACCACTGCTTGAGGCGCTCATCCTCGCGGATGATGCGCGCACTGTGGGTGTGATGGTGCTCGCGACCGTAGGCCAGGCCCAGGTCATGATAGGCTGCCGCCACAAGCAGCAAGCAAGGGTCCACCTCGGGGTAGTGCTGTGCCAGCTGCAGCGCTTGGGTCATGACCGTGTGGACATGGTCGCGACCATGCCCCGCGTCAAAATTGTCGTAGCGAGGAACAATCTCCCGCTCAACAAATACCCTGATCTCGTCGAAATCTCTCATCGTGTTTTAGTTTCTAGTCCCTAGTTTCTAGTCCCTAGTCCCTAGTCCCTAGTCCCTAGATGCTCTAGATAATCTAGATATTCTAGATGCTCTAGAACTTCTAATTTCTAATTTCTAATTTCTAATTCCTAAAAGCTTATTCGACATTGTGGAGGTCGTGTCCCATGCGTGATTTCTTGGTGTGCATGTAGAACTCGTTGTAGGCGTTGGGTTGCACCTCGATGGGCACATTCTCGACCACCTCGAGGCCGTAGCTCTCGAGACCGACGCGCTTGACGGGGTTATTGGTCATCAGCCTCATCTTGGTGATGCCCAGGATGCGCAAGATGTTGGCCCCCACGCCGTAATCGCGCTCGTCGGGCTTGAAGCCCAGGTGCACATTGGCATCGACCGTGTCATATCCGTTCTCCTGCAGCTTGTAGGCCCTGATTTTGTTCATCAGACCGATGCCGCGTCCTTCCTGGTTCATGTACACGAGGACGCCCTTGCCCTCGTTCTCAATCATGCGCATGGCCATGTGGAGCTGCTCGCCGCATTCGCATCGCATCGACCCGAAGATGTCGCCCGTGGCGCATGACGAGTGGACGCGCACCAGGATGGGCTCGTCGGCTTTCCATTCGCCCTTGATGAGTGCGATGTGCTCCAGGCCGTTGTTGAGCTGCCTGAACGGTATCAGCCTGAAGTGGCCGTACTGGGTCGGCAGATCCACCTCGTCGCCCACTTCGACAACGCGCTCGGTGCGCAGGCGGTAGGCGATAAGGTCCTTGATTGAGATGATGGGCATATCGAAGCGCTTAGCCACCTCGATGAGTTGCGGCAGGCGCGCCATCGTGCCGTCGGGGTTGATGATCTCAATAAGGGCAGCGGCGGGATACAGGCCGGCGATGCGCATCAGGTCGATCGAGGCCTCGGTGTGGCCTGCGCGCTTCAGCACGCCCTTGTCCACGGCCCGCAGCGGGTTGATGTGTCCCGGACGGCCGAAGTCCTGGGGCTTGCTCATGGGATTGGCCAGCGCGCGGATGGTCATGGCCCTGTCGTGCATCGACACGCCCGTCGTGCATCCGTCGAGCAAGTCCACGGTCACCGTGAACGGCGTTCCCAGCATTGACGTGTTATCGTCAACCTGCATATTGAGTTCCAACTCGTGGCAGCGTTCGGCGGTAACCGGTGCACACAAGACACCGCGTCCCTCACGCAGCATGAAGTTAACTTTTTCTTCGGTGATTTTCTCGGCTGCAATGATGAAGTCGCCCTCGTTCTCGCGGTCCTCATCGTCAACGACGATAACAAACTCGCCGCGCTTCAATTGTTCGACAGCCTCGTCGATGGTATTCAGTTTGATTTGATCCATAATGATATCTTATAGAAGGATGATTAGTCTAAAAAAAAATCTATTAACTCTTATCTATTAACTCTTATCTATTAACTCTTATCCAATTCCCGATATTCCATCTCGCGGTCATAGTCGCCGTTAAAGATGGCCACCAGCTGGTCGCAGGTCTTCGCGGTGAGCTGGATGTCGCGCTTGAGGTTAGCCTGGTGTCTCATGCCGATGAGCCACACGGGCAGACCGATGGGGAACAGCACCGCTGCCGCTGTGCCTGCCGCCTTGCCTACAATAGCCGACGGGGAATAGGTCAGCAGCTGGCGAATGACGGGATAGTCCATGGCCTTGTTGAGTACCATCTGGTCGCGGGAGTTGGACAAGTAATCGACCACGCGGTCCACCTCTTCGGCCAGCGCCTTGATGGCCGCCTTGTCATATCCCTGCTGCCAGTATTCCAGATATCGCTGGCGACCGGGGTAGCGGTCAAGCAGCTGCTGGCAAGATGCCTTGAGGCCGTTGATGAGCTCGAGTGCCTCGGCCGGGATGACCTCGTTGATGATAACTTCCTTGGCCGCGAGTTTGCGCGTCTGGTGCAGACCCGTGACGCGGCGGATGAAGTTGAGCCACACGTCGGGATTGAACACCGCCGAGTCGTTGACGGCCTTGTGCGTCAGGAATACGCCCAGCGGCAGCAGGACCGCCGAACTGAGCCACATGCCCTGCCACACCTCCCAGCGGCCGTCGCGGGCAAGTTTGTAGCCCATGTTGTCGATGATGTAATAGACGATAAACAGCAGCACCGAGATGACAATAGGCATACCGAAGCCACCCTTGCGGATGATGGCTCCTAGCGGCGCACCGATGAAGAAAAATATCAGGCAGGCCAGCGAGAGCGTGAATTTCTTCATCAGCTCAATCTGGTGGCGGCGAATCACGTAATTATCGTCGTTGATGGTATATCCCTGGAATTGCAGGTCCTGCATCGCCGCAGTAGTGCGCATCATCGCCTGGTTGACAATGTTCTGTTGCTCATGCTCGGGCAGTTCCTTGATGAGTTTGTTGAGGTCGACAGGTTTGTCGAGGGTGACCTCGGGAACGGGCTCCATCGAGGGTTTGCCGTCGCGTTGCACGAAGCGCTGCTGGGGAACGCCGCACACGGGCTGCGAGCGTAACTTGGTGAGAACAAACGTCGCCGCCGAGTCCACCTTGAGCCGCACCGAGTCGATGGTCTGCTGTAGCTCGGTGATGTTTTTGCCGACGTATTGCGACTTCATCGTCTCGTCGTCCATGCGGGTGAAGTTGGCGTCATAGGGAATCATGATTTCCTTGTCGTGGAAGGTCTCACGGCGGTAGAGGTCGCCGCTCATGCCGTTCACGCCACCTCCCGACTTCATTTCCTCATACCACGAGCCCTTGTAGAGCGTCAGCACCAGGTGCTGCTTGTCCTGGGTCATGCTCAGCCGGCCAGAGTCGGCCGCCACGATCCTGGGATACATCGACCCCTGGGAAACGTCATAGATGAGTAGTCCATAGAGCATGTCGCGCTCCTTGTCGTTGCGCTGCACAAAGATGTTGTAACCCGGAATCTGGCTATAGACGGCGCCCTCGGGGATGTCCAGCGTGGGGGACGTTTGTCGCATCGAGAACAGTAGGGTCCACATCTTCACCTGTGACTGTGGCAAGACGTTATTCTGGAAGAAGAACGCCCCGATGGACACCAGCGTGATCAGGATGGCCAGCGGCTTCATGATGGTCGTCAACGAGATGCCCGACGACTTGAGGGCCGTCAGCTCGATGTGCTCACCCAGGTCGCCGAAGGTCATCAACGCCGCCAGCAGGATACTCAGCGGCAATGCCAACGGCACCATCGACAGGGCCGCATAGAAGAAGAGCTCGGCCACCACGTCGATGCTCAGTCCCTTGCCCACCAACTCGTCGATGTATCGCCACAAGAATTGCATGATGACGATAAACAAGCAGATACAGAAGGTCATCAGGAACCTCGGCAGGAACCTGGACAGCATGAACGTATATAGCTTCTTTATCTTCGGCATGGATGCTAAATTGATAACAAACGGCAAAATTACTGAAAAAAACGGCGCGACCACCCTTGCCGCACCGTTTTTTTGGTTTTTTAGCATCGTAGCGTAACCGTTGTAACTCTATTCAGCTGTTAGACCCCACGCTAAGGCGCGAAGTCGCTAAGCTTTTATCTTATAGCTGTTTGTGGTCATACAAAATATACAATTGTTACTGCAATGAATAATGATAGAATGATGACATATCTCATTTGTCAGAATCCATCTAATTGTATATTAATAACTTAGCGTCTTGGCGCCTTAGCGTGGGGCTTTCTAATATCTTAGCGTTTTATGGGTCAATGTGCGAGTCATTTGTTGTTAATGCCCAATTGGGAATTGTAGTAACGGGGATCGCCTGTGACTTCCAGGCCCACAAACGGCGGCAGGCCGTAGCGGTAGTCCTCGCTGGGCACCTCCAACTCGGCGATGACCAGGCCCCGCAGGTCGCCATGGAACTCGTCCACCTCCCAGCAGTTGCCCTCGTGCATAACCAGGTAGCGCGTTTTGACAATGACCGGAGGTTCGCACAGGGCCATCATCTGCTTGGCGTCCTCGAGGGGAATCTCGTATTCAAATTCGGGGTGCGCGGCGCCGTTGCCTCGCCCCTTGATCGTGATAAACCCCTTGTCGTCGCGTATTCTCACGCGTACCGTCCGCTCGGGATTCCTCGACAGGAATCCCTGCTGAATTTCGCTCTGCTTGAAGGCCTCCCGCTTGTAGGAGTCATTCTTCACCAGATACTTATGTTCAATCTCTGTGCTCATATATATTATAAAACGTATTTACCTGTTATTTATTGTAACCGGGAAATAACGGGAGCTGGAAGAGAAAAATGTCGTATCTCTACAATGTGCATCAACACTATATGTTTACTGGAGAATTGAAACTAGAAACTTTTTTACTACCTTTGCAGCCTTGTGAAGGGCTTTTTGCGACATATCGGATGCCTATTTGTGGTGATGTTGACTGCGCTGGCGGCGGCAGGTCAGCAGCAAGCTGTGACCCAGATCACCGGCCTCGTGAGGGACTCGGTGACCCGTGAGGGCATTGCCTATGCGTCAATCTCCCTGGTGGGCACCAGCGAGGGAACCCTTGCTACCGACAAGGGCGGATTTACCATCACCACACGAGCCCGTTTCTCGCGGCTGCGTGTCACGGCCATGGGCTATCGCCCCCGTGAAGTCGAGGTCAAGACGGGGCAGGGGAGTGTGGTGGTCATTGACATGGTGGCCGCTGGCGTAGAACTTAACGAGGTGGTCGTCAAGAAGGGAAAAGAGAAATACAGCAAGAAGAATAATCCCGCAGTGGACATGATCAAGCGGCTGCGCGCCCACCGTGACGACAACGACCCGAAGCGGCTGCCACATTACGGCTACACCCTCTATGAGCGCATGATGCTCGGCCTGGGCAACCTTGATGAAGTCATAGGCAAGACCCTGGGCGGGGGAGAGGAACAACGATGGATTGAGGAATATGCCGACACGTCGTTGCTCACCGGCAAGCGCGTGCTGCCTGTGAGCATCAAGGAAACCGTTGCCCGCGACTACCACAGCCGCGACGGCGGGGGGCACAAGCGCCTCGTGCTGGGCACCCGTAGCGCCGGCATCGATGAACACATCGACCAGGAGAACGTCAAGAAGGTGCTCGACGACTTCATGGGCGAAATCGACATTTTCCAGAACGATGTCACCCTTCTGTCCAATCGCTTTGTAAGTCCGCTGTCCCGCATAGCGGTCGATTTCTACAAGTTTTACCTCAACGACACCGTGACCGTGGGTGGCGAGCGATGCGCAGTGCTGAGTTTCGTGCCGTTCACGCCCCAAACGTTCGGCTTCCTGGGGCGCCTCTATGTCTCGCTCGAGGACACCACGATGTTCATCAAGCGGGTCGAGATGGGCGTGCCCTATGACATCAACCTGAACTATGTGGACCGCATGCGAGTCGTCCAGGACTATGAACGTGCCCCGAACGGCTCCCGCCTCAAGGTGCGCGATGATGTCGAGGTGTCGTTCAAGATCCTGCCAGGCATACCCGAAGCCTTTGCCCGCCGCGAGACCACTTACCGCGGCCACAACTTCGAGCGCCCCGAGGCCGGTGCTTTCAGCTTCAAGGGAGACCGCTCGGTAGAAGGGAGCGCCGCCTACATGCCCGATGAATTCTGGCAGGAATACCGTCCTGCCGAGACGCGCACCACCACGGCGACAATGAGCGCCCTGATGAAACGGCTGCGCGGCTCACGGCTGTTCTACTGGGCCGAGCAAGTGGTGGTCGTCATGGTCAACGGCTACGTGCCGACGGCAAAAGTCAGCAAAGTTGACATCGGACCGCTGAACACCATGATCAGCGGCAATTCACTCGAAGGCCTCAGGTTGCGTTTGGGCGGGATGACGACCGTGAACCTCAGTCGCCACTGGTTTGCCCGCGCCTATGCGGCCTATGGATTCCGTGACAAGAAATTCAAGTATATGGGCTCGCTCGAGTATTCCTTCACGCCCAAGAAATCGCTCGACCAGGAGTTTCCCATCCATAGCCTGAGGCTCACCCACCGCTATGACGTGGACAAGTTGGCCCAGCACTACCTCTACACCAATCAGGACAACGTCTTCCTCACGCTGCGTCGCCACAAGGACGTGAGGATGCAATACCTGCGCACCACACGCCTGGAATACCGCCACGAGTGGTACAATCACTTCTCGATGGCCTTCGGCATCGAGCACAACATCCACGAGGCTACCCGGTATGTGCCGTTCAACTATGCCGACGGCACCTCGCGCCAGCGTTACACCCAGGCCGGCTTCACGGCCCAGTTGCGCTTTGCGCCGGGCGAGACTTTCTATCAGTCCCGCTCCTATCGCATTCCCATCAATATGGATGCACCCATCATCACGTTGACCCAGACCTACATGCCGCAGGGCTTCATGGGCAGCCTTCACGAACTCAACAAGACCGAGTTGTCGTTGCAGAAGCGCTTTTGGTTCTCGGCTTTCGGCTATGCCGACGTCATCGTCAAGGGCGAGAAACTGTGGAGCCAGGTCGCTTATCCCGACCTGGTCATGCCCAATGTCAACCTGAGCTATGCCATCCAGCCCGAGAGTTATGCCCTGATGAAGCCCATGGAGTTCATCAACGACCAGGCGCTCTCGTGGGACCTCACCTATTGGGGTAACGGCGTGTTGATGAACCGTCTGCCGCTCATCAAGCGGCTTCGCCTGCGCGAGGTGTTGACCTTCAGGGGCTTGTGGGGCAGCTTGAGCGACAAGAACAACCCCGCCAAGACAGGTGACGTGTTCCTGTTCCCCGAGGATGTTCCTTGCCTGCCGCTGGGTGACAAACCCTATATGGAAGCGGGCGTGGGTATTGATAACATTTTTACGATATTGCGTGTGGATTACGTCTGGCGCCTGACTTACCGCGACCATGCGGGTACCGACCGCCGCGGCGTGCGCATCCAGCTGCACTTCAACTTCTAATGATACCGTTATTTTGGAGATTCCTAGGCATGGCGTCCTAATAATGATGTCATCAATGAATCGCGTTGCGTGCAAGAAATCAAAAAAACAGTTAGGCCGATTAATTGTGAAGAATGGTTTGTAAAAGTGGAGATGAATCAGTAATTTTGCAGGCTAATCGTTTTTCATTCATGCAACAGTCAATTTGAATTATGGCGGATCATTTCAATTATCGATACAAGATTTGTGAGGACTCCATCCAGTTGTCGTCCTGTAAGAGTGACTTGGATTCATTGGGCATCAGCTACGCAGAATCGAGTCGGTTGGAAACGGATGCTAACGGGATCACAAGACAGGTTACTTATATTTATATCAATAAGTGGGACAGAATAAGGACCACCCTCATCGGCAGGATGATTTACCCATTTCGCTACGTTGTCCTTATAGCGATAGTGGCATTAGCGTGCGCCTTCCTGCTCCCCCGTTGCATGGGTGCATCAGAGCCTCATGAACCTGTAGAGATCCCGACGATTCCTGTCGGTCCTCCAGATCCTGTGAATGTTCCCATAGAACCTGTGAATGTTCCTCCAGCATCTGCGAGTGCTCCTTCAGCATCTGCGACTGCTCCTTCAGCACCTAAGACTGCACCTTCAGCATCTGCTACCGCACCTTCAGCACCTGAGACAGATCCTCCTGCTCCTGTTCAGTAGGCTGGAGAAGAACGCTTTCCTGGTTGGCTCCTGATTAGCGAAAAATGAGTACAGTAAAAAGAAATATAAAAACTTGGGTCTTGCCGCTTGCCGTTGTGGTGGGTGCGATACTGTTTTTCATTCAGGACAGGTGGCTGATTCTCAATACCGATGATTTCGCCTTCAGCACCGTCAGCGAGTTGGTGGTGCTCGACAACGGCGAGCATGTTATTGTCCACGACCATCCCGTCACCTCACTGGCCGACGCCATCAGGTCTCAGGCCGTTTGCTACCTGTGGTACAATGGTCGTTTTGTGGTTCACGCCATCGTGCAGTGGTTCAGCGGCACCCAGAGCGAACTCGCCTTTGCCATTTGTAACTCGCTGGTGTTCGCGCTTTTCTTCGTCTGCCTCGTAACGCTGGGTTATGGCCGTGACAGGCGGCGCCTGTCGCTGCTCATCGTGGCGTTTGCCGTGGTGTGGCTACTCATGCCGGGAGCGTTGCGCATGTTCACCAGTTCGGAGGCTTGTTCGGTCAACTACCTGTGGACCGCTGCCGCCAACCTGCTGCTGTTGCTCGTCTTTGACAAAACCCGTCAAAGTGACAGACCTTTCCCCCTATGGCAAACAGCCCTCATTGCCCTGCTGGCCCTGGTGGCTGGCTCGATGCAGGAGAGTTTTTCTATCGGCATTGCCGCGGGATTAATGGTTTATCTGCTGCTGCATTGGCGAGACCTGCCGATGACGGGACGCGTTTTCGTGTTTGCCTATCTGGTGGGGACGGCCTTATGTGTCCTCTCGCCAGCCAACTTCACCCGCTCGGACGACCTGGGCCATGCCGTGCGCCTGCGTGCGCTCGTTGACCTGGTCAAGGTGCCCGTTTTCCCCTTGACGGTGTTGACGGCCGCTGTGGCGTTGGCCAAAAAACCCGCTGTGGTGCTTGACGTGCTGCGTCGCAATCTCGTCATCATCGTGGCCATCCTGGTCAACCTCGCTTTTGCCGTCCTGGTGGCCTACACGATGTCGTGGCAGCTGACATGCATATCCATCCTTTGTGCCGTTCTGTTCCTGCAGATGTATCACCAGCTGGTTGAGGGCAAGACAGCGCGAACGGTCATCGCCGCCGTGGCAGTCGTGGCAGTCGCTGCCATCTATGTGCCGATGCACAGCTATCGCCAGGAGGTGTGGCAGGCTCAGCACGCGATGATGGACGAGGCCCGCACGTCGTCCGCCGGCATCGTCAGCATCAAGCGCGCTTTTGACATCGACAGCCGATACGGTCGCTCGCCCTTTGCCCCGATATTGAAAGTGTACCTGCGTAACGAGGTTACGCCCCTCGTGCTCAATGATAAACTCGTCGCGCCCGCCATGCTCTCGCGGTATCTTACCCGCTGTGGCAACCCCGAGCTTGTGAAGGCCATCCTCCCCGATGAGCCAGCTGTCATAGCCCGCGCCGTGGACGATGGCGGCAAACCGAGTGCCGACGGCAGCAAGGCCGTCAACTTCGGTCCCTATACCATCGTCAGCTGGCCCGAGACCGCCGATGCGCCCGTCACCGACGCGCTTCCCAGCCAGCAATGGCAATACCTGGGCCGCCACTATTCCCTCTATCCCGGCCATATCGACAACATCCCGTAATTGGCCCGTTCTACATCTACGATTACAGTCAAAAGCGTGGTTTTTCATGTGATTTGGCGGTGATTTGAACAATTTTGCGTACCTTTGCACGTTTTTTAGATAGAGCAGATGGCAAACATCCTGAGTATAGAGACATCGACCGAGGTTTGCTCGGTGGCACTGACGAGCGAGGGCCAAGTGCTGGATCATCGTGAGAATTACGAAGGCCAGACCCACGCGACGTTGCTGAGTCAGTATGTCAAGGAGATGCTGGACTATGTGCGCTCGCGCGAGATGGCGCTCGATGCCGTCGCCGTGAGCATCGGCCCCGGCTCCTACACCGGGTTGCGCATCGGCCTGAGCGAGGCCAAGGGGTTGGCCTTCGGCCTGCAGGTGCCGCTCATCGGGGTGAACACGCTGCAGTTGCTCACGGTGAGCACGATGTTCAACCACTTCATCGACGAGGAGCGGGTCCTCTATGTGCCGATGATCGACGCGCGCCGTATGGAGGTCTATACCGCCGTCTATAACCCGGCGCTGGAGGCCATGCTCGAGCCGCAGGCGATGATTCTCGACGAGCACTCGTTTGATGCGCTGCTTGAGCAGGACTACACGCTGGTGCTGATGGGCAACGGCAGCGACAAGGCCCGCCAGCTGTATGCCGATGAAAGATTCAAGTTCATCGCCGGCGTGAAACCCGTTGCCGTTGACATGACGGCGCTGGCCGAGAAAGCTTACCGCGAGCAAGCCTTCATCGACGTGGCTTACAGCACTCCGCTCTATCTCAAAGAGTTCCAGGCCACCAAGCCGAAGAACCCGGTGATAGGGATTTAGGAACCGTCATCGCTAGACCTAAACCCCAGCGAGCAAGTTGAAAAAGGCTTGCGAAACATAATAAAGTATAGTATATTTGCAGAATATGTTGACTTATAACTCACAACTCAAGACACTGGTGCTGCCTGAATACGGGCGCAACATCCAGCAAATGGTGGATCACTGCCTCACCATCGAGGACCGTGATGAGCGCACCCGCTGTGCCTACACCATCGTCCAGAACATGGCGAACATGTTCCCCCAGCTGCGTGCCGAGACCGATTACCAGCACAAGCTGTGGGATCACCTGATGATCATGAGCGGTTTCCAACTGGATGTGGATTTCCCCTTTGACGACATCATCAGGGAGGAGAACCTCGACACCAAGCCCGACCCCATCAAGTATGAGCTGGAGCCTATCATGTTCCGCCACTATGGCAAGAATATCGAGCGCATGATTGAGCGTGCAGCCACCTATCCCGAGGGCGATGAGCGAGACGCGCTGGCCATGCTGCTTGCCAACCACATGAAAAAGCTCATCTTCCAGATCAACAACGAGGATGTGGAAGATGCCAAGATTTTCAAGGATTTGGAGCGTTTCAGTCACGGCGTGATACGCCTTGACCCGTCGACGCACCACCTGCATGAGTATCAAATCGTCAAACCCGCCCAGCCCTCCGGCAAGAAGAAAAAGAAAAAATAAAAACCAAGGACTAGAAACTAGGGACTAGGGACTAGAAACTAAGGACTAGAAACTAAAAAACAATGATCACGCGCGAGGAACTCATAGGAATAGGAGTGTACAACAAGCCCCACGGCATTGCTGGCGAGATATCGGCTACTGTCGATGTCGATGTTGACGTGTTGTCCGGTTTTTCCTGCCTCGTGAGTGAAATTGACGGTATCTACGTGCCGTTCTTTGTCAACGCCTGCCGCCCGAAGTCCCATGAGACGGTATTGCTCACCATCGACGGCATCTCCAATGAGCAAGAAGCGACCAAGCTGGTTAATCATGAGATTTATGCCTTGAAGCGGGACTATGACATGCTTGATGACGAGACCGATGCCGACGCCTTGCCGCTGGACTACTTCATCGGCTTTGAGCTTCAGGACGAGAATCACGTCAGGGTGGGGGAGATCGTTGACGTTGACGAGCAGACCGATAACGCCCTGTTCATCATCGACCGCGATGGCCAGGAACTGATGGTTCCGGCGACCGACGACCTGATTGTGGAATTTGATCTGGAAAAGAAAGTAATGGTCATGGCCTTACCCGAGGGCTTGATTGACTTGAACGTGTAACCCCTTGATTGATGAAAACTATGCGACGACAGATATCACTTATGACTCTCGTGTTGACGGTGCTGCTGCAACTGTTGTGCCCTCAACCGCTCAGTGCCCGTGACGACTCGGATGACATCTATGACATGTCCCTCGACGAGAACCTGTTAACGCCCGAGATCAAGAACGACAAGCAAGCCGACAAGATTCAGGATTTCCAGTATGAGATGGCTGTGGCATTCAAGCAGTCAAATTATGACGTGGAGATCATGCGCGACAACGAGGTTATCGTTATCACCATTCCTGCCAGCCAGCTGTTTGAGCCTAACGACACTGTCCTGTCCAAGCTGGGCGAGAAACAGTTGGAGCCATTCCTCAGGATGGTGAAGAACCCCGGGTTCTACAAGTTGCTGCTTGTCATGCACAGCGACAACACCGGTAGCCCGGAATACACGCTGAACCTCACCCGCCAGCGGGTGAACACCATATTTGACTGGTTTGACGAGAACGGGAGTGTTGACTACGTGGTGCCGTATGCCCTGGGTGACACCGACCCCATCGTGGACAACAACTCGGTCGAGAACCGCAAGCGCAACCGCCGCCTCGAACTGTTTCTCGTTCCTGAGAAGACCATGATACAGCAAGCCAAAAAGGGCCGTATCAATATCCATCACGTCACAAAAGAAAAATAACAACACATTATTATATTATTACACATGGCAAAAGAATTAAAGGATTTAACTAAGAGAGCCGACAACTACTCTCAATGGTATAACGAACTGGTTGTGAAAGCCGACCTGGCCGAGCAGTCGGCTGTGCGCGGTTGTATGGTCATCAAGCCCTACGGCTACGCCATCTGGGAGAAGATGCAGCGTCAGCTTGACGACATGTTCAAGGCTACTGGTGTGCAGAACGCATATTTCCCCCTGCTCATCCCCAAATCGTTCCTTAGCCGTGAGGCCGACCACGTGGAAGGCTTTGCCAAGGAGTGTGCAGTGGTGACCCATTACCGCCTGATGAATGACCCGAACGGCAAGGGTGTCGTTGTTGACCCCTCGGCCCGCCTGGAGGAGGAATTGGTTATCCGTCCCACGAGCGAGACCATCATCTGGAACACCTATCGTAACTGGATCAACAGCTACCGTGACCTGCCCCTGCTCATCAACCAGTGGGCAAACGTCTTCCGTTGGGAGATGCGCACGCGCCTGTTCCTGCGCACTGCCGAGTTCCTGTGGCAGGAGGGTCATACCGCCCACGCCACCAAGGAGGAAGCCGAGGCCAAGGCTATCGAGATGCTGAACGTTTATGCCGACTTTGCCGAGAAATACATGGCGCTTCCCGTGCTCAAGGGTGTGAAGACCGCTAACGAGCGCTTCGCCGGCGCCCTCGAGACCTACACCATCGAGGCGATGATGCAAGACGGCAAAGCCCTGCAGTCGGGTACAAGCCACTTCCTGGGCCAGAACTTCGCCAAGGCCTTTGACGTGAAGTTCATTGACAAGGAGAACAAGTTGCAGGATGTATGGGCCACATCGTGGGGCGTTTCGACCCGCTTGATGGGCGCCCTGATTATGACCCACAGCGATGACAACGGTCTTGTGCTGCCTCCGCATCTGGCACCCATCCAGGTGGTTATCGTTCCCGTTTACAAGACCAACGACCAGCTTGACGAGATCAACAAGGTGGTTGAACCTATCGTTGCCAACCTGCGCGGCATGGGCATCTCGGTTAAGTATGACAACGCCGACAACAAGCGCCCCGGATTCAAGTTCGCCGACTACGAGCTTAAGGGCGTTCCCGTTCGCCTCGTGCTCGGTGCACGTGACATCGAGGCAGGCACCATCGAGGTTATGCGTCGCGACACCCTCGAGAAGAGCAGCGAGCAACTCGCCGGCATCGAGAACCGCGTTAAGGATCTGCTTGAGGAGATTCAGCAGAACATCTTTACCAAGGCCCTGCGTCACCGCGAGGAGATGACCTTCAAGGTGGACACTTGGGACGAGTTCAAGGAGCAGATCGAGAAGGGCGGTTTCATTCTTGCCCACTGGGACGGCACTACCGAGACCGAGCTCAAGATCAAGGAAGAGACCAAGGCAACCATCCGCTGCATCCCGATGGACCAGCCTGCCGAAGAGGGCAAGTGCATCTACACCGGCAAGCCCAGCAAGCAGCGCGTAGTGTTCGCACGCAACTATTAAAGAACAAAATAAGTATTTTCATCCACAGGAAAGCATTTTTTGTTCCTTATCCAAGAAAAGATTGCGGGAGTCTGATGGCTCCCGTAATTCTTTTTTAGCATCCGGGAAAAATTCCGATATATGTTGTAACCCCTTGAGCAAATAAAAATTGAGGAGTTATTTGGGCTTAAGGGGCATAGCGTAACGGACGAGCAGGTCGACGACCTGCACAAGGCCGACGGCCTTGACTTGCCATAACCCCAGGGCGCTCAGGCCGTCGGCCTGTGTGGCCTGGGGGACCAGTGTGTAACGGAACGGGCCTCGTAGAGGGCCACTCACAGCCAGCATTAGTGGCCCCCTGCGGGGCCCGCTTAGTATAGCGTCTTTTTCACCAAGCCACGAGGACCTACGGCCCTCGCGCCATGGTGTTATTTCAATTCAAGGCCTACTGGCCTTGTGCAGACCTTCGGCCTGCATTTCCCGCATTTTACTGGACGCAAATCATTTGACATTAAGATAGGCCTGATGGGTTTACCTGTGGACTCTAGGTTGCGAGGTTACGGGGGGACGGTTCTTCAGTCCGAAAAATGCAGGCATTTTTCATCCAGAAGAGCCGTCCCCTGTCGCTGAGGTAGGGCCTCGCCTTGGCGTGCCGCAATTCGTGTAATTCGAGATAAATAAGTACGCGGAAGCCAATTTGTTTAATTTGCGAAATTCGTAGTTTATTTTACTTGTCTCGTAGCGGCCACGCCAAGGCGAGGCCCTACATTCGGCAGTTTCTGCATTAATTTATTTTTACGGGACAGTAATAATTGCCAATTGACAAATAATGTGTACCTTTGCGGCCGAATTCGCGGCACCATATTTGATTATTGTCATTTATTGTGCTGATTTATAAAGACTTATATTTTGAATAAATAATTTAGAAACAATTTATGATTACTATTGATCCCAAGAGGAAATTGTGGCGTGAAGTGTGGGCCTACACTTTACTGGTCATCGGCAGCGCCCTGTTTGCTGTCGGCGATGTGATGTTTGTTAACCCTTACCTCATGGCACCTGGTGGCACTTACGGTCTGAGTAACGTGATCAACACCTTGTGGCCCTGGAAGATTTCACTTTATGCCATCTGCATGGATGTGCCCTTGCTGATCATCGGCACGTGGATTCTTGGCCCGAAGTTCGGTATCAAGACCATCATTTCCACCGCATTAATTTTTGTGTTCACATTTATCCTGGAGTCTACTTGGGGCTACAACCCCGTCATTCACGACGGCGAGATTGTCAACGCGGCAGGCCCGTCGATGGTCCAGATTCCTCTCAACGGAGGCTGGTTTATGCCCGATTACTTCCTGAATACCGTACTTGCCGGTCTCATCTATGGTGTGGCCATCGGTCTTATCTTCCGTTCGGGCGCTACCAGTGGCGGATCGGATATCATCTCGATGATTCTTCACAAGTACACCAAGATTTCCCTGGGCACGCTGGTCATGATTGTTGATGGCATCATCACGTTGAGCACGCTTATCGCCTTCCACGATATCCGCCTTCCCATCTATTCGATCCTTGTCATCTTCATCGAGGGTAAGGTGATTGACCTTGTGGTTGACGGTATGAAGAGTTACAAGACCATGTTCATCATCACCGATGACCCGGACCCCATCCGCGACTATATCATCAACGATATCAAGCGTGGCGGCACCTGCATCACGGGTAGCGGCCTCTACGAGGGTAAGGAGCGCAAGATGGTCTATGTCACCCTTGACCGTTCGGATATGATTAAGCTGCGTTCGGCTCTGCATCTTATCGATCCGCACGCCTTTGTGAACATCATCGAGAGTTCCGAGATTCTGGGAACCGGATTCCGCGCGCTTCCTGTGGAGTGATCGGTGCTTGATGCAATTCAGTTATCAAAAAAAATCGGGGGATTCAATCCTCCGGTTTTTTTGTTACCTAGAGCGAGGCCACACCGGTCCCCAGCAGTTATCCGCTGAGCCCTTTTATCGTGTGAGGCGTGGTTATCCTGTATGGGTATGAAAAAAAGCACTTCGTTATCACAACGAAGGTGCCCTAGGAAAAATAGTATGAATAAAAGTTTGATTTAAGGTGATGCAAATATACTCCATTAATTTTTATTGTGCAACAATTTCTTAACATTTATACCATTTAAGGCTTGATTTCCATCTATGCAGGCTTGCAGGAGGCGTCATGTATCGTTTTTTTGAGGGAAAGAGTCAACAATTTTTATTAATTTAACAGCCCAATTCAGGATAAAATGTTAACTTTGTCGTTTGATAGTTATAAACCATTTTGTCTAATGGTAGTCTAACGGCAGGATTGGCAACAATGCTGTGAATAAAAAATAGATCTTATGAGCAAGAAACAATCAAGAGTGGTTCAAGTGCTGTGGATGTTTTTCGGCATCTTCATGGTCTTGTTTTACCTGGGCGTAGCGGTCTTGATGGCGATTAATTTATTTGGCCTGCCTAGATACCTGAGCTGGTTCTTCGCTGTCGCGTTTGCCGCCTATGGCCTGTTTCGCGGATATCGTGAGGTGAAGGGAGAGCACAGCTACGGCATGCGCCGCTATGATGATGAAGAGGAAGAAGAACAGTACATGACCTATAGTGAGAGGCTTAAAATGATGGAGGACAAAGGCAATGAAGACAAGAAGAAATAATCTGCCCATGGTGGTTGCCGCCCTCGTGCTGGCCATGATGATGGCTGCATGCGGTCACAATAACCCCAAGAGTACCAGCACTCGTGGCTTGGCACGCATCATGTGTGACGAGTCGTTTGAGAGTGTGCTCGAGCAAGAGATTGCCGTGTTTGAATACCAGTATCCCGAGGCCAGTATCATGCCCGAGTACATCAATGAGCATGACGCCCTCGACTCGTTGTTCAAAAACAGGGTTGACCTGATTATCATCTCTCATGACCTGACTCCCGACCAGAAGAAGAGTCTCAAGAAGCTGGGTCGTGGCTACCGCTCAAAGATGATTGCTGTCGATGCCATCGCCGTCATCGTCAACAAGCAGAACGATATCGACGAGCTGTCGATGGAGGACCTGCGCGACATCTTCACCGGCAAGGTGAAACGATGGGGCGAGGTATATCCCACCAAGCTCAAGAACGACACCATCAAGGTGATGTTTGACGGCTCCGGCACCGGGGTTGTGCATTACATGAAGGATAAGTTCCTCAACGGCGGTAATTTCGGGCCTAATGTATATGCAAGAGGCTCCAGCCAGGACGTGTTTGACGCTGTCCAGCAGTATAAGAACGTTATCGGCTTCATCGGCGTGAGCTGGATCACCAGCGACTTGAAGAAGGCCGAGATTCCCATCGCCGAGAAGTATGAACAGCTCAAGACCCAGAACGAGGTGACCGTTATCGACTTCACCGACCACATCAAGGTGATGCCCCTGCGCGGCGACGACAAGATTGAGGCCGTGAAACCCTATCAGGCTCACATCTACAGCGGAGACTATCCCCTGGTGCGTTCCATCTGGGCCATCGACGCATCCTATAACGGAATGCTCGACCACGGTTTCTTCACCTTCCTGACTGGAGTGATCGGTCAGAAGATTATTCTTCAAACGGGCATTCTGCCTGCCGCCGAGCCGGTCAGAACTGTTGAACTGCAATAATGCTTACAGATTGGCACGGAAGTTGCAACATGGATAATTAAACATAACTAACTAATAAATATTAACATTAAATTGTTACTGCAATGAAACGTAAATTCTTTTTTGCATCACTCATGTTGATGTGTGCGTCCCTGCTGGTTAACGCACAGGGTTACAAGGACGGTATTGAGTACTACAAGGTTGACAAACTTGACAATGCCAAGGAACTGCTCGAGCGCAATCTCAACGCTCCCACCACCGACAAGGCCGAGGCCTTCTACTATCTGGGACAGATCGCGCTGCATCAGGGTAACATCGCCAAGGCAGCATCCAATTTTGAAAGGGGTATTGCCGCCAACGCATCCAATCCCTACAACTACGTGGGTCAAGCAGCCATCGCTCTGAAGCAGGGCGGTGACGTCAAGGCTCTTCTGGAGAAGGCCCGCAAGCTCTCCAAGAAGGATGCTAAGCTCGAGGTAGAGATTGCCCGCGCCTACTATGATGCCAATCCCACCACCTATGCCAAGGACATCGACAAATGCATTAAGAATGCCCGCAAGTGGAACGCCGACGATCCCGACAGCTACATCTTTGAGGCCGACACCAAGGCCGACAAGAAGGACTGGGGCAATGCGGCAGGCATCTATGAGTTGGCCTTCGACAAGGATCCTAACAACATCGAGGCCTATGTGAAGTATGCCAACACCTATTTCAATGTGAATCCCGAGATGGCAATCGGACGTCTCGAGGAGTTGCAGGCCAAGGTTCCCAACTCGGCACTGGTTCAGCGTGAGCTCGCCGAGAAGTACTACGCCGACAACCTGGGCGCAAAGGCCGCCGAGCAGTACGGTAAGTACATCCAGAACCCCAACCACTTTGCCCAGGACGAGGTGCGCTACGTGCAGCTGCTGTTCTTCGGTGAGAAGTACAACGAGTCTTATAATCTGGCTACGAGCTTGGTTAACAAGTTGGATCCCAACGACAGCAAGGTGTTCTACATGATGCGTATGCAGCTCTATAACCTGGTACAGCTCGAGAAGTGGCCCGAGGCCGTTGAGGCAGGACGCTCGTTCTTTGCCAACGCTGTTCCCCAGGGTTCAAACTACGAGGTTCGCGACTATACCGACTACGGTCAGGCCTTGCAGAGCGTCGGCCATCCCGAGGAGGCCATTACCGCCTATGAGAAGGCCCTTGAGCTGAACCCCAACAACGCCGACCTGATCCGCTTCATGGGCGACAGCTATGCCGAGACCGAGAACTACATTAAGGCTGCTGAGTACTACCAGCGTCTGGTCGACAGCGATAACTACAAGTCCAACGACCTGTTTAACCTGTCTAACTACTACCTGGGCATCGCCACCACCGAGACGCTCGATGCCGCCACCAGGGCCGACGCACTGAACAAGTCGCAGTACTACATCGACGAGGTTGACAAGCTCGTTTCCGGCAATGTGCTGATCGTGAACCAGAAGGCTAAGGTTGCTAAGGTTCGCGAGGGAGACACCAACAACGGTGCCGCTCTGGCAGCCTACAACGAGTTGCTCCAGATTCTCGAGACCAAGGAAGATAAGGCCTCCTATGCCCGCTATTTCAAGTATGCCTATAACTACCTGGCTACCTACTACTTCACCAAGGGCGATAAGGCCACTGCAAAGACCTATTATCAGAAGTGGCTCGAGTATGATCCTGACAACCAGTCGCTGCGTGACTACGTGAAGACTCTGAAGTAAATTTTTGAATAAATAGACTGAGTGTTATAGGGGAGCGGTTGTTTCAAGCAGCCGCTCCCTCATTTGTTGCGTTAACTTAGGTTTGTCGAGCTGCAAAATTCAGATGAAAGAGTTGAAAAATGTGTATTAATTGCCTATTAATAATGTGTCACATCGAAAAAAATAGTAATTTTGTCGTTTCAAAAAAGTCGTTTATTCAAATTACAACATTAGAAACTTTTCGGGTTTAATAACAAATAATATCTGTGATGATATGAAAAAGTCGGTTTTGTACTTGTGCGTGCTTGCCATGGTGTTGATGTGTCGTCTCACTGTGGGCGCGCAGACATCTAGCAATGATAAGTATGACGCATTCATCGCCGTCAATGACGACGAGGTGAGCTTGACGCAGTTGCGCAATGCGGGACTGGTAATTACCGCGAGGTATGACGGCATCATTACCGCCGAGGTTCCCAACAGCTATAAGCCCTACGACCTCAAGTCGTTCTCGGGCGTGCTGCATGCCAGTGCCGCCATCCCCCTGGTGACCTATTGCGACAGCGTGCGTTACTATTCGCACGTTGATCCTGTACAGCAGGGCGAGAGGCTTGACATGCCTTACACGGGTAAGGGCGTGATTGTCGGCGTGATCGACTGCGGCTTTGACTTCAACCACATCAACTTCTGGGACAATGAGGGCAACACGCGCGTCAAGGCGGTGTATATGCCGTTTAACGACAGTGGCCGTGCTACGATGGTCAACCGCATCCAGCTGCCGGGAAGCAGCTTTGAGCGCCCCGAGACCATCAAGCCGCTCACGACCGACGACCCCTTGACGACCCACGGCACGCAGACTGCCGGCATCGCTGCCGGCAGCTACCAGGGTAACGGTTGGCACGGCATCGCCCCCGAGGCCGATATCGTGGTGTGCGGTATGCCCGAGGGTGAACTCAGCGACGTGCGCGTGGCCCACTGCATCAGCTACATCGATGACTATGCCCGCCGCATGGGTAAGCCTTATGTAGTCAACATCAGTCTGGGCACCAACGTGGGTGGCCATGACGGCACTTCCTTCCTCTCCCAGGTGTTTGAGCAGTTCGCCGGTCCCGGTCGCGTGTTTGTTGTCGCTGCCGGTAACGACGGTGACGAGACCGTGTGCATCCATGAGCAGATGTCTTCCCAAGAGGACACCGTGTCGGTGCTGCTGAGCGGCTACAACCGCGGATTGAAGCGCACAGGATGTATCAACGCCTGGACCCGTGACGGTAAACCGTTCAACACCCGCCTGATTGTCGTTGACACCCAGACCGGCAACATCGTGTACAAATCCCGCTCGCTGGGTTCCACCGTCACCGGTGTGACCGCCGAGATAAATACCGAGACCGATGCCCTGCTGTCACAGTACTATACCGGCTGGGTTTCGTTCAATGGCGTTGTCGAGAGTACAGGTAACGGCTCGTCGCTCATGACCGTTGACATGACCGCCAATGCGGGCAACTACGTCATGGGCTTCCAATACTATGGAGCGGCACTCGACAATCTGGACATCTGGACATCGCAATATGCCTACTTCAACAATTACGGGCTGCCGTGGGTTTCTACCGGAACGCCCCAAGGCTCAATCAGCGACCTGGCGACTACCGACAGCGTCATCTCGGTGGGCTCCTACAACACCAAGCAGTATGTGCCCCTGCGTGACGGCTCGTTATACTTCCGCTACTTCAGCACGCCCTACGAGATCTCGTATTACTCCTCCTACGGTCCTGACTATAACGGCATTGCGCGTCCCGACGTGTGCGCTCCCGGTAGCGTCGTGATCTCGTCGGCCAACCGTTATGACACCGGAGCCCCCAACATCAGGTACTGGCAGCCGTCGGTATTTGTCGATGGCGTGGAGTATCCCTATTGTCCCGACCTGGGTACCTCGATGTCGGCACCCGTTGTTACAGGAGCGATTGCCCTGTGGATGCAGGCCAACCCCGAACTCAGTGTCGCCGACGTGCGCGACGTGCTGCGCAACACCAGCTATAAGGATGGGCAAGTGCGTCTGGGCAACAAGGCACGCTGGGGATTCGGCAAACTGGATGTCAACGCCGGCATGCGCTATGTGTTGCACATCGAGGACAAGAACGGCGATGTCAACCTCGACGGCGAGGTCAACCTGAGTGACATCAACGTCGTGATCGACATCATCCTGGGCGGCCGTTACGATGACGGCACGCGCCGCCGTGCCGACGCCAACAGCGACGGCGAGGTCGGCGTGAGCGACATCAACATGATTACTGACATCATCATGAATTGACCCGTCGGCACGATGCAGCCTCCCCAAATGAATTGACTCACACTGTTATTATATTCTGAATATGCTAGACTATATCAAAGGCTCGGTGGCCGAACTCAATCCCGCCTATGTCGTGGTCGACAACCACGGTATGGGTTATCTGCTGAACATCTCGCTATCGACCTATGACGCGATAACGAGGGCGGGGCAGGGCGACGTCATGCTCTATGTCTATGAGGTCATCCGCGAGGACGCCCACCAGCTTTACGGCTTCATCAACAAGCGTGAGCGCGAAGCCTTCCTGTTGCTCATCTCGGTATCGGGCGTGGGACCCAACACCGCCCGCATGATACTCTCGTCGATGAGCGCCGAAGAGTTCTCACAGGCCATCGCCAGCAACAATGTGGCCATGTTCAAGGCCGTCAAGGGTGTGGGAGCAAAAACCGCCCAAAGAATAATAGTTGACCTCAAAGATAAAATAAAATCCACCGGTTCTACGTTATTAATACAGAACGGCGCTGCCGCGGGTGAAGTCTTTGACGAGGCTCTTGCAGCACTTGTCATGCTGGGATTCACGCAACAAGCCTCCCAAAAGGCGCTTAAATCGTTGATTTCCAGCCATCCCGATTTAACGGTTGAGCAGGCCATCAAAATGGCGCTCAAGATGATGTGACAATAGCCCGGCGCATAGATTGGCGAAGCGGCGTCAGTACAGGTTGCTAAAAAAAGTTAAATGTTGGACCGAAAGAAGATCTTAAAATATACCATCATCGGTGCGCTCTTCATTTTGTGCACCGGCAGCGTCTTGTCGCTGGCTCAATATGTGACCAGCACATTGCCGCCGCCCCCGCCACCTCCCGACACACGTCCCTCGGCACAACAGCAGCAGACACCGCAGATCGACCTGCATTTTAACGTCAAGCCCACGGTTCCCCGCTCCTATGAGGACGTTCAGGGCCAGGGAGAATATGCCGCCGACCTGAAGACGCCTTCAAATATCACTTCGGAAGTAGAATTTGACCCCGAGACCGGCTGTTACGTCGTTCACACCAAGCTGGGAGACTATGACATCGTCACCCCTTACATCATGTCGCCCGACGACTACAGCAACGCCGACTTCCGCCGTTCGATGATGGAGTATTACCGTCAAAAGAACGCTGAGAGTGCCCAGGACACCGAGAAGGACCCCTTCAACTTCCTTGACATGCAATTTGGCATGGGCCCGCTCGAGACCGTGTTCGGCCCCGGTGGTGTTCAACTCAAGACCACGGGTTCGGTCGTCATCAATATGGGTGTGAAGAGCAACTCCACCGACAACCCCTCGCTGCCGATTACCCAGCGCCGCAAGACCTACTTTGACTTCGAGCAGAAAATCCAGGCGAACATCACCGCTACCGTGGGCGACAAGATGCGTTTCAACATGTCGTATAACACGGGAGCGACTTTTGACTTCGACAGCAAGAACCTGAAGTTGGCCTATGAGGGCAAGGAAGACGAGATCATCAAGAATATCGAGGCTGGTAACGTGAGCATGACTACCGGATCGTCGCTGATCCATGGTAGCGCCGCGCTGTTCGGTATCAAGACCAAGCTGCAGTTCGGCAAACTCACCGCCACAGCCCTTGTCTCTCAGCAGAACAGTGAGTCCCAGACCGTGAACTCCAAGGGCGGTTCACAGACTACCGAGTTCAGCATTCCGGTGGACAAATATGACCAGAACCGCAACTTCTTCCTGTCCCACTTCTTCAGGGATCACTATGACGAATGGTGTAAAACGCTGCCGCGCCCGCAATCGGGTGTGCATATTACCCGTATCGAGGTGTGGATCACCAACAAGCGCAACAATAACAATGAGTCGCGCAACATCTTGGCGTTTATGGACCTGGGCGAGGGCGATGAGATCCATATCCACAACCCTCACTGGATTGGAAAAGCCGGGTATCCAGCCGACAACGATGCCAACACGTTGTATAAAGAGATCAAGAACGATTATCCTGAAGCCCGTTACAAGAGCTCTGCATCTGATGCTTTGAAGCCATTGGAAGTCTACAAATTTGAGGGAGGTAAGGATTATGAGCCCATCGAGAGTGCCCGACTGCTCAGTCCCTCGGAGTATACCCTTAATGCCGACTTGGGTTATATCATGCTCAAGACCGCCCTGGCGAGCGATGAGATTCTCGCCGTGGCCTATGAATATACTTACCGCAACGATCCCAAGCCCCATAAGGTCGGAGAATTCTCTGAGACGGTTACTCCTACCGACAAGTCGCTTTATGTCAAGATGCTTAAGGGAACGACGTCATCGCCTGAATTCAGCATGTGGGATTTGGCGATGAAGAACGTATATGCCCTGGGTGCCTATCAGATTCAGAAGAACAATTTCAAGCTCAACATCAAGTACCTGAGTGATACCACTGGTAGTGAGCTCATCTATATCCCTGCCGGAGTAATCAAGGACACCACGCTGCTTCAGGTCATGAACCTTGACCGCTTGGATGCCAACATGGAACCTTACTCCGACGGTCGCTTTGACTATATCGAGGGATATACGGTACAATCATCAACGGGTAAGATTATCTTTCCTGTTGTAGAGCCGTTTGGCGAGCACTTGCGCAAGAAATTCAGAGACGACGATCTCGCCAAGGATTATATCTATCCCGAGTTGTACGACTCAACACTCACGGTAGCCCAGCAGTTCAGCGACAAGAATAAATTTATCCTAGCCGGTGAATACCAGACGAGTTCGGGTAACGTCATCAGGCTTAACGCCACCAATGTGGCGCGTGGTTCGGTTAGAGTTACCGCTGGCACCCAGGAGCTGACCGAGAACAGCGACTACACCGTGGATTATACCATGGGTACCGTGACGATTACCAACCAGGGCATTATCGATGCCGGTACCAACATCAGCGTGACGCTTGAGAACCAGTCCACATTCAACATGCAACGCAAGACACTATTGGGTCTGGACCTGGATTACGCCTTTAACAAGAATTTCCACATAGGCGGTACCGTCATGCACTATGGCGAGAAATCCATCGGTGACAAGGTCGCTATCGGTAGCGAGTTGGTGAACAACACCATCTGGGGCATGAATATGTCCTATAACGGCCAATTCATGTGGCTGACAAACTTGCTGAATAAGATCCCGACCGTTAATGCGGCGGCTCCGTCGAGTGTGTCGTTCCTGGGAGAGTTTGCCCAGTTAGTGCCCCATCAGGCCAAAACCGGCTCCAACTCGGGTAGCTCCTATATTGACGACTTTGAGTCGACCCAACAAGGTGTTGACGTGCGCTCACCCTTCGCGTGGTCATTGTCATCGACCCCCTATGATTCAGGCGAGGATCCGCTCTTCCCCGAAGCGGAATACACCAATAACGTTGAATACGGCAAGAACCGTGCGCTGCTTGCATGGTACTATGTGGACCGCCTGTTCACCCAGCGTAACTCCTCCTACGCCCCCGGCTACATCAAGAACGACCTTGAAGCGTTGTCCTATCCCTATGCCCGCGAGGTCGCCTTCACCGAGGTGTATCCCGGCCGCGAGCTCAACTATGGTGAGTCTTCTGTCATCCAGACGCTCAACCTGTCGTTCTACCCGAATGAGCGCGGCCCGTATAACCTCGACGCCAAATTTATTAACCCCGACGGTACTCTTCAATTTCCCGAGAAGAGGTGGGGCGGTATCATGCGCAAGATCGATAACACCAACTTCGAGCAGTCTAATATCGAGTACATCCAATTCTGGATGCTTGACCCGTTCATGGACCCCGACCTGGGCAATGAAGAAGGCGGCGATCTGTATTTCAACTTGGGTGAGGTGAGCGAGGATATCCTCAAGGACGGTAAAAAGAGTTATGAGAACGGTCTTCCCATCAACGACGACATGTCGTTAGTGACCAAGACCGTTTGGGGTAAGGTTTCCTCCCAGACGTCATTGACCTATTCCTTTGATAACACCAACGGCGCCCGCATCAAACAAGATGTCGGTCTTGACGGATTGTCGAATGCTGAAGAGCAAGAGGACTCGGTCTACCTCGACTATCTGAATAAGCTGAGGGCTCCTGGCGTATTGTCTGAATCCACGCTTGCAGCCATGAATGAGGATCCGTTCTCGCCCCTCAATGACCCTGCCAATGATAACTACTGCTTCTATCGTGCTAAATACTACGATGATGTCAGAGCGACTATCCTGGAACGATATAAACATTTTAACGGCACCGAAGGCAACTCGTTGTCCCAAAGTGACGCCGGCGACGGCCAGTATCAGACGTCACGCTCGACGCCCGATGTCGAGGATGTCAATCAGGATTACACGCTTAACGAGTATGAACGCTACTTCCAGTACCGCGTAGAGATCCGCCCCGAAAAGTTCAAGGTGGGCATGAACTACATCACCGACAAACTGGAGGCCAAGGTCCACACCCGTAATGGACAGACACAGACGGCCACGTGGTACCAGTTCACGATTCCCCTTGCCGATTATGATAAGAAGGTGGGTAGCATCCAGGATTTCTCGACGATCCGTTTCATGCGTATGTTCATGACGGGATTCAAGGCAACGACCCACTTGCGCTTTGCCTCGCTTGAACTCGTGCGAGGAGAGTGGCGCAACTACAAGTATAACCTCAACTTGAGAGGTAACCAACCGGCTAACGGTAGCATCAGCATCAATAAAGTCAACATCGAGGAGAACTCGACACGTGAGCCTGTCAATTACGTTCTTCCTCCCGGCGTGTCACGAATCATCGACGGCGGCCAGTCGCAGATTCGACAGATCAACGAGCAGTCCATGCAGTTGTCGGTCGATAACCTTGATGCGGGTGATGCCCGTGGTGTTTACCGCAATACCGACCTTGACCTGCGCGTGTATAAACGCCTGCAGATGTTTGTCCACAACGAGGCCATCATCGGCGACGAGACCGGCCTGCGCAATGGTGACGTCTCCCTGTTCATCAGGCTGGGTTCTGACGTGAAGAACAACTACTACGAGTATGAGATTCCATTGACCGTGACTCCTCCCGGCAGCTATAGCACCAACAGCACGACCGACAGGGAGACAGTCTGGCCCGATGAAAACATGCTCGACATCAATCTCGACGCACTGATTAACGCCAAGAAGAACCGTAACGCCGCCAAGATGGCTGGCGTGGCCGATGTGAGCTATACGACCAGGTTCCAGGATATTGACGAGGATCGACCCAATAACAAGATCTATGTCGTGGGTAACCCGTCCTTGAGTAAGGTGCGCGTGATGCTGATAGGTGTCCGCAATAATTCTCCCACGACCAAGAGTTGCGTCGTCTGGGTTGATGAGTTGCGTGTGACCGACTTTGACTCGGAGGGCGGCTGGGCTGCCAGGGCAACGATGACGCTCAACATGAGTGACATTGCCACGGTCAACATGGGCTTCCATAAGGAAACCGAGGGCTTCGGCTCGGTAGACCAGAGCCTGTCCAACCGTCGTATGGACAACTTTAATCAGTACAACATCGCCGTACAGACCGACCTGGGCCGTTTCGTTCCCGAGAAGGTCAAGCTGCACGCTCCCCTGTATTACTCCTACAGTAACGAGAAGACCACACCCAAGTATAATCCTCTTGACCAGGACGTTAGGCTCAAGGAGTCACTGGATATCTGTGAAACCAAGGAGCAGAGGGATAGCATCATGAATTATGCCGTTACTCAACGCACGGCCAGCAACTTCTCGATATCGGGTCTCAAGTTTGACGTGAAGACGATGAAGAATCCCATGCCTTGGGATCCCACCAACTTCTCTTTCAACTACTCGTTCAACAAGCAGCATCTCAACGACCCCAATAATGTCTATGAGAACACCAACGACTACCGTGGTTCGATGCAGTATAGTTGGACACCTTATATTAAGCCCTTCAAGCCCTTCTCGCATTTCATCGATGACAAGAACAAGAGCATGAAGTTCTTCAAGGATTGGGAGTTCCGCTGGTTGCCGACCAACATCGCTTTCAATACCAATATATCACGCTACTACTATGAGCAGCTGACTCGAAACGAGACCGGCATCACTATCAAGATGCTCCCGTCGGTGAGCAAGAATTTCCTTTGGGATCGTCAGTTTGCTGTGACATGGGCCATCACCAAGTCGCTGTCGGCATCATTCAACAGCAATACAACGGCCCATATTCTTGAGCCTGTGGGTGCTGTGGACCGCAGCATGCGCGATGATTACCTTAAATGGCGCGACACGGTGATGAATTCTATCAAGGGCTTGGGTACCCCGTGGGCCTATAACCAGACCTTCTCGGCAACCTATAAGGCGCCGTTTAACCAGATTCCTATCCTTAGCTGGATTACCGCAAATGCCAACTACAATTCCACTTACCGTTGGGATCGAGGTACTGTGATTTCGGGTATTGAATCGGGTAACACCATCATCAACCAGACGGTGCGTTCACTTGACGGTCGCCTCAACTTTGAACAGTTCTACAGCAAGGTACCTTACTTCAAGAAGGTTGACGAACGCTTCTCGAGCAAGAGCACCGGCCGCCAGAAGCCAGCCAAGAAGGAAAAGCCCAAGAAATTCCAGCGTTCCTTCAAGCTAAGTCCTGACAGCGCTATCATCATTAACCACAAACTGGGTGTCAAGAACGTCAAGGTAACGGCCACAACGTCCGACGACCAGCCGTTCAAGATTGAGTATAAGGTAAAAGATAAGGATAATGTCGAAATCCAGACGCTGGGCGACCAGAACCTGAAGTTCACCATCCTTGAGGTGCAGAAAGCCGAGACCAAGAATTTCTTCACCGAAGCGGCGCAATATACCACCCGCTTGCTGATGAGCCTGCGTAACGTCAATTTGCGTTACAAGCACACCACATCGTTGAACGTGCCGCAGTTCAGAAACGAGATCGGAGACATCTTCGGCCAGAGCACTCACTATGACTACATGTCGCCCGGATTGGACTTTGCCTTCGGTTTTGTGGGTCAGTCCTACATTGAGAGGGCTAAGGAACGCGGATGGCTCATGTGTGATACCAACCAGACGTCTCCTGCACTGTATGCAGTCACCAAGGAGTTCAATGTCGAGATCCTGGTTGAGCCCATCTCCGGACTGAAGATTACCCTCACCGGCAACCGTACCGATAACCGCACCAATCAGATTCAGCTCCTGTATGGCGATCCGAGGATTCTCTACGGCGGCAGTTACACCAAGACCCACATGGCTCTCGCCACCGCGTTCAAGTCGTTTGACGCTAGCGACAATTACCGCAGCGAGACATTTGATAAGTTCAGGGACTATATACCTATCATTCGCGATCGCCTGAGAGGTCTTTACGAGGGTTCCACCTATCCCGATCGTGGATTCCTTGCGGATAAACCATATAGGGGTGAAACCTTCAACACCGCTAACGGAGACATCGGTGAGACGAGCAGTGATGTGCTCATCCCCGCGTTCTTAGCAGCCTATTCGGGCAAGGATCCCAAAAAGGTTAATCTGAATCCGTTCCCCGGGTTTAAGGCCATTCTTCCCAACTGGCGTGTGACCTATGACGGCTTGATGCGCATCCCGTTCTTCAAGAAGGTGTTCAAGTCCTTTAACCTGAACCACAGCTACCAGTGTGTGTACTCGGTCGGCTCCTATAATTCTTACAGCGACTGGGTGGACATCGGTGAAGGCATGGGATTTACCGAAATTAATGAAATGGCCGTTCCGTCGTCACCCTATAACATCTCGTCGGTAACAGTTACCGAGAAGTTCGCACCCGTCATCGGATTCACGGCTACATTTGTCAATGAGCTGTCGCTCAACGTGCAGTATGAACGCCAGCGCACGCTCACGCTCAACACGTCGGCCGGACAGCTGGTAGAGGCTTCGAGCTCGGGCTTCACCCTGGGCGGTAGCTACAAGATTGCCAACTTCAACAAAGTGCTGAAGTTGAAGACGCAACAGCAGAACGTGAACAACGACTTGACCTTCAGCCTCAACATGAAGATGGCCGACAACACGTCGCTCATCCGCAAGTTTGAGAACAATACCGCCCAAGCCAACAGCGGCACTCGCACATGGACCATGAACTTTACCGCCAACTATGTGATGAGCAAGCGCATCACCCTGGGTGCCTATTTCGATTATCAGTCCAACACGCCGCTAGTCTCGACGTCGTCCTATCCCACGACCAACTTCAACTACGGCTTGTCAATCAACATGTCACTGGTTAAGTAATAGAATGTGTGATTAATCTGTCGGCGCTATGATTCTCAGTCTGATTGTCTATACTGGTTCTGCTGCCGTGATGGCTGGATTGGGATGGCTTGTAAACCGGCGGGAGCAGCGTCTGGCGCCAGCCAAGGGTGGGGCAGAGCTGCCCTTCTATTCCTGGGAAATCATGGTGGCGATACTCTTCTATGTCGCGGTGTCGTCGGTGCGGTGGCTCACGGCATGGGACTATAACATGTATTACGGCTACTACGTGAGCATGCAGTCACTGGGTGAGTACTCCCGCGAGGATTTCGAGCCAGGATTCGCCTTCATCACCAATGCGCTGGGACGTGCCGGAGCTCATTTTGCCCTGTACTTCGCATTTTGGGCCGCCGCCCAGATTTGTTTGCTCTATTATGCCCTGCGTCATCGCAAAGCACTCTTGCCGTGGATAGGCTTGTGCATCTTTTTGGGTCCCTATTATATCCAATGGATGAATACGATCCGTCAGGCGGTCATCGAGTGCCTTTTTGTCATCATGGTCGAGCTGATTGTGCGTCGGCGCTTCTGGATATACCTGCTGTTGACGCTGCTGGCCATGACAATCCACCGGATGTCGTTCCTCTTGCTTCCGTTGTATTTGGTGCCGCTCATCCGCGTGCCACGCATGTCGAAATGGGTTCCGATCGCCTTGTTGGTGGTCTGTGCCGTTTTGGGTCAGTTCCCGCAGTGGATCCAGTGGATATTCCAGCGGGTAGGGGAGTTTGCCAGCCTGTTCGGCTACGGCCACTACTATCGCCTGTTCGCCAGCAATAATCTGGAGTATCTGTTCAGGACCTGGATTGGCCCGGCGAGGTTGTTCCCGATCATCACCTGCATGATGTTCATCTGGTATTATCCGTCGATCATGCGCATGTTCAAGGGTGACGCCTTCATCGCTGCACTTTATCGCTTCTCGATATTGCACATCGCCTTCCTCAATGTGTTTGCCAACACGACGCTCTACTTGAGGCGCCCGGGCGACCTGCTGCGCGGGGCGTTCCTGGTGATGGTGTGCTATACGTTGGTCTACCTGTGGCGCGAGCGCAAGTGGATACCGTTTGCCGTGATGGCCTTCCTGAACCTGTACTTCATCTTCTATGAGCTGGTGAAGGTGGCTCTTGCTCCCGCAGGCCAGTATTTCCCCCAGATGTACCACACGTTCCTGTTTTGATCGATTGGTGCTCGTCAAATCATTGATAATCAATTTTTAATGTCCTGTAAAATGCGGGTAATGCAGGCCGACAGCCTGCTCGTCTGTTACGGTAAGCCCCTTAAGCCCAAAAACTCCTCAATTTATCTTTGCTCAAGGGGTCACAGCATATATCGGATTTTTTACCTGACAGCTAATAATAATCAATTCATCCACCCTGTAGAGACGCAAAATTTTGCGTCTCCGTTGGTCGCTGATGTAGGGCCTCGCCTTGGCGTGGCCGCCATGTCACCGGTACAATAATCAAAAAACGCTGATTACGCGTATTACACTGATTTTTTAGTGATAATCAGCGAAATTGGAAGTAATCAGCATTTTTTTGAGGAAACGAACGGCCACACCAAGGCGAGGCCCTACACAGGCAACGTTATAACGAGTGTAGTCTCAAAATATGATCAAATTGGGGATTACGATGTAGGTGTTATTACATTAGAGATAAAGTGAATAGGCCCGCTCGACAGGAGCAGGCCTATTGCATGAGATGAGGTTGACAAGATTACTCTTTCTTGCCGCCGAACTTGTTGTAGCTGATGTTTTCCTCCTTGAACTTGTTCTTGGGCTCGGGGGCCTCATCGGGATAACCGATGCGCACGACAGCCAGGGGAATGATGTTGGGCGGGCAGTTCAGCACGTTAGCGACCTCGGCGGTGCGCTCCATAACGGGATAAACGCCGGTCCATACGGCACCCAGTCCCAGGGCGTGGGCGGCGAGGAGCAGGTTCTCGGTAGCGGCCGAGACATCCTGAACCCAGAAGTCGGGCAACTTGTTGCCGTTCTCCATTGTGGTCTTGTCGGTGTTACCGCACACGGCGATGAGCAGCGGTGCGTTGGTGGGCTGGTTGCCCGAGAGCAGACCGATAGCCTTCTTGTCGGTGATGACGATGAAGTGCCAGGGCTGCAGGTTGACAGCCGTCGGCGCTGCCATTGCGGCCTTGAGCATGATGTCGACTTTCTCCTGCTCGACGGGCTGCTCCTTGAATTGGCGGATGCTGGTCCTGGTCATGATGTTCTCGATGGCTGCCTGGCCCTTGTCTACCTCGGGAGCCTCGTTCTTGTTCTCTTCGACTTGAGGATTGCAAGCACCCAGCATGAGTAGTGCGGCGGCAAATGCGAATAATGATTTTTTCATGTCTTTTTGAGTTTTTTGTGGTGAGTAAAAAAGCTTAATAATTCATTCCTTTGCGGCAAAGGTAATGATAAATTGTGTCAATTCAAAGAAATGGCCATTATTTTAATTTTTTCGGAAGAAATGAATGTGATGGCATGGTTTTTGCATTTGTGAATTCTAGTGACCTTGAATTTGGTTTCGTAAACAGAAGGTTTTTTAAGTTTTTTAGATAAATTAGGCGGCGTCTCGGGAATGCCCAAAAAAAATAATTTTTTGGCATTTCGCTCGACTTGCACTAATTTTATGTATCTTTGCAGCCGCAAATTTTGAATATGAGCATTTGGCATAACATATTTTGTGTGATAACAGCCCCTAAATATGGCTGGGAGGTCATCAACGACTCAAATATTCCGATGGGTAAGGTGATGCGCAGTGCCTATTTACCGCTACTGTGTGTACTGGCCCTGTCGTGCTTTGTGCCGATGATTTATGACCGCACCTTGTCGTTCAGCACCTGCTTGATGACAGGCATTGTCATGTTCTCGACCTACTTCATCAGCTATTACATCATCATCTACCTGCTGGGTGGTTTTTATCCTGAGTTGGTGAAGACCGAGGGGGCCACTGCCAGGTTGAACGATTATATCCTGTATAATCTCATCTTCCTGATATTGCTCATGTTGCTGCGCAATCTCCTGCCCAGCGACTTCACGCCTGTGCTGTTCTTGATGCTCTATCTGCCCTGGATGGCCTATCGGGGCACCGACAATCTGTTTGTCAAGAAAGAGAAGGTGGCCAAGTTTGTCGTCGTTTCCTCGACGCTGTTGCTGGGCCTGCCGCTGCTGCTCAGCATTATCCTGGATTTGTTCATCATTAAATAAGGTAATTGAACAATGGCTTCGAACAAGACAAATCAAAATACGATCAATATCAAGAACCGCAAGGCGACGTTTGATTACGAGATCATCGAGACCTTCACCACGGGCATTGTGCTCACCGGTACCGAGATCAAGTCCATCCGTCAAGGCAAGTGCGGCTTGACCGATGCCTATTGCATGGTCATTAATCGTGAGGTGTGGGTCAAGAACATGTATATTGCCGAGTACAGCTACGGCTCCTATAACAACCACACGACCCACCGCGACCGCAAGCTGCTGCTCAACCGTAAGGAGATTCGCCGCATCGCCCGCGACACCCAGCAGCCCGGTATCGCCATCGTCCCGTTGCGTTTGTTCATCAACGAGCGCGGCCTGGCCAAATTGGTCATCGCCCTGGCACGAGGCAAGCGCCAGTACGACAAGCGCCAGTCCATTAAGGAGCGCGAGGACAAGCGCACCATCGACCGCATGTTCAAGCACTAACCCGCAGACACGTTGAGATTTTAAGGTTAAGAAAACAAGCCCTATGTTTGCACCGTCAAAGTCAAACATAGGGCTTATTTTTTAAGGGCTTGTTGTTTTATTCTTTGGGGTTTCTTATGATCCAATCAAAGGCGAGTCTCAGTTCATTGGCCTGATAGATGACATTATCCACCATGAAGGGGGTGGGCTCTGGACCGATGACGTGGTAGATGCTTCCGTCCTGGAAATAGAAGCGGCGGTCAAAGCGCTTGCCGTTCTCGTCGTAGTCTTGCGTTAAAGCGAATATCAGCCTCTGGTTAGAGTCGTAAAGGAATTCCTCGTAGTATTTCTTTTTCCCGATATTGTAATTGCGGGTGACGAAATAGAGAGGATAATAGTTGAAATGAGGATCACTGTCATCGCCTTCGGCAAGCCAATAGGTGCCCTGGACCGTGTTGTAGAAGAAGTGAAGCGTCTCGGTGGTTTTACCGTTATTACGCACGGTATAATCGAGCGTGGTAACCATTTCGTTGCCCATGCCCTTGTTCTTCTTGGTGGATTCCTTGGCCTGTTGGTAGGCTGTCTGGATCGATGCGATGACAGGGTCGGGCTGCTCAGCAGCTACTGTGAGTACAGTAATCAAGCAAGTGGTGAGAAGGATGAGTCGAAGATTTTTCATAATTGCAAACATTTAAAAGATAATCGATATAACAGTAAAATAAATAAATCAATAAATAAATGGCTGTCCTTAGCAGCAGTTGGTCAAGGGATTGCTGCACAGCCACTCGTTTTCTATCCAGCCGACGATGTCGCAGCCATCCACCATGACCTTGACCCAGTCGCCATCAACGTCCAGGGGCATGAGCAAGAGTTCCTCATTAAAGGTGAAAACGATGTCGGCATCCTCGTGGGGAGCGGCACGCAAGTGCAGTTCTTGCCCGCCATAGTTGCTCGAGTCCAGGCCGAGCGCCGAGAAATGAATCCAATATTCGCCCGTGTCAGAGCCCGCAAGCGATGTCGTGTCCTCATCGTCGGCGGCATTCCACAGGTCGTTGATTTTCCACCATCCGTCTTGAGGCGATGAGAGGTTGAACATGTATGGCTCATCACAGGACAGCGTCATGACTGTGGCACCGCTGGGTTGGTTCAGGATGTAGGAGCAAGTGGAATCGCCGCAAAGATAAGCGATTAACGTCTTCTCTTGAGCGCCGACGGTGAAAGCCGTCACCAGCAATATGGTCATCAATACTATCTTTTTCATCTTTTCTCGCTTTTTTATGAATTGTTGATGTTGTATTAATAATTTTTGCAAAGTTATAACAAATATCAGTTATTCTGTTATATTTCTTGGTTATTTATTGTTGACGGCACCGATAAATCTTGTCACATGAGTAAAAAAAGAATAGTTAATAGCGGGCCGAGAGCCACAACTATTAACTATTCTCAAAATGATGATTAGACTATCTAATGTCTAACGTCTAACGTCTATTATCCCAGGAAGCCCAGGAGGACACCTGCGGCAACTGCCGAACCAATCACGCCGGCCACGTTGGGACCCATGGCGTGCATGAGCAGGTAGTTGCTGGGATCGGCCTTGAGGCCCTGGTCGTTGCTGATGCGTGCTGCCATGGGCACTGCCGATACGCCGGCATTACCGATGAGCGGGTTCAACTTCTTGCTCTTGGGCAAGATGAGGTTGAAGATCTTCACGAACAGCACACCCGAGCAGGTGGCGATGATGAAGGCGCAGAAACCGAGGAAGAAGATGAACAAGGTCTCCTTGGTCAGGAACTGCGATGCCTGAGTGGAGGCACCCACGGTCATACCCAGGAGGATGGTCACAATGTCGGTCATGGCGTTGCTGGCGGTGTTGGCCAGACGCTTGGTCACGCCACTCTCACGCAACAGGTTGCCGAAGAACAGCATACCCAGCAGGGGGATAGCCGAAGGCACCACGAAGCAGGTGAGGATCAAGCCGAAGATGGGGAAAACGATCTTCTCCAGCTGGCTGACCTTGCGGGCGGGCTTCATGCGCATCGTGCGCTCTTTCTTGGTCGTCAGCAGGCGCATGATGGGCGGCTGGATCACCGGCACGAGCGCCATGTAACTGTAGGCACTCACGGCAATCGCACCCATCAGGTTGGGCGCCAGTTTTGACGACAGGAAGATGGCGGTGGGGCCATCGGCACCACCGATGATGGCAATCGCACCTGCCTGGTCGGGCATGAATCCCAGGAAGAGGGCAATCATGTAGGCGCCGAAGATACCGAACTGTGCCGCTGCACCCACAAGCATGAGCTTGGGATTGGCCAGCAAGGCGCTAAAGTCGGTCATCGCGCCGATGCCCAGGAAGATGAGTGGCGGGTACCAGCCGTTTCTCACACCTTGATATAGGATGTTGAGCACCGAACCGTCCTCATAGATGCCGATCTCGTTACCCGGCTGGAAAGGAATGTTGCCAATCAGGATACCGAAGCCGATGGGCACGAGAAGCATGGGTTCAAAGTCATATTTGATTGCGAGGAAGATGAAGAACAATCCCACCACAATCATAATCAGGTTGGTCCATTCAAAGTTGTAGAATCCGGTAAAATGCCAGAAGTCCAACAACTTAGTGAACAGGAAATTGTCAAGCAGTACCATGGATTTAACTAGTTTATGGTTTCTAGCCCCTCGTTTCTGGTTTTGGGTCTCTAGGAAGCGATTGCCAACTAGTGACTAGAAACGCTGGACTATCAACTAAATTAATTATCCGATTACCATGATAGTGTTACCCTCGAGTACCGAATCCTCCTTCGAAACCTCGATGCTCTTGACAGTACCGTCAACGCCGGCATGAATCTCGTTGCCCATCTTCATGGCCTCGAGGATGCAAACCACGTCGTCGGCCTTCACTTGCTGGCCCACCTTGACAAAGATGTCCTTGATGACGCCGGGCAGCGGTGACTCGATCACGTGACCACCAGCTGCGGCGGGAGCGGCCTTGCGGGCAGGCTTGGGAGCGGCAGCGGGAGCATCGCTCACGGCGACACGCTTAACGGCGGGAGCAGCCTTGGGCTGTTCGGGCAGTTCAACGTCATAGGCCGCACCGTTCAACTGGATGTGGGCGATGTTGCCTTCAATGTTATCGATGGCAACATTATACTCGTTACCATTGATCTTATACTTGTATTCCTTCATTTGAGTGAATGATTTTTAATGGTGATTATTTCTTGATAACGGGTATTTCACGCATCAGGCCAGCTTTGTTGGCCCATGACGAATTGTCACGCGGAGCGAGCGTCAGGACGCCGCTCTCGTTGTCGTGGGCATTGAGATGCTGATACAACGCGAAGCAGATAGCAGCCATCTTCTCGCCATCGAGGTCGCCGGTAGCGGGTGCGGCAACAGCCTTAACGGCTTCGGGTGCGGCAGCCTGCTGCTTCTTGTCCTCGGACTGGAGATTCCTGCTGGCGAATTTGCCGAACAACTTAAAGCAGATGTAGAGCAGAGCCAGGGCGATGAACACTACCGACATGGCGAGCAGGGCGATCCAGTAGCCATGGGGATCCTTGATGTGGAAGGCCTCGATGTTCTCGTTCACCTCACGGATGTTGTAGTTACCCTTAGTAACTGCCGTCTCGATGGTCTTGCCGTCCTTGACGGTCCATTCGGTCTTGCCGTCACCAAGGATGCTCGGCAGGCGTCCTTCGGCCTTGATGGCGTAGGTCTCGCCATAGTTGAGCGAGGCGGGAACCGTCACGTCGTCAACCAGGTCACCATTCACGTCATACAATGCAATGTAATTGTCCTTACCCTGGGTGAAGGTGAAGGGCATGTGGAAGGTGCCCGACTTGGGGTCACCGTCAGCTTCCATGACGAAGTGGGTGCGGGGAGCGATCTTGGTGTGACGCTCATCACCACGGGGAATCTCGTAGATGTCCATAGGCTGGGCCTCACAGAGCTCGACAAGAATCTGTTTGGGCTTTTTCTTGTTGCCCTTGTTCTTGTCAAAGACGCTCTGGATTTCCTCACGGCTCAAGGTCGTGATGAACATCTGCTCGACGGCGGTCGAACTGTAGGACGAGTTGTAGAACTCGACCCATCCGTTGCCGCCCGTGCTGTCCTGCTGTACCATCACCTCGTTGATGCGCACGTTCTTGCGGCCTTGGGCCAACGTGGGAAGTGCGAGGATGGCGCACAACAGGGCGAGTATCAATGTTCTTTTACTCATGATTACAAGGGGATATTACCGTGCTTCTTGGTGGGATTGGTCAACTTCTTGGTGCGCAGTACCTCCAGGGCGCGGATCACGCGGAAGCGGGTGTTCCTCGGCTCGATCACGTCATCGATGTAGCCATAGCGGGCTGCATTGTAAGGCGTGCAGAAGAGGTTGTTGTACTCGTCCTCCTTCTCCTGGATGAACTTCTTGCCCTGCTCGAGCAGCTCCTTGGCCTTCTTCTCGTCGCCGGCAGCCTTGGCCTCCTCGGCCTGGGTCTTGAAGTTCTTGCTGTCCTTGGCGTAGAGAATCTCGGCAGCACCGGCAGCACCCATAACGGCGATCTCGGCGCTTGGCCATGCGTAGTTCAAGTCACCGCGCAGCTGCTTGCAGCTCATCACGATGTGCGAGCCGCCGTAGCTCTTGCGCAGGGTAACGGTTACCTTGGGCACGGTAGCCTCGCCGTAGGCGTAGAGCAACTTGGCACCGTTCATGATGACGGCGTTGTACTCTTGACCGGTACCGGGCAGGAAGCCGGGCACGTCAACGAGGGTTACCAGAGGAATGTTGAAGGCGTCGCAGAAGCGAACGAAGCGGCCGCCCTTCTTGGAGGCGTTCACGTCGAGCACACCTGCCATGCAGTTGGGCTGGTTGGCGACAACGCCGACAGCCTGGCCGTTGAAGCGTGCGAAGCCGACGATGATGTTCTTGGCAAAGTCCTTGTGAACCTCGAGGAACTCACCGTTATCGACGATGGCGCTGATGACCTGATACATGTCGTAGGGGTCGTTGGCGCTCTCGGGGATGATGTTGTTCAGGGCATCCTCCACGCGGTCGATGGGGTCGGTGCACTCCACGCGGGGAGTCTCTTCCAT
>CACYSG010000012.1 GCA_902776955.1 uncultured Bacteroidales bacterium | reverse complement strand
GCTAGCTCACCGGTGGTGCCTGCTGCTGCACTCGCTTCGCTCGTTCCGCAGGCAGGTACCACCGGTTACTCAGAGGCCACCCTCCGGGTGCCACTCGCACGCATGGCATCTTGTCGCCGCTTCCACCCCATAGGGGCACCTTTCTGCTGAGAATTAGCAGCGTTAAAAACGATGTTGCTTTGATTCGGCCAACGGGTTCTCACAAGTGTAATTACCATCACTTCTCTGCTTTAATGGCGGAAATTACTTTGCGCCCTTAGCGTGGGGGCAAACGGCTGAATAGCGTCGCACTCACCGTTGATTAATGTGAAAATGCACAAATTTGTGTCAAAAACACTTGTTAATAACTTTTTTTGATTAATTTTGCAGACCCTTACCACATCTGTTACAGACTTGGGCGGGGTTGCCGCTTGCGGCAAGAGGTGCCTCCCGGGCAGGTGTCAACCCCTCGGCAGAACACCTTAACTTATTGTGAAACAAAACCAAGAATGAATGAATAAGACATTATTGACGATTGCCATCTCAGGATTACTGCTGCTGTTGACCTCCGCCTATTATACGGCGCCCGCCGACAGCCGCATCGGCTTTAAAGCCCCCTCGCTGGTTCTGGACAATAACAATGGTCTGTCTCCCCTGCAGCAGCATCGTGGAGAGAATGTTTTGGTGACCTTCTGGACATCGGTTGATGTGCAGTCCAGGCTGGACAACATGCACTACGACCGTCTCTCGCGTCAGGACGGCGCGTCCTATGTCCACGTGTCGGTCAACCTGGACCGCAGCGAGAGCGTGTTTAACAACATCGTCGTGCTCGATAACCTCGACCGTTCGGCCCAATTCACCGCCACGGTCGACGCCCAGGAAGGTATCATCAAGGGATGGCGTCTCGACGAGGGATATCACTCGTTCCTGCTTGACGGACAAGGCAAGATTATTGCCGTTGACCCCGACGAGCAAACGTTATCGAAGTTATAAAGATCATCGTGTAAAAAAGTTAGTAAATTTATCGAGGGAGCCTCTCACCGAGCAGGTTCCCTCGATTTTTTCATTGGCGTTTAAATAGCGGACGGGTGGGGTGGGTGAGCCACTTGAGGAAGGTGACCTTGCTGAGCAGCACCAGCACCAGCACGACCACCGTTGTGTAAAGCAGCACGAAGGGGAACGCGGTGGGCCAGTGATAGGTCTTGACGATGTGGCACAGCACCGAGTTGACGATGAAGATGTGGTAGAGGTAGTAGAACATGCTGTCACGGCCGATAACCCGCAGCCACTTGTTGTCCCTGACGGTATTGAACAGGAACACCGAGATGGAGATGGAGCAGGCCAGCACAATCAACTTCTCGGGGACGTCTCTCAGGCCATACTCCTCGGCGCCGTTCATCACGCGGCCGCAGTTGGGGTAGAAAAAGAAGATGACGGCCAAGAGCACAATCATCAATGCGGCATGCAGGCGGTTGTTGTTCCACCATCGTGCGTCGATCATGCCTTGCTTGTGATAGAATCCAATCAGGAAGAAGATGTAGAAGTTGAGGGTGCGTTGCAGCGCCAGGGGGTTGCCCCACCCGGTGAAGCCGCTGAGGACCGAAATCACCAGAGCGATAAGCAGATACAGGTAGGGCTTGTTGAGCAGTGCCCGCGGGGTGCACCACAGCATGATGCGCCAGTAGATAAGGCTCATCAGGTACCACAGGATGCCAAATGGCACCGACTTGATCGTCAACGCAAACCTCACATCGCCGCCGTCGACGATAATCCACAGGTAACTGAGCAGTTGGAAGATAATCAGGGTAATCGTCGTGTCCAGAATCCTGCGCCAGGTCACACGGGACGGCTCGTTGTCAGGCGAATTGGTCAAGTACCCCGAGATGAGGGTAAACAGGGGCATGTGGAAGATGTAGATCAGGCCCATGACACCATGGTTGATGACGTTGTAGTTGTGCCTCTCGATGCCCTGGATGACGTGACCCAGGATGACCAGGATGATGAGGATTCCCTTCAGGGTGTCTAATCGGTTGTCTCGTGCCATAGCGTCACAGGATCATTTGTAGCAGGGCAACGTCGTGATAGTCCCTGCCGCGTTTCACCCACGATTTCAGCACGCCCACCTGGCGGTAGCCGTAGGACGCGAACAGGTCGAGGCACGCCTCGTTGTCAAGGCCGATGAAGACATAGAGCTGCCGCAGCCCGATGTGGTCGCGGGCATAGGCCGTGAGCAGGTCCAGCGCCTGCCGTCCCAGCCCCTTGCCGCGGTGCTCGGCAGCGATAAACAGCCCCATCTCGGCACGGTTGTTCAGGGGGTCGAAATTGAAGAAATCGACGGTGCCCACAGGACTGCCGTCGCTGGTCAGGGTAACCATCAGCCGCAGTTGCCGCTGGGCATAGATGTCGCCGGTGTACTCCTGCAGGTAGTGCCACAACGCCTCGCGCGAGTAGGGGGCAACGGTGTCGCTCACGGCCCACAGGGTGGTGTCGTTCTCCCAGCGGTAGAGCGTGTCGAGGTCGGTGGGCTCGAGGGCTCGCAGGGTCACCGTTTCATTGCTCAACAATCGCTTCATGACATCTTGGGGGATATGACGATGCCGTGGCGGTCGGCAAATATGTGAAACGCAAACCGGTCTTTGTCGCTGTGTTCACGGATGTATTGCACCACCTGGGCACAGGTGTGGCAGCCGTCGTCGATGAGCACATTGTGCTTGCCGGTAGCCGGCAATTTGTCGGTGAAGTCGCTGATGCCCGCACGCTGGGCCACCTCGTCGGCCTTGTCGCTGATGATGACCCACGGCCAGGCCTCGCTCGGGGCGCCGGCGTGGCTCGGCAACAGGCGCTTGACGAGCCGTCGGGCCATCGCCATGCCGGCCCTGATGACCACGCCCAGCTTGACGACGGGATAGAAGATGACGTTGAAGCGCGGGAAGTGCTTGCGGTAGAAGATGAGCATCGCGTCATAGAACACCCTCACATAGCGCATCGAGTCCTTGTGGGTGCTCTCGCCCTTGTAGTGGACCATGGGCGTGGGGAGGAACCAGTTCTCGTAGCCCGCCTTGACGATGCGGTAGCTCAGGTCGATGTCCTCACCGTACATGAAGAAGTCCTCGTCAAAGCCCCTCAACTGCTGCAACACGGCGGTGCGGCACAGCATATAGGCTCCGGACAGGATGTCGATGCACTGAGGCTCCAGGTCGCTCAGGTAGCGCAGGTGGTACTTGGCGAACCATGGCGAGCGGGGAAACAGTTTGGACAGCCCGAAAATCTTGCAGAACGATACCCACGGGGTGGGGAACGAGCGTTTGCTCTCGGGCAGGAAGACACCGTTGGCGTCCATCATGCGGGCTCCGATGGCGCCGCACTTGGGATGGGAACGCATCCAGGCGATACCCTCTTGAAGGCATTGCGGCGTGATGATGGTGTCAGGGTTGAGGATGAGGGTGAACTCGCCGCGGGCTTGCATGATGGCCTGGTTGTTGGCGCGGGCAAATCCCACATTCTCCTGGTTCTCGATATAGGTGACCTGGGGGTGGCGCTCGCGGGAGAAGGCGATGCTGTCGTCGCCCGACAGGTTATCGACGACGATAATCTCGCCCGTCATGCCCTGCATGGCTTGCTCGACCGAGCGCAGCGTCTGCTCCAGCAGGTACTTCACGCGGTAGTTCACGATAACGACTGTCAGTTCCATATCCATCATACTCTCTATATCTTAACGGGAGGTTATTCGTTTTCGTATCTGTAGCTCAGTGCGGCGCCCAGCGCGGTGCAGTAATTGGCGTACTGGGGAATGTGGAAGTTCACGTCGTACAGGCGCTCCAGGGCGGGAAAAACTTCTCGGCACTGGGGCAACCGGGCAATATTGCCGATGAGCACAAAGTCCTTGACGCCGCTGTCGATTTGGGACAACACGGCACTGGCACCGATGGTCTCCAGCACCATGTGAATGAGGCCGGCGGCCAAGTCGTTGTCTGTCAAGTTGTTTTGAGAGGCCTTGGCGAACAGCGATGCTGTGGCGTCGCCCGTCAGGTTCACGATATCGGCGTCGCACACGTCCTCGATTTTCAGGTTCACCTTGTCGGTTTCTCCGTCCTCGGCCAGCGCTGCAACGGTGGCTATGTCGCTGGTGTTGAGCAACAGATGGGCGAGTCCTTTTAATGTTCCTCCACCCATGCCCAGGCCGCCGATGTGCCTGATGTTGTCGCCGTCAACGCGCACCATCGACGTGCCGGTTCCCATCGACACGACCACCATGTGGTCCAGTCCCGTGTCAAAGCGTGCCCCGCGTCCGTTGGCGAGGAATTCATCGACGGGGGTCGTCGGGATGTCGAGGATGGGTGTCTTGAGGCGTTTGGCACCCACTCCGGTGGCCATGATATGCTCGACATCGTTGACGGTAAGGTCGTTTTTGTGAATGAATTTGCCGATGGCGCCATAAGCAGCCGTCAGCGGGTCGCTGGCCGTGCTGTCCATGGAGCTCCTGATGCGCTTGCCGCTCTCGATGCCTATAATCTTGGTGGAACTGATGCCCACGTCAATACCGATGACAATGCTCATGATATGATTGGAAATATATATCTCTCAGTGGATGTTTGATTCGTTAATTGTTGGTCGGGTCGTTGGGCAGGTTGAGCCACATGCGGTACCGGTCGCCGAAGCGGGACACCGCCTTGCGCCACTGGTCGTCGTCGCCGTCGTCCATGAGCAGCCCGCGCCCGCAGTCGTTGAGCACGGCCCAGTCATGGCGCTCGATCTCGCTGGCAATCTGGTCTTTGGCCCAGCCGCTGTAGCCCACGATGAACTTGATGCGTCCTTCGACGGGCCCACCCAACTCGACGTAGCGCCTGACGGCATCAAAGTTGCCGCCGAAGTAGACGCCGTCGCCCACGTCAATCGACTCGGGGATGACGTCCGGACCCAGCGTGTGCAGGTAGAACAGCATTTGGGTGCCGACGGGGCCTCCCAGGAACAGCGGTATCTCCTCGACGGTCTCGATGTCGGGCATGATGTCGCGCAGGTTGTAGCCCATGTAGTGGTTGACCACCACACCCATCGCTCCCTCGCCCTCGTCGGGGTCCACAATCAGGATCAGTGAGCGCTTGAAGAAGAAGTCGCCCACCGTCGGCTTGGCCACAAGCAGCGAGCCGCGTTGCGGCAGCGGCTGCTCGTCGTTGAGATGAAAGATGTCATGGTCCCAGTCGTTCATGTTGCAAAAATAGTAAAAAATGCTTGATTTCCCTGCTTTTCACCAAAAAAATAGGGCTTGATGAGGTTCGTGGCGCATTATTTGCGCGCGTGTCCAATAAATAGCGCTTTTTTACGTTATATATAAGAAGAAATAATACCGATAGCGATGAAAGTGATGAAATTTGGCGGAACTTCGGTCGGCTCGGTCGAAAGTCTGCGCAACCTGAGGGATATAGTCAATGCCGAGGCCCGGCCCGTGCTGGTCGTGGTGTCGGCAATGGGTGGTTTTACCAATCAGCTGCTGGCGATGTGCGAGCAGGCTCAGCAACGTGACATCTCGTGCCTCGACACGCTCGAGGCGGCACGGGCGCGTCACCACGAGGCCATCGACGGCGTTGTCGTCGAGTCGATGCGCGACCAGGTGCATGCGACCATCGACCGCTTTATCGACGAGAGCCTCAAGCCCTATTACCTGGCCCTGGCCACCAATCCCCGCATGCCGGTGGACGAGATCGAGCGCGTGTGTGACGCCATCGTGGCACACGGCGAGATCCTCTCGTCGGCGATAGTGACGGGGATGTTCGAGGACGGTGTGCCCCACCTTTCTCTCAACTGCATGCGCACGGTGCCCGACGGCCACGGCCGCATCCTCGACTGGGAGGAGACCGGGCGGTTGGTCAAGACGGAATATGCCTCGCTGGCCGACGGCGTCCATGTCGCTCAAGGATTTATCTCGCGTGATACCAAGTCGGGCGACGTGACGAACCTGGGCCGTGGCGGCAGTGACTACACCGCCGCGATTCTGGCTTCGTTGCTGGATGCCGAGTCACTGGAGATTTGGACCGACGTGGACGGTTTCATGACAGCCGACCCGCGCACCCATCCCGACGCGACCGTCATCCCGCAGATGACCTATGCCCAAGCCCAGGAGATGTGCGATGCCGGCGCCAAGGTCATCTATCCGCCCACCATCGCTCCGGTGGCGATAAAGCACATCCCCGTTTGGGTCAAGAACACCTTTAATCCTGCTGCTCCCGGAACCGTGATTGTTGACTGAGGAATGAACTACTATAGTACTAATAACCATCAACACACCGCGACACTGGAGCAGGCCGTCATCCGTGGGCTGGCTCCCGACGGCGGGCTGTATATGCCCGTGACAATGCCGCGTCTGCCCAAGGCTTTCTTCATCAACATGACGGGGATGACACTCCAGGAGATGGCCTATGCCATCGCCTCGTTTGCCCTGGGTGGTGATGTCCCTGCCGACGTGCTGCACGATATCGTGTTTGATGCCTTCAGCTTCAACATCCCGCTTGTCGAGACTGCCGCCGGCAACTATGTGCTCGAACTATTCCACGGGCCCACGATGGCCTTCAAGGATGTGGGCACGCGTTTCATGGCCAGGTTGCTCAACTACTACCGCACCAGGCACCCCGAGTGGCGCACCCTCAATGTGCTCGTGCCCACCAGCGGTGACACGGGCAGCGCGGTAGCCAACAGCTTCTGGCTCATGCCGGGAGTGAATGTCTATGTGCTCTTCCCGCGCGGCGCGGTCGGCAAGATCCAGAAGGCCCAGTTCGCCACCCTGGGCGGCAATGTGACCGCCATCGAGGTCAACGGCACGTTTGACGACTGCAAGTCGCTGGTCGAGGAGGCTTTCATGGACACCGAACTCAACGAGTCGATGCGCCTGACCAGCGCCATGTCAATCAACTATGCGCGCATCATTCCCCAGATGGTGTACTACTTCTGGGCATACGCTCAACTGGCTCGGGCACGGGAAAAAGTGGGCAAACTGGTGTTCGCGGTCCCGTGTTCCAACCTGGGTAACCTCGCCAGCGGCCTGATGGCACAGAAGATGGGTCTGCCCGTCAAGCGCTTCATCAGCGTCGAGAACCAGAACAACATTTTCTATAACTACGTCAAGACGGGCGTTTTCACTCCCAAACCCACTCAGTACAGTATCGCGCCCGCCCTAGATGCCGGCTGTCCCAATAACTTCGGACGCATCGTCGAGTTGCTGGGCGACCATGAGAACATCTGCCGCAACATCCACGCCTACAGCTACGATGACAATCAGATTGTTGAGACGATCTTGGAGACCTATCGTGACGAGGGCTACCTGCTTGACCCGCACTCTGCAGTGGCCTATCGTGCCATGGGCGAGGACTTGGCCAGCGGGGAGACGGGTGTCACGCTGGCTACCGCTCATCCGGCCAAACTGCAGTCGCTCATGGAAGGCATCATCCAGCAACACGTGCCCATGCCTGCCCAGATTTCACGTTTCCTGGGCGGCAGCCTCCATGTCGAGAAAATGCCCAATGGCTTTACCGCCTTCAAGCGCATGCTGCTGAGCAATAACTGAAAATGACAGGAACTGATCCTGTCGCGAGCGTTTTCTCCATCCCAAATCCGGGATTATTTAACTTTTTTATTATTTTTGCGGCATCACGGGGATCCGATAAGGGCTTCCCGGCACTGATTCACGGCCCTTACAGGCATGAATGAGTTTTAGTGACTTGAAAAGCGTGTAAAGACTTATCCTTTATAAACAGTTGTGCCCGACACAAACTCCAGGGTAAAATGTCATGATGAAGAAACCAACTTTAGCCATTGTCATCATCGTGATGGCGGCATTGATGACGGTAAGTGTCATGCCTGTACAGGCCCAGCTTCGTCACGAGAATTATACTCGCCCCTACAACGGTGACTATAGGGAAGCCTCCGACCACTTTACCGATGTGATCGCTTCGGCGATGGCCCATCGGCATGAGAACAGCAAGGTGCTGTCAATAGACCGCTACTTGCTCGACGAGGACAGCCTGCTGATTTGGACCAATGGCATTGACACCTATTTGTCGAACTATGACCCGCAGGAGAAGGAAGTCGTTTTTGAGGCCTTCAGCAGCACCTATAATAGAAGTAATGACATCATCGAGATATCGCCACTCAAGGTGCAGGGCCGCGTGGTCTCGGTGGCTGATAAACCCGGCGTGAAAGTCACGGTCGAGCAGGTGGGCGCAAACATAGTTCTTGTGGGACGGAATGCTCAGGGTGAGCCCGTTATGGTGCTTTACCGTCTCACGCAGCAGCAAGAACGTAATTACGAGTGGACCGACCTTGTCCAGTTGATCATGATGGGCAACTACCAGGCCCCTGACAGCGCGTGTGCGGTGTTTGGTCCCAAAATGCCGTTCTACACGGGTTACAAGTATGATAAAGACCCGGGTTTCTTCGACAGCTATCACATCAGCCAGGACTTTAAGTCGATGGACATCCTCTATGGCAATGGGAGACCGAGCAAGGGCGATCCCAGCAGTCCCAATTGGGGCAAAATGCCCGGTGGAGGCGGGGCCGCAGCCATCATGGGATCCATGGAGTGGAATATCACCCCCACAGTCGATGGACTGCAGGTGGTTATCAGCCATGATGAGAAATTTGTGAGCCATGAACCCAGGATCGGCAACGAGGGGGACAAGGTCATGCTGACCAAAGTGCAGACCCCCTTCGAGGGCCTTGACGGCAAATGGGCGATTGCTTCGGTAGTGCCGTTAAACGAGACCTTATTGCGGCTCTTTCCCAAAGAGGTTCTCACGCTGATGCGTGGCGAGATCTATGCCCGCTATGGCGACACGTTCAAGGATCCTGCCACCCAACGCTACTTTGACGCTCAGCCGTGGTACAAGCGCAAGTCGGGCAACGCTCCCATTCGTCTCACCGACGTGGAGCGCTTCAACTACAAACTCATCAAGTACGTGGAATCAACACGGTAACGTCCCCGCGATTACAGCAGGAAGAAGAGCGACACGCCGATCACCGAGATAAAGGCGCCCAGGATGCTCTTGGCGGTGATGGGTTGCTTGAAAATCCAGTAGGCGGGCAGGATAATGATAATGGGCGTCAGCGCCATCAGCGTGCTGGCGATGCCGGCTGCGGTATATTGCACGGCGAGCAACGACGCGCCCACGCCGACGAAAGGACCGAAGATGGTTGTCAGCACGGCGGTCGTCATGCCCTCGCGGTCGCGAACGCCGTCAACCAGCGGCTTGAAGCCTTCCTTAAACGCCATCAGGATCATGAAACCTATCACTCCCGCCACGCAGCGGAAGAAATTGGCATGGAACGGCAGCAGCCAGCCCGGCATCTCGCTCGTGAGCGACGCCTCATAGTGGTTCATGCCTATCTTGCTCAGTACCAGACCCACACCCTGACATACGGCGGCACCGATGGCGAACAGTACACCGGCCAGCGGCAGCTTCAGCGACAACTTGTGGTGGTCGCCGCGTCCCAGCACGCTGATGGCGATGCCCGACAGCGTGACAATCATGGCCAGGATGGCCGTCGGACGGATTTCCTGACCCAGCGTGAACCAGGCCATGATGGCGGCGGTGATGGGCGCCAGGGTCATGAACAGTTGGCCGAACTTCGAGCCGATGATGATATAGCACTGGAACAGGCAGTAGTCGCCGATGACATACCCCACCACTCCCGACAGCATCATCCACAGGTAAGCCTCGGTGCTGGCACCGGCGGGTAGCGGACTGCCGCCCATCGCCCAGAACAGGATGCCCGAGAAGATGAGCGTGATGGCCATGCGTGACACGTTGAGCGTCAGGTTGCCCATACGCTTGCTGCCAAACTCGCTGAGTAGCGCCGTTGCCGTCCACGAGAAGGCAACACCTATCGAAATCAGTTCACCGATGTATTGCATGAATGCAAAAGTAATACTAAAAAAGTTATCCATGACAACTTTCAACTGAAAACTATTTATTATATTTGCAGATTGTAAAAGGACGTTTTGGCTCGTCGGGAAACCCCAACGGGCTATATACCAATTTGTTAAAGTAAATATCAAAACCTAAAATATGAGCGAAAAGACTACTGGAAAACGAAAAAACAAGAGCCGTAGCATCGCCCGCAAGATGTGGACGGGCTTTGGCATCTTCGTGGCTTTGTTGGTGTTGCTGTTTGTGCTGATCTACAATGGTGTGATCGGTTACATGCCGCCCATCGACCAGCTGAAGAACCCCACCGACAAGTTCGCATCGACCATCTACAGTGCCGATGGTGTGGAAATGGGCCGCTATTACCGCAGCCGCAGCAACCGCATCTATGTGGACTTTGACGAGATGTCGCCCCACCTGACCGACGCGCTGATTGCCACCGAGGACGCACGATTTGACGAGCACTCGGGCATCGATGTCAAGGCCATCGGCCGTGCCATCATCAAGCGCATCATCATGGGACAGAAAAGCGCCGGTGGTGGCAGTACCATCACCCAGCAGCTGGCCAAGCAGCTGTATTCGCCCGAATCCCACAACATCTTTGAACGCGCCTTGAAGAAGCCGGTCGAGTGGGTCATTGCCGTCAAGCTCGAGCGCTATTACACCAAGGACGAGATCATCAAGATGTACTTCAACCAGTTTGATTTTCTCAACAATGCCGTGGGTATCAAGATGGCAAGCCGCGTCTATTTTGACAAGGAGCCTAAGGACCTGAACATCCAGGAGGCCGCCACACTGGTGGGCATGTGCAAGAACCCGTCCTACTACAATCCCGTGCGTCACAACGAGCGCACGCGTCAACGCCGCAACGTGGTGTTTGAGCAGATGGTCAAGGCCGGATACCTGAGCCAGGCCGAGTGCCAGCAGCTGCAGGCACTGCCCCTGGAGATCAAGTTCCAGAAACTTGACCACAACGATGGACCGGCACCTTACTTCCGTGAGGAACTTCGCCGCGTGATGTCGGCCAAGAAGCCCAAGCGCAGCGACTATCCCTCGTGGAACCAGCAGGCGTTTATCGACGACTCGGTGGCATGGGCCGTGAACCCGCTGTACGGCTGGTGTAACAAGAACACCAAGCCCGACGGCTCACACTATGACATCTACACCGACGGCTTGAAGATCTACACCACCATCGACTCCCGCATGCAGGATTATGCCGAGAAGGCGGTGCACAAGCACATGAGCAAGACCCTCCAGCCCGCGTTCCTGCGCGAGCGTGGAGGCACCAAGAATCCTTACACCAACAACAAGAACGAGCTCTCCAGCGCCGGCAAGCAGGCGCTCATCAACGCCGCCATTCGCCACAGCGAGCGTTACCGCGTGCTCAAGGAGAGCGGCATGAGCGATGCCGAAATCATGGACAACTTCAAGAAGCCCGTCCAGATGCACCTGTTCAACTACGAGGGTGGCTTTGACGCGCAGATGTCCCCGCTCGACTCGCTGCTGTACACCAAGTCGTTCTTGCGCTGCGCCATGATGTCGATGGATCCCGTCACGGGCTTTGTCAAGGCCTATGTGGGCGGCCCGAACTTCCGCTTCTTCAAGTATGACATGGTTTCGACGGGTCGTCGCCAGATTGGTTCGACCGTAAAACCCTTTGTTTACTCCCAGGCTATCGAGTTCGGCGGTCTCACCCCGTGCTCGACGCGTCCCGGCGGTCCCCCCAACATCATCTGGAACAATGAGGTGTACAACCCCCAGAACGAGGGTAGCGGTGGCGGAATGGACCTGCGCAACGCCTTGAAGTACTCCAAGAACTGGATTTCGGCTGGTTTCATGCGCGGTACGCGTGAGAACTGGATTGAGCGCAACGGCTACTATACCATGACGCCCGACGAGCTTGCCAAGTGGATGCACAGCTTCGGTATCACGAGTTATCTCGACCCCGTGCCGGCATTGAGCCTGGGCGCCTGCGAGATCACCCTGCGTGAGATGGTGGCTGCCTATTCGGCCTTTGCCAACGGTGGCATGCGTGTCGAGCCGGTTTATGTGTCGCGCATCACCGACAACCGCGGTAATGTGCTCGCCGAGTTCACCGGCAACCAGACCGAGATCATGAGCGAGGACACCTACCTGAAGATGCTCTCGATGCTCACCGAGGTCGTTGACGGCGGTACGGGCGCAAGGTTGCGCTACGCCTACGGCATCACGGCCGAGATGGGCGGTAAGACCGGTACCACCAACTTCCACAGCGACGGTTGGTTCATGGGCTTCACGCCCGAACTGGTGACCGGCGTTTGGGTCGGTGGCGAGGAACGCTACATCCACTTCAACAGCATGGCCATGGGTCAGGGTGCCGAGGCTGCCTTGCCTATCCTGGGTTACTTCATGAAATGGATTTACGATGACAAGTCGTTGCCCTATAAGCAGAGCACCAAGTTTGAATTCCCCAAAGGCTTCAACGCCTGTGGCGACGAGCTGTCCGGCTACTACGGCGGTGGCGGCGGTGGCTGGCACGGCGGCGGTGGCGGCGATGACGGCGGCGGAGGCGGCGACGGCGGCGGCAACGACGACGCCACCGAAGGACTCTTCGAAGAGATAAGAGATAAGAGATAAGAGATAAGAGATAAGAGATAAGAGATAAGAGATAAGAGATAAGAGATAAGAGATAAGAGATAAGAGATAAGAGATAAAAGAGGGGCTCCAAATGCTTTGAAGCCCCTTCTTGATAGTTGTTATTCGGTACCGTTTTGTCGTGTTGTGATGATTGTGCTAGACAAGAGCTTTATCAACTCAGCGCAGTCGTCATAGATGCTGTCATATTCGCTATCAGAGAGATAATCGGCCTTGTGAAGTAATTCTAGCCAATATCTGGTCTCGGCGCACTCTTTTAGCGAGATAGATGTCTTGGCCAGAAAGTCTTTGCGGCTAAAGCCGTATAATGCCTCCGTGAGGTTGGCCCCGATAGCGGTGCCAGATCTCATGAGTTGCTTTGACAAGATGTACTCGTGTTTCTCATCACACAAGTATTTATAGAGTTTAATGATTCGAATGGCAAAATCTTTGCTCTTTTCTAATGTCAAACTCTCAGCCATCTATATCTCTTATCTTTTATCTCTTATCTCTTATCTCTCACTGCTGCTGCTTAAGCGCAGCAGTGAGTGTGTTTTTCATCAGCGAGCAGATGGTCATCGGGCCTACGCCGCCGGGGACGGGGGTGATGTACTCGCACTTGGGAGCCACCTCGTCAAATTTCACGTCTCCGTTCAGGCGGTAACCCGTCTTGCTCTCGGGATCCTCAACGCGCGTCGTGCCCACGTCGATGACGATGGCGCCTTCCTTGACCATGTCGGCGGTCACGAAGTTGGGACGGCCGATGGCAGCGATGATGATGTCGGCCTGGCGGCACTCGTCCTTCAGGGTTGCCGAATGGCTGTGGCACACGGTCACCGTGGCGTCGCCGTGTTCCTTCTGGAGCATGAGTTGTGCCATGGGCTTGCCAACGATGTTACTGCGGCCCAGCACCACGCATTTCTTACCCGACGTCGGGATATTGTAACGCTTGAGTAGGGTGATGATACCCAGCGGCGTTGCCGAGATAAAGCAGGGAAGACCCAGCGCCATGCGGCCAGCGTTCATCGGGTGGATGCCGTCCACGTCCTTGCGGTAGTCGATGGTATTGATCACATGCTGCTCGTCGATGTGCTTGGGCAACGGCAGTTGCACGATGAAGCCGTCGACATCGTCATCCTCGTTCAGCTTCTTGATGCAATCCAAGAGCTGCTCCTCGGTCGTGTCCTCGTCCATACGGATGAGTGACGACTTGAAGCCGCACTTCTCACAGGCAATCACCTTGTTCTTCACATAGGCCTCTGAACCGCCATCATGGCCTACCAGCACGGCAGCCAGGTGGGGGCGCTTCATGCCCGCAGCTATCATTTGGTCCACTTCGGCCTTAATCTCTTCCTTGATGGCCGCAGCGGTTGCTTTTCCGTCTATAATCTTCATTATCGTCTAATTATCAATTATTTACAATTTACCTCTTGAAATCAAGCTACAAAATTACTCCAAAAAAATCAAATATACCATCATTCCCCCTTCTTTTTTCGTTTTGACACGGTCAAGAAAGGGTTTTGCCACACTTGATGACGATGTGGTATCGGGCTCTGTTGTCTTGTCTTGTAATCCGAGCCTCTGGCTCGGAACATGGGGCCTTACACGGGGTCGACGTCGTAGTAGAGCTTGACGGACTTCATGCGGGCGTCGGCGGCGATCATCTGCTCGTACAGGTTGCGCAGGATGGCCTTGACCTTTCTCATCGAGGCGGCGGTCTCCATTTTTAGGGTGATCTGGCGGATAAACAGGTTCTGTACCCTGGCGACGAACGGTGCCATCGGCCCGAGCACCCGATAGCCGAACACCTGCCGCAGCAGGCCGCTGTAACGCACGGCCAACTCACCCACGACGACGTCCTCGCGGTGCTTGAGGTAGATGTTGATGACCTTGGTGAATGGCGGGTAGCCAAACTGCTGCCGGTCAGCGAGTTCATGTTGATAGAATCCCTCGTAGTCGTGGGCCTGGACAAACTTGATCACGTCGTGCTCGGGCTGGCTGGTCTGGATGATGACCTGACCCTGCTTGTGGGCACGGCCGGCGCGGCCCGACACCTGCTCCAGCATGTCGAAGGCCCGCTCGTGGCTGCGGAAGTCGGGGAAATTGATCATCGTGTCGGCATTGAGGATGCCCACGATGCTCACTGCGTCAAAGTCCAGCCCCTTGGTCACCATCTGTGTCCCCACCAGGATGTTGGTGCGTTGTTGCGAGAACTCGTCGATGATGCGGTCATAGCTGTTCTTGCTCCTGGTCGTGTCCAGGTCCATACGGGAGATTTTCTCGCCCGGGAAGACGGCGTCGATATCATCCTCGATGCGCTCGGTGCCGTAGCCAACGATTTCGATGCCAGGCAGTTGGCAGGCGGGACACAAGTCGGGCAGCGGGATGGTGTAGCCGCAGTAGTGGCACACGAGGCTGTGGTTGTGCTTATGGAAGGTGAGCGACACGTCGCAGTTCTCGCACTTGGGCACCCAGCCGCATTCCTTGCAGCGCACCATCGGCGAGTAGCCGCGGCGGTTCTGGAACAGGATGACCTGCTCGCCGTTCTTGAGCGCCTGGCGGCAGTCGGCGATGAGCTCGTTGCTGAACAGGCCGCTCATTTCGCGACGTTTGCGGGCGGCAATCGTGTCGATGACCTTGACCTTGGGCATCTGGATGTCGCCGTAGCGCGTGAGCAGTTTCACCAGCCCGTATTTCCCCTCGAGAGCGAGGTGATAGACCTCGATGGCGGGCGTTGCCGAGCCCAGTACGGTCTTGGCGCCGTGCATCTGGGCGAGCACCAGTGCCGCATTACGGCCGTTGTAGCGTGGGGCGGGGTCCTGCTGCTTGTAGCTGCTGTCGTGCTCCTCGTCGACGATAACCAGGCCCAGGTTGGAGTAGGGGAGGAACACCGACGAGCGCACGCCGATGACTACGCAGGGCTCGCGGCTGTCGAGCAGCCGTTTCCAGATGTCCACGCGCTCGTTGTCGCTGAAGCGTGAGTGATATATCAGCAGCCGGTCGCCGAACACGCGGCGCAGGCGCCTTGTCAGCTGGGTCGTCAGTGCGATCTCGGGCACGAGGTAGAGCACCTGCTTGCCAAGTTGCAAGGCATTGTTGATCAGGTGCATATACACTGACGTCTTGCCGCTGCTGGTCACACCGTGCAGCAGGGTGATGGCGTGCTCGCGCATCGACTGGTGAATCTCGGTGTAGGCGCGCTGTTGCTCGTCGCTCAACACGGGCGGCTCCTCAAGCACGCTGCCCAACTCGGCAAAACGGTTGATTTCCTTTTTATAGATCTCAAACATGCCGCGTTTCACCGCCTCGTGCAACACGGCTGCGCTGACGCCGGCGCGCTTGAGCAGGTTTTCCTTGCTCACCTCGCGCACTTCGCCTTTCTGCAGCCAGCGGGACAAATCCAGGTAGGCCAGCAGCAGGGCTTCCTGCTTGGGCGCACGCTTGAGTTGGTCAAAGTACTGGTGCAGAGCCTGTTCGTCGGTGCGGGAAACAGTCAGGCGGACGCATGGCTCGGTCTTGGGGCGGTAATTGTCGATGACTCGCTCACTCACGTGCAGCGCGTCCATGTCCAGCAGGTGGCTCACGCTGCGCTCCACGGTTTTGAAGCCCGTTGCCTTGGCGATCTCGGCAATCTGGACGCGTCCGCGTTGCGCCGTGAAGTCCAGGATGACACGTTCGCGGTCGGTCAGTTGCCCGGGCTGACTTTCCTCGAAGTCGGGGTTGACGCTGATGGTGGTCTCGCTCTCGACCTTCAGCCCCGACGGCACGGCGGCCTTATAGACCTCGCCCATCGAGCAGAGGTAGTAGTCGGCTATCCATTGCCAGAATTCCAGCTGAGGATGACGCAGGATGGGCTTGTCGTCAAGGGTGCCTAAAATCTCCTTCACGTCATATCCCCGGGGCTCCTTGTCGTGCAGCGAGGTGACAATCGCCGTGAAGATTTTCTTGCGGCCGAAGGGTACCAAAACACGCATGCCGATGGACAGCCGCAACCCGTCAGGAACACGGTAAGTATAGGTGCCGGGTAGGGCAAGAGGCAGCAATGTTTCGGCAAAAGTAGGCATATTTTTGACTAATTAAACAATCACTTTAATGTTACGATTTATTCACAATGATTATCAGATGATAGCGATAGTAAAATTACAAATCGTCAATAAAAGTGCAACTGCTATGTTTTTATATAAATTTTTACTTGAAGGATGATATTAGAATAATCTGTGAATCAATTAGATTTTGTCCAAGTAACTGTGATATATCCGATTTTCCTTGATGGCGGTCGCTGTCCAGCTCACTTCGGGCGGTAATTGCTGGTCGATGCCGCCGGCGAGGAGCTCTGCCGCACGGGTCGTGAAACGGTCCACAAAGGCGTCTCCCAGGTCGATGGCGTTAGCGCGGCCGACGGCCTCGGCGGTGCCGATGACATTGGTGGCGACGACATGGGCGCCACAGGACAGCGCCTCGATGACCACGAGCGGAAGTCCCTCGAGACTGCTGGGCAGCACGAGCAGGTCAACGCAGTTGAGCATGTCGGGGATCTCCTCGGGAGGCACCTTGCCGGTGAAGGTGCACTTCACGCCCTTGGCTGCCATCAGCCTGCGCGTCTCGTCGAGTTGCACACCGTCGCCGATGGCCCAGAACGTCAGTCGGTGGCCGTGCTTGCGCTCGATCTCCTTGTAGATTTCGGGCAGCAGGGTGACGTTCTTGACCGGCTCAAAGCGGCCGACAAAGGCGACGACCTTGGCGTCGTCGGTGACGCCGTATTTTTCACGCAGTTGGGCGCGGCGGCCCTCATCGTAGCGGTGGAACTGTGCACTGGCGCCGTTGAGCAGCACCTCGGCGGGGAAGCCGTCGGTGAGCTCGGCATGGGCCTTGTCGAGCAGTCCCTGGCTGACGAAGAAGTTGCAGGTGGCTTTGTGCAGTAGCTTGATAGTCAGCTCCTTGATCATCGGGTCGCGGGGTGGGTCGGTATAGATGCTCGCACCATGCCAGGTGATGAAACTGGGGATATGCAGCTTCTTGCCGGCAAACACTGCCACGTGGCCCATGATGCGGTCGTGGGCGCTCACCAGGTCGTGACCGCGCATCTCCCAGCCTAGCTTGTGAAGCCGCTTGAGAAACAGGCGCGGTGGCTTGTGGAACAGGCGGTGCATGATGGCGTCGAGCCAGCGGCGCCTGAACCAGGTGATGTGGATCTTCACCCCGTCGGCGGTGATCTCGTCGGGGCGGAAATCCACCTTCTTGGTATGCCTGAATCGGCGCATCAGCCAACCATCATAGACCTGTAGCATATACACGTCAATCTTGTAGTCGGCCACCTGCTGAAGGTGCTTCACGCGGTTGATCACCGCATTGAACACGCCCAGCCGCCTGTTGATGTCACCCTCAAAAAGTACTGCTATCTTTTTCATCTTGTCGTGTTTGGTTGATTGGTCTAGCAAATTTACGCAATATTTCTCATGCGTGCAAACACGATGACAAAAAACGTCAAAAAACATCCAAAACACATAAGAAAAAGAGGCCAAGCATCATGCTTGACCTCTTCGGTTAGTAGCGGGAGCCAGACTCGAACTGACGACCTTTGGGTTATGAGCCCAACGAGCTGCCACTGCTCCATCCCGCAATTTGCGAGTGCAAAAGTAGTATATTTTCTTGACATGGCAATAGTCTAGGCCCAAAAAATGTGTTTTTTAACATATTTTTACTGAAAACAGTAGTGTTTAGCCCCCTTTTCCCTGCCATTTACCCCACACAAAGCCCCCAATCCACCAAGTTTTTTAGGCATCCGCTTGAAACAACGATCGCCAAGGGGACGGTTCTGCTGGATGAAAAATGCGAGCATTTTTCGGACTGCAGAACCGTCCCCTCGAGTCTTGCTGGATGAAAAATGCGAGCACCATATTAGTTAAATTCGTGAAATTCGCATTAGCCCCGCAGGGTCACCAAAGTTAGGGTGAAATTCGCATTGGCCCCGCAGGGTCACCAAAGTTAGGGTGAAATTCGCATTGGCCCCGCAGGGTTCAAACGAAATGAAAAATCCGCTGCTGGTGGGAAAACCGGCAGCGGAAGTTGTTATTAATCAGTGGGTTCGCGGCGTCGCTTACAGGCCGATCTTCTTGAAGAAGTCGTTGCCCTTGTTATCCACGAGGATGAAGGCGGGGAAGTCCACGACGCGGATTTTCCAAACGGCCTCCATGCCCAGCTCGGGATACTCGATGCACTCGATGCTCTTGATGCTCTCCTGCGAGAGTATGGCAGCGGGGCCGCCAATGCTGCCCAGGTAGAAGCCGCCGTGCTTCTTGCAGGCGTCGGTCACCTCCTGGCTGCGGTTGCCCTTGGCAATCATCACCATGCTGCCGCCCAGGCTCTGGAACAGGTCAACATAGGGGTCCATGCGGTTGGCCGTCGTCGGGCCCATCGAGCCGCAGGGCATGCCCTTGGGCGTCTTGGCGGGACCGGCATACAGCACGGGGTGATCCTTGATGTACTGGGGGATGCCCTCACCGCGGTCATAGCGCTCTTTCCACTTGGCGTGGGCGATGTCGCGGCCCACAATGATGGTTCCGCTCAGCGACAGGCGGGTCGATACGGGATACTTGTCGAGGATGGCGAGCGTCTCGCTCATGGGACGGTCCAGGTCGATCTTGATGCCGTCGCCCTCGCCGGCCTGACGCAGCTCCTCGGGAATCAGCTCGGTGGGCTTGTCGTCGAGTTTCTCGATCCACACGCCGTCCTTGTTGATCTTGGCCTTGATGTTGCGGTCGGCACTGCAGCTCACGCCCAGGCCGATGGGGCAGGAGGCACCGTGGCGCGGCAGGCGCACGATGCGCACGTCGTGGGCCATGTATTTACCGCCGAACTGGGCGCCCAGGCCGATCTTGTAGGCCTCCTCGAGCACTTGTTTCTCGAGCTCGACGTCACGGAAGGCGCGGCCGGTCTCGTCGCCGGTGGTGGGCAGGTTGTCATAGTAGTGGGTCGAGGCCAGCTTGACGGTGAGCAGGTTCTTCTCGGCACTGGTGCCGCCGATGACAAAGGCGATGTGGTAGGGCGGGCAGGCTGCCGTGCCCAGGGTGCGCATCTTGTCAACGAGGAAGGGAACCAGTGTGCCGGGATTGAGGACGGCCTTGGTCATCTGGTACAGGTAGGTCTTGTTGGCGCTGCCGCCACCCTTGGTAACGCACAGGAAGTGGTACTCCATGCCCTCGGTGCACTCCAGGTCGATCTGGGCGGGCAGGTTGCAACGGGTGTTCACCTCCTCATACATGCTCAGGGGGGCGTTCTGCGAGTAGCGCAGGTTCTCCTGGGTGTAGGTGTTGTACACGCCGCGAGCCAGGGCTTCCTCATCACAGAAGCCGGTCCACACCTGCTGGCCCTTCTCACCGTGGATGATGGCCGTGCCGGTGTCCTGGCACAGGGGCAGCTGGCCCTTGGCGGCCACCTCGGCGTTGCGCAGGAACGTCAGGGCCACATACTTGTCGTTGTCGCTGGCCTCGGGGTCGCGCAGGATCTTGGCGACCTGCTCGTTGTGGGAGCGGCGCAGCAGGAAGTTCACGTCGCGGAAGGCCTGCTGGGCAAGCATCGTCAGTGCCTCGGGCTCAATCTTGAGGATGGGCTTGCCTTCAAACTCGCCCACCGACACGTAGTCGCTGGTGAGCTTGTAGTATTCGGTGTCATCTTTGCCCAACTGGAACATGGGCGCATAGCGGAATTCAGGGTTGTTTGCCATAAGCTTGATTTGATAAAATTATTTGTTAATAGTTGATTTCAATGCCGCAAAGATAACTTTTTTTCCTCACATGTCAAAGCCCAGGCGGCGGAAGTCGTCGGGCAGCGGGGCGGTGATGTCGATTTCCTTGCCGCTGACGGGGTGGGTGAAGCGGATGCGGTGGGCCTGCAGCGAGATGCCGCCGTCGGGGTTGCTGCGCGGGGCGCCATACTTGAGGTCGCCCTTGATGGGGCAGCCGATGGCCGACAGCTGGGCCCTGATCTGGTGCTTGCGGCCGGTGATCAGGTCCACCTCGAGCAGCCAGTAGCGCTGGCTGGCGGCGATGACGCGGTAGTTGAGCACCGCCTTCTGGTGTCCCTCGCGCGGCACGATGCTCACGTGGGTCTTGTTATTGCTTTCCACGCTCTTGAGGTAGTGGGTGAGCGTGTCTTCCTGCTTGGGCGGCTGGTTGCCGACCACGGCCCAGTAGGTCTTGTGGACCTCCCCCTTGCGGAAGAGCTCGTTCATCCTCGTCAGCCCCTTGCTGGTCTTGGCCATCACCACCAGACCGCAGGTCGGGCGGTCGATGCGGTGCGTCACGCCCAGGAACACGTTCCCGGGTTTGTCATATTTCTCCTTGATCCAGGCTTTCACCGTGTCGATGAGGGTGGGGTCACCCGTGCGGTCGCCCTGCACGAGCTCGCCGGCGCTCTTGTTGACGATGATGATGTGGTTGTCTTCATATACGATTTCCATATCGATGGCGCCGCCCTTTTGGAGGCGGGCTGTGCAAAGTTACTGCCTTTCGCCGAATAAATGGGCCAGTACGGGCTAAAAATCCTCTTTCCAGCCGATATTTTACCCTGCTGAAATCGGTAAGTTTTCGCCGATTAGCGCAATTTTTGCATTAAATCACTGATAATCAGTATTTTAGGCTGATTTTGACGTTTTTTAATAGTTAAAATGTTATAAATCAGCGTTTTGGCATTTTGAACGTGGCATTGTGACAAAAAAAATGAAAAGTTTTTGACATAAATACATTATTTATTAAAAATTAATATTAACTTTGCGAGCCTATCTTTATGAAGATGTGAAGTTAAGAAACAAGAAACTGTAGATAATCAATCTGTTGTAGGGATTGTGTATGGATTCGACCCAGGCTTGGGATTAATGCCGTTTCATGCCTGTGGAGGTTTTGCGTTTTGAGGCCTAAAATTGAGTACAAGATGGGTAAACACAAGCGAAGTAAACTATTAAAACCAATAACAATTAATCAATTAAACTAAAATTTATGAGTCTTAAACATTTACTCTTGTTCCTTGTCATGGCACTTGCCACGCTTGGTGTTACGGCCCAGGTCAGTGGTACTGTGTTAGACGAGAACAACGAACCGGTCATCGGAGCATCGGTCGTTCAGCAGAGCAATCCTAAGAACGGCGTCGCTACCGACTTTGACGGTCATTTCACTTTGAATGTGCCTGCAGGCACAAAGATTAAAGTCACCTATGTAGGCTATGAAGACGCCATCGTTGCCGCTTCGGCTGGCATGAAGATTGTCTTGAAGCCTAAGGGTGAGGTACTTGGCGAAGTCGTTGTCACTGGTTACCAGAAGGTGGATAAACGACTCTTTACCGGTGCAACCCAGAGCGTCGACGCCGAGAAGACAAAACTCTCGGGTGTGGCTGACGTCAGCCGTGGTCTTGAGGGCCGCGTCTCGGGTGTACAGGTGCAGAACGTGTCGGGTACCTTTGGTACGGCACCCAAGATCCGCGTGCGCGGTGCTACCTCAATCTACGGTAGCTCCAAGCCCCTGTGGGTCGTTGATGGTGTGATCCTGGAGGACAACGTGGACATCAGCGCCGACGACCTCTCGTCGGGTGACGCTACCACGCTGATCGCATCGGCTGTCGCCGGTCTGAACGCCGACGATATCGAGAGCTTCCAGGTTCTGAAGGATGGTTCAGCCACCTCAATCTACGGTGCTAAGGCTAACGCTGGTGTGATCGTTATCACCACCAAGACGGGTCGCAAGGGTTCGACCTCGATTAACTACACGGGTGAGTTCACCTACCGCTTGAAACCCAACTACCGCGACTTCAACATCTGCAACTCTCAGGAGCAGATGAGTATCTTGCGCGAGATGGAGCAGAAGGGATGGCTCGAGTATGCCAACCTGGTCAACAGCACCACCTCGGGTATCTACGGTCAGATGTACACCCTGATGGACACCTACGATCCCGCTACCGGTTATGGCTTGCCCAACACCCAGAACGCTCGCAACCAGTACCTGCGTGAAGCCGAGCTTCGCAACACCGACTGGTTTGGCCTGTTGTTCAACAACAACATCATGCAGAACCACGCCGTCAGCGTGTCGGGTGGTACTGACAAGGGCTCCTTCTACACCTCGATGTCGGTAATGGCCGACCCGGGATGGTACAAGAGCAGCCGCGTTGAGCGCTACACCTTTAACGCCAACGCTATCTACAACTTGACCGACAAGATCAAGATCAAGATTCTGAACAGCAACAGCTACCGTGACCAGAAGGCTCCCGGTACCCTGAGCCAGAATGTCGACGTCGTTTACGGTGAGGTAAAGCGTGACTTTGATATCAACCCCTACAGCTTCGCGTTGAACACTGCACGCACCCTTGACCCCAACAGGCGTTATATCCGCAACTACACCAGCTTCAACATCTTTGATGAGCTGCAGTCCAACTACATCGACGTCGAGGTGACCGACTTGAAGTTCCAGGGTGAGCTCAACATCAAGCCCATTATCAAGCAGGACCAGTCGCTGGAGTTCAACCTGCTGGGTTCGATGCGTACTGTGAACTCCGAGCAGAACCACTACGTGCTCGAGAACAGTAACCAGGCCAACGCCTACCGCGCTGGTATCATCCCCGAGAACGCAATCATCCGTTCGTCCAACACCTACCTCTATACCGATATCGACGTGCCCAACGCATTGCCCGAGAGCGTTATGGAGGAGGGAGGTATGCTCTTCTTCTCGAAGAACAGCCTGAAGACCTTCGACTTCCGTGCAACTGGACAGTATTATAAGGAGTTTGCCGAGGGCAGACACGTGTTCAACGTGTTCGCCGGTATGGAGGCAAGCCGTGTTGACCGTTTCTACCAGTCGTTCGAGGCATGGGGCGTCGTGTATGACAACGGTAACCTGCCCGCACTCAACTACAAGCTCTTCAAGCAGATGCAGGAAGAGAATGGCGCTTACTACAGCGTGGGTAACACCCATCGCCGCAACATGGCTTACTTTGCCAACGCCAACTACGCACTCCTCGGCCGTTACGTCTTGAACGGAACCGTTCGCTATGAGGGTTCTAACCTCATGGGTAAGACCGAACAGAGCCGTTGGCTCCCCACCTGGAACATCTCGGCTGCATGGAACGTCTATGACGAGCCGTTCTTCCAGAACATGGGTCTCTACCAGAAGGGTACCCTTTCCTACGCTAAGCTGCGTCTGAGCTACTCGCTGACCGGTGAGAGCGGCCCCTCGGGCTATGCCAATGCCGAGGCCCTCTATTATCCCACCCGTCCCTGGCGCCAGGAGACCGATGCCTATGAGACCGGTCTGTATCTGGCAGGTCTGGGCAACAGCGAGCTCACCTATGAGAAAAAGCACGAGTTCGACCTCGGTGTTGACCTCGGTTTCCTGTGGAACCGCATCAACATCGTCTTCGACTGGTACTTCCGTAACAACTATGACCTGATTGGTCTGATCCGCACCCAGGGTGTCGGTGGTATCACTTCCAAGTATGGTAACGTGGCCGAGATGAAGTCACATGGTGTCGAGTTCACCATCTCTTCACGCAACATCGAGCCCAAGCGTGCCGGCGGCTTCGGATGGAGCACCGACCTTACCTTCTCCTATGCCGTGACCGAGATTTCCAAGCTGCAATCCCGCTCGCGCGTCATCGACCTGGTGACCGGTAGTGGCTTCCCCCTCGAGGGCTATCCCCACCGTGCCATCTTCTCGATCCCCTTCGCTGGTCTTGACAGCCACGGTCTGCCCCTCGTTTATGACGAGACCGGTAGCATCTCTAACGTGGGTGTGAACTTCCAGGAGCACGAGGCTCTGGACTTCCTCAAGTATGAGGGCCCGGTTGATCCTCCCTACACTGGCGGTTTCGGTAACATGTTTGACTTCAAGGGATTCCACCTGAACGTCTTCATGACCTACTCCTTCGGCAACAAGCTGCGTCTGGATCCCGTCTTCGGTGCTGGTTACAGCGACCTGACCTCCTTCACCAAGGACTTCAAGAACCGCTGGGCTCTGCCCGGTGACGAGGCTCTCACCGACATTCCTGCCATCGCTTCGCGTCGTCAGGTTTACTCCAACAACTACTTGAGCATGGCTTACAACGCCTACAATTACAGCACTGCCCGCATCGCCAACGGTGACTTCATCCGCCTCAAGGAGGTTTCGCTCACCTACGACGTGCCCAAGTCGGTGATCTCTCACCTGCGCCTGAACACCGCTTCTATCAAGTTTGCGGCAACCAACATCTGCCTGCTTTACGCCGACAAGAAGCTCAACGGCCAGGATCCTGAGTTCTTCAACAGCGGTGGTGTGGCTTCGCCCAACCCCAAGCAGTTCACCCTCACCTTGCGTCTGGGTATGTAATCGATAGTTGTTACACATTATATATAATATAAAGATTATGAAATTACGATATAAAATTTTATTTATCGCAGTGGCGCTGATCGGTTTGAGCTCTTGCAAGGACTTCCTTGACACAGTTCCCGATACCCGCGTCTATCTGGTGAACCTTGACCAGCTGCAGCAGCTGCTCGTCACAGGTTACATGGATGCTAACTATGCCCTCGTCGGTGAGTTGTCCAGCGACAACGTGATTGACAACAACTCCCCCAGCAACATGGCTGGTTCCGAGGGTGTGCGCTACCACCTGGGCTTCTACAGCCAGGCCGACGAGCAGGTTTATGCTTGGCAGGATGTCGACCTCGACATCTCCAACAGTGATACGCCTTCGGGCATCTGGAACGCTTGCTACGGCGCTATCGCCGTTGCCAACGCCGTTCTCGAGAAGACCGACGAGTTTGAAGCTACCGGTATGATCGAGGGTGAGCCCATTACCCCCGAGCAGCAGGCTCGTATGGACGCCATCAAGGGTGAGGCCTACATGATTCGTGCCTATCACCACTTCATCCTGGCCCAGATCTTCTGTATGCCCTATCGTGGTGCCACCATCAGCGCTACGCTGCCCGGTATTCCTTATACCACCCTTCCCGAGAAGGAGCTCGACCCGAAGTATGACCGTGGTACCCTTGAGGAGACCTACAACCATATCGAGGAAGACCTTCAGCTGGGTCTGAAGTATATCACCGACGAATACTACAAGGTGCCCAAGAACCACTTCAACGTGGCCTCGTCCAACTCCTTTGCCGCCCGCTTCTACCTGATGAAGCGCGACTATGAGAAGGTGGTACAATATGCTACGGCCGCTTTCAAGGGTAATGATCCCAGCACCATGCTCAACGACGGCTGGTGGCAGGACGACTTCTACTACATCAGTGACATCGGCCGCTACTTCACCAGCATCGACCGTCCCTGCAACTTCCAGCTGTTCACCAACTACAGCACCTGGTGGCGCCGCTTCCTGGGCTACCGCTTCACCTGCAACCGTGACGCTAAGCGCGGCACGATCCAGGGCCCCGGTCCGTCTTGGCGCCGTTGCCAGTACCAGAACTCCAAGACCAAGGAGAAATTTGCGATGATGCCTTGCTTCAATGGCGTCTGCGGTAGCGCAGGTGGCCAGGAGTACGGTGCCTACTTCGCCGGCAACTGCTTCGAGCAGTTTGAGTACACCGACAAGATTTCGGGCATCGGCTATTGCCACGAGATCCGTGCCGAGTTCACCACCGAGGAGACCCTGCTCATGCGTGCCGAGGCCAACCTGTTCCTGGGCAACATCGATGCAGCCTTCGACGACCTGTACATCTGGAACCAGGAGCACATCTCCGAGGACGAGTCCCGCAACTACAACATGGTGCCGCTGACCAAGGACCAGATCCTGCAGTTCTACAGCTACTACAGCGACCCCGACCGTAGCGACCCCGGTTACAACATCGTGATGAAGTTCAACATCGACGAGGTTTGCCCGAGCGAGAAGTACCACATGACCAACGAGATCGAGCCCTACATGCAGTGCGTACAGCACTTCCGCCGCATCCAGCAGGTTCACATGGGTAACCGCTGGTTCGACATCAAGCGCTTCGGTTTCTCGATCAAGCACACTATGGGTATCAGCGACGTTTACACCCTCGAGGTTCTTGACCCGCGCTACGCCATCCAGATTCCCGACGAGGTTATCGGCGCAGGTCTGACTCCTAACCCCCGTACGACTACTAAGGCCGAGAATAGCTATGTCGCTATTTCGAGCAGTGAGAATGTTCGCGTTTCCAATTAACTCTCATCACATTAAATGACTATGAAAAAGATCAAATATTATATTTCAGCATTATTGCTCGTGGCAGTAGCGGCCATGTCGCTCTCCTCGTGCGGTGAGGAAAAGCTGGGACCGACCATCTTCCCTGATGTTGATGAGACGCTCGACCCCACGTCCTACACCTATCAGCTCGACACGTTCCTGCTGGAGAATTATCTCAAGAAGTACAACCTGACGTTCCTGTACAAGATGCCGGACATCAGCACCAACATGAACTATAACCTGGTGCCCGCCACCTACGAGAACTCAATCGACCTGGCTGTACTGTGCAAGTACCTGTGGTTCGACGTGTATGACAAGATTGCTGGCAAGGAGTTCCTCAAGAGCTATGGTCCCCGCATCATCCTGCTCGTCGGCTCTCCCGCCTATAACCCGACTTCGGGTACCGAGATCGTCGGTCTTGCCGAGGGTGGTATCAAGGTATCGCTGTTCAAGGTTAACGCCATGAACATGTTCATCAACAATCCTGACATGATGAACGAGTACTACTTCAAGACGATGCACCACGAGTTCGCTCACATCCTCCACCAGACCAAGACCTATCCCAACGAGTTCAACACCATCTCGATCGGTCACTATGACAGCAACAACTGGCAGGACCGCAGCGAGGGTCAGGTGGCTTCGCTCGGATTTGTGACGACCTATGCTTCGAGTGAGTTCCGTGAGGACTTTGCCGAGACCATCGCCAACTATATCGTTAAGACCGATGCACAGTGGAACCGCATCCTCGACATGGCCAGCCGTGGCTGGACCTCGGGAGATGAGGACGATGTGACCAGCGAGTTCTTCAGCTACTATTACTACAAGAACAACGACGTGACCAACGAACCCACCTATATCTATGACCGTGACGTGTTCACCGTGACCGATGAGGATGGCACCGTACACAAGTACTGGCGCAACTTCACCGACCCCGAGGGCAACCGCATTGTGGTCTATGACGTAGAGGATAAGGATGGTATCGATGGCGCCGAAGCTATCCTGCACAAGGTACAGATTGCACGCAGCTGGCTCAAGGACGCTTGGAATGTCGATCTGGACGAACTCCGCAACGAGGTCCAGACCCGCCAGGCCGACTACGATATCGCTAACCTGCGCAAGATGGTCACCGGTGGCTATAATCAATAAATGTTTCACCAGTAAATCACGATGAAAAGAAAATGAAAAAGTTCTTAAATATATCGCTTTTATCGCTCGTCGCGTTATCTTCGCTCATGCTGAGTTCCTGCAAGAACGAGATTGACGAGATCTTTGACGAGGATGCCATCGCACGTCTCGACAACAAGAAAGCCGAGTACATCGACATCCTCACCGACAAGGGCGGCAAGTGGCAGATGGAGTATTATGCCAATGCCGACGAGCCTGGTTACATCTACTTGATGACGTTCGACAAGAACGGTTCGGTTACCATCTCGGGCGAGAACCAGTGGATTGGCTTGCTCCAGGGCAAGAACTTCGGTGCCATCGGTTATGGCAGCGAGACCTCGTTGTGGGATGTAATCACCGACAACGGACCCGTGCTCTCGTTCAACAGCTTCAACAAGTACTTCCACCTGTTCGCTGATCCCGAGGACATCCCCAGCACCGATACCGAGGCCGATGACGAGACCGGTTACGGCCACGAGGGTGACTATGAGTTCGACCTGATGAAGTATTCCAACGATACGCTCTATATCACCGGCAAGAAGTATGGCATCGACATGATCATGACCCGCGTTAGCCCCAATGTTGACGATGAGGTTTACATGGGCGAGGTAATCGCTATGGCCGACTCCTTCTTCAATGCCAAGATTCCTCAGGTTTACATCAACCTGCCGAATGGCGTGCGCTGGATCGTTAAGGACGGTGCTACGAGCATCCTGAAGGTCTTCCGTGAGGGCGCTGACGAAATCTCCACCTCCGAGACCTACAACGTGATCATCACTCATGACGGTCTGTCGTTCATGAATCCTGTGACCCTCGACGGTTACACGATCAAGAACTTCATCCGTCAGCCCGATGGCTCGCTGCTGTGCCGCGACGACAACGAGACGACCATGACCGCCGACCCGTTGAGTTCCATCATCTCTAACTCAAGGCTCACTTGGCGTGCCGACCTGACCAACATTGGCGGCGTCTATGCCGGCTTCCTGCCTCAGATCGCCAGCGAGTTGACGGCCTATAACAAGTCAACGCTCGTCTATATCCAGCTTGCCTACGTGGCTGCCAAGTCGTCGTTTGCTGTGACGTTCAACGTTAAGAAGGGTGCTACCAAGATCAATCCCACTTACTACGTGACCCTTGAGCCCCAGGGCGATACCCAGGTCAAGATGACCGTGGGCGAGGGTGACCAGGCTGGTGAGCTCTATGCTACTAAGGTTCCGTCGATGCGCGCCTTTGCCGATGCGCTGGCCGGTACTTTCAACCTGAGCGCCAACTCGTTGCTCGCTCCCGTGAACATGAAGATGGAGCAAGGCAACAACTATATCATCTGGAACATCCAGTAAGATGAGATGACCTATACCGGACGGCCAGGGCATGCGTGCCGATGGCTTGACAACCCTGGCCGTTCCGTTATTTTGATTGAAACGAAAAAAGATTAATCAATATTTATTAACCAAAACTTAATTCAAACGTTTTTTTATGAAAAAGGTTTTACTTTTAGCTGCTGCTGCACTCATGGTGACTTCGGCCAGTGCTCAGCTCAAGGTATCGGCTCCCCAGAAGGTTGCTCGTCCCGAGACTCGTGCTATTCCTGCTCCCAAGCTTGAAGTTGCACAGATGCGCACCCCTGGTGCTCCCGTGGTAAAGGGTCCCAAGAAGGTTGAATATCACGATGCATATTACAACCGTCCCGCCGGTATGTATCCCGGCTCGATGTTCATGGAGCCCGACGGCTCGTCGAGCGGTATCGCTTTCGCTCCCTATTTTGCCACCAAGCCTTACGTGCCCTACACGTTCGAGGCTATCTATGATGCTGAAACTCCCAACACCGTTTATGAGTGGGACTTCCAGTACTATGCAGGTAACGGTCAAGACGCATGGGAGACCCTCGAGGGTAAGGTAGTAGAGTATACCTATGGCTACGAGCTTGACTCGGTTCCCGTACTGAATGTAATGGACGGTGACAAGTGGTATGATTACTTCTTGCAGGGTAACTACCAGGGCAAAAAGTATGCGTCAAACATTATGGCTGCCCCCAGTGCTGCTGCTATGTTCAGCGACGTCGAAGAGGGTGGTGCTGTCCTGGTTTCGTCCAAGAACTTCTGTTGGGGCGGTTTCCAGAACGACCAAGATGTGCCCTTCACCTACTACAGCGGTATCGACCCCTACGGTAACAACGAGAGCGGTTTCTGGTTCGGTAAGAACGGTGGTACCGTTACCAACTCCGAGACCGGTGCCAAGCGCACGCTGCGCATCGACGGTATTGCCCAGGCTTTTGAGAAGCCCAGCCATCCCTATCTGCTCAAGCGTGTCGTTCTCGACGCTACCGATATCGAGGTTATTGACCAGGTGGACATGACCTGTAAGATCTACAAGATCGACGGTGGTATTCCCGCTTACATTCCCGATGATGAGGTTGCTCTGCCCGAAGAGCCCGGTGAGCTCATTGCTACCGGTCGCGCTACGCTGACCCCCGAGACCGACGAGTACATCGTCTTCACCATCTATGATGAGGAGGATGGCCTTGAGGTTGAGTTTACCCCCACCATCGAAGACGACATTCTCGTTGTCATCGACGGTTACAACGACGAGGGCATGGAGAACCTGAAGAACTTCTCGGCTATGATCAGCTCCGATACTCAGCACGACGAGGGCTTCGGTGAGCTGGCTTACCTCAAGTATGGTCTGAACAACGACGACGGCACCTTCAGCGGTGACTATGTATGGGCTGGTCTGAACAACTTCTTCACCAGTGGTGCGATGATGACCGGTTTCTCCATCCTGCTCGATATCGAGAACCCGTTCCTGACCTTCGGCTACTCGATTGAGGATGGTGAGTACAAGTTCCCCGATGAGGGTGGTCTGATGAGGAAAGTCCTCTATGATGATGGCCAGCAGCAGTTGATTACCGAGAGCATCGAGTTCTTCGCTTGGGTTCCCAGCGTTGACGAGGGTTGGACCCTCACCTGCAACGGTGACGACGTTCCCGACTGGCTGAGCATCGAGCTCACCGACGGTGAGGAGGACGGCGAGTTCAACAACGAGGTTAACGCCAAGGTTGTTGCCGAGCCCCTGCCCGCAGGTGTTCCTTATCGTGAGGCCGTAGTTCGCTTCGAGTTCCCCGGTGCTTACTTGGATTACAAGTTCACTCAGGGTGAGGAGCCCGACAATCCCTTCGATGTAAACGGTGACGGCGAGGTGAACATTGGTGACGTGAACACCACCATCGACATGATCCTCTCTGGCGACGAGAGTCCTAGGGGTGACGTGAACCGTGACGGTGAGGTGAACATCGCCGACATCAATGCCCTGATTGACTACATCCTGACGCATTAATGTTATCACCCGATAGAGGTATCTAACAAACTGAAAATTATTACAGTTTCTTAACATATCATCTATTACCTGTAGAGACGGGACGCCTGATAGAAGGCTTCCCGTCTCGTTTTATCTGTCACCCCCCTTTCCCGTACCCACAAAATATTAGAAAATCAATTATAGGCTATCCGGTAAAACGCATCAGAGGAGAATCCGCAGGATGTAGGGCCTCGCCTTGGCGTGGCCGATAATAAACTACGAATTTCGCCAATTAAACAAATTGGCATCCGCAAATATGCGGCCTGGCGCCCGCAGTTTAGAGTTTAGGGGTTAGAGTTTAGAGGGGGGCATCCGCAAATATGCGGCCTGGCGCCCGCAGTTTAGAGTTTAGAGGTTAGAGTTTAGGGGGGGGCATCCGCACTCTAGGGCAGCACGGGTGCCATCAGCTGGGACGCGTTCTTTTGATGGCCAAAGCAAAGCGACGCCATCACAAAGACCCGTCCCAATGATGCACCTCCCCCGATGCTGTTACCACCCCAAAAGTGCCATCACAAAGACCCGTCCCAATGATGCACCTCCTCTCTGTTTTGCTTGCCTCATTGCGGCCACGCCAAGGCGAGGCCCTACCCGCCAGCGACCGGGGCGACCACAGCGACCGGGGACGGCTCCTGGATGAAAAATGCCTGCATTTTTCGGACAGGAGTCCCCCCGTTACCCCACAAAATATTAGAAAATTAATTGATCTAGACTTGAGACGCAAAATTTTGGATAAATATGGCGGCACTTCAACCATTGATGCAAGCATCATGGTATTCAGTTTGCTCAAATTTTGCGTCTCTACAAGTCGCAGATGGCTAAAAATTATTCGTGAAATTCGCATCAGCCCCACAGGGTTTTGCCGCCCTGAGTATAGGCTGGGCCAGTATCTATATCATTGCCAATAATTTTTATTGATTTGGCTTCGCCGAGCTAAAGGTTCTCGGCCGTAAGGCCGATTAATAACCAACGACGTTATTATGACACACCCTCTACGGGTCTCACATATACTTACGTCGGATTTATTATTGCTTATAGCAACCGGCCTCGGCCCATGTCACGTCATCACGCCTGTAGATTTTGTCCGCCAGGTTCATTACCTCTTCCGACGTCTTAAGCGTGCAGTCAAACTCATACCGATATCCCCCATTCAAACTCATTCCTTGTTCTACACGGGTTGATTCAGTGAGTTTCCCGCGGTAGTCTTTTAGGATTGTATCTTTGGTCTTGGGGTCTGGAACGCAAACAACGATGCGTGGGTCAACCACAAAAAATGCAGGTTTGGTATAGTCGTAATAGCTGTAGTACGAGAAAAAATACATGTCGCTCACATAGTCATCGCTGGTGATGAAGTCACGGCTGCCGGTAACGACATAGAAATCGTTAACCAAAACCGGAGTTGCAAAAGTACTAAAGATTTCAGAAATTTTAAGGTCATAGAAATCATTGGCTCTCCTCAGCGGTGCCCCCTCTTGTTGGTCGAGCTGTTCAAGTTGCTGTGCCCTCGCCTCGGTCATGGGGAAGATGCAGTACTGCCCCGCTGCACGGTAGGCAAATTCCCAACGTGCGAGTTCCCCATATCTGATACAATAGAAACCAACATTCCTTGCGAGTTTCTCGAGAGCGGGGTCGTTCTCGGCGGTAATGATTTCAGGTTCAGGCTCGTCAAAGATTATGTCATCGTTTCCACACCCGGCAAGTGCCAAGGCGCACATCGCCATTCCTATTAATGTCTTTTTCATCGCTGTAATGGATTAATGGGTTTAAAAAGTGTTCTGAGTTGCAAAGATAATGGTAATTACCAAAAATGACAAATAATCGCAGCTCATATTTCTTTCTGCATCTCGCTGTTATTGAGCTACAGCGGATGACTACTGGGGACACGATCAAGAGGTCGTTGAAAAACTAATCTCTCTTATGATGATCGCGCTGCGCGCGAGAACCTTTAGCTTCGGCGAAGCCAAATCAAAACAATATTAGGAACGATATAGAAGTTATCCCATTGTTTTTTCAATGCAAATTACGCCAATTAGACGAATTACACAAAAAGTGCTGATGCTCAATGTTCTGGTCTGTAGAGACGCAAAATTTGTGCAAACTGAATACCATGATGCTTGCATCAATGGTTGAAGTGCCGCCAAATTTATCCAAAATCTTGCGTCTCCAAGCGTTAGACATTACAATTTGCTGCCCTTGAGACGCAAAATTTTGCGTCTCTACAGGTCGCAGATGGCTAAATAAAATTTGTGTAATTCGCATTAGCCCCGCAGGGTTTTGCAACCCTGAGTATAGGCGAGGCCCAACAGGGCGTTTATTGCTGCGTCGTGTGCCATTTTTTGTGGCTGAATGTGATTTTTTGGGACAAAAACCTCTATATTGTAAAAATATTTATTATTTTTGCAGTCTAAAGTATTATTTGTCATTTTTAAAAAGTTTTGTTATGGAAAAAGTATTATTATTTTTTGTGGCTGCTGCATTGATGGCTACTTTGGCCAGTGCTCAGCTCAAGGTTTCTGCACCGCAGAAGGTTACTCGTCCCGAGACTCATGCTATTCCTGCTCCCAAGCTAGAAGTTGCGCAGATGCGCACGCCCGGCACTCCCGTGGCTAAGGCACCCAAGCGGGTTGAATATCATGAGGTTTATTACAACCGTCCCGCTGGCATGTATCCCGGTTCTCTGTTTATGGAGCCTGACGGCTCGCCGAGCGGTATGGCTTTCGCTCCCTATTTTGCTACCAAGCCTTTTGTGTACTACAAGTTCAAGGCCATCTATAATGAGACTTCCAGTACCATTTATGAGTGGATTTACAATGATGGTTCTGATGATAATGGCAATGTTTATCCAATGCTCCCAGATGACTCAATTTTTATTTCTTATGGTTTGGGACTTTACTTGTTTCCCGTAGTGCAGGTAATGGACGGTGACAAGTGGTACGAATACTTCATGCAGGGTAACTACCAGGGAAGGAAGTTTCCGTCACACATCATGTCTGCCCCCAACGCTGCCTATCTATTCAGCGACATCGACGAGGGCGGTGCTATCTTGGTTTCGTCCAAGAACTTCTGCTGGGGCGGTTTCCAGAATGACCATGATACTCCCTTCACCTACTACAGCGGTATGGACCCCTATGGTAACAACGAGAGCGGTTTCTGGTTCGGTAAGAACGGCGGTACCGTTACCAACGCCGAGACCGGTGCCAAGCGCACGTTGCGCATCGACGGTATTGCCCAGGCTTTTGAGAAGCCCAGCCATCCCTATGGGCTCAAGCGTGTCGTTCTCGACGCTACCGAGATCGAGGTGCTTGACCAGGTGGATATGACCTGTAAAATCTACAAGATGGACGGCGGCATTCCCGCTTACATTCGCGGTGGCGAGGTTGCTCTGCCCGAGGTGCCCGGTGAGCTCGTAGCAGCCGGTCGCGCTACGCTGACCCCTGAAACCGACGAGTACATCATCTTTACCCTCTATGATGAGCACGATGGCCTTGAGGTTGAGTATACTCCCACCATTGACTACGACATGCTCGTTGTCATCGACGGTTACAACGATCCCGGCATGGAGAACCTGAAGAGCTTCTCGGCTCTGATCAGTACCGATACCAACCACGACGAGGGTTTCGGTGAGCTGGCTTACCTCAAGTATGGTCTGAACAACGACGACGGCACCTTCAGCGGTGACTATATATGGGCTGGTCTGAACAACTTCTTCACCAGTGGTGAGATGATGACCGGTTTCTCCATCCTGCTCGATATCGATAATCCGTTCCTGAAGTTCGATTTCGATATCGAGGATGGTGAGTACACCTTCCCCAACGAGGGTGGTCTGATGAGGAAAGTCCTCTATGATGATGGCCAGCAGCAGCTGATTACCGAGAGCATCGAGTTCTTCTCTTGGATTGGGAGCGCCGACGATGGTTGGACCCTCACCTGCAACGGTGGTGACGTCCCTGACTGGTTGAACATCGAGCTCACTGACGGTGAAGAGGACGGCGAGTTCAACAATCACGTTAATGCCAAGGTTGTTGCCGAGCCCCTGCCACGAGGTGTGCGTTATCGTGAGGCTGTGGTTCGCTTTAGCTACCCCGGTACATATCTGGATTACAAGTTCATGCAGGGTAAAAAAGTCGATAATCCCTACGATGTAAACGGTGACCGTGAGGTAAACGTTGGTGACGTGAACACTACCATCGACATGATCCTGATTGGTGACGAGGGCCTTGACGGTGACGTGAACGGTGACGGCGAGGTGAACATCGCCGACATCAATGCCCTGATTGACTACATCCTGACGCATTAATCATTTAATCTGTCAGGGCATCCGGCCCTCACGCCAACCCGCAAAGCCGATAAGTATTATTCCGGCATCCGCACTGTACGGCCACGCCGTCCTGTAGAGACGCAAAATCTTGCGTCTCAAGGGTAGAATAATAGTAATTTCTACCGATGGGAGACGCAAAATTTTGCGTCTCTACAAGTCGCAGATGGCTAAAAAAAAATCGTGAAATTCGCATTAGCCCCGCAGGGTTTGGCAGCCCTGAGTATAGGCGAGGCCCTACAGGGCGTTTATTGCTGCATCGTGTACCATTATTTTTGTGGGCGATGTTGTTTTTTGGACAAAAAATTGCTATTTTGTGAAAGATTTGTTATATTTGCAGATTAAAGTATTAATGATTGTATTTTAAGAAGTATTGTTATGGAAAAAGTATTATTATTTTTAGTGGCTGCTGCACTCATGGCACCTTCGGCCAGTGCTCAGCTCAAGGTTTCGGCTTCGCCCAATGTCGCGCGTCCCGAAACCCGTGAGATGCCCGCTCCCAAGCAGGAAACCGCGCAGATGCGCACGCCCGGCGCTCCCGTGGCAAAGGCTCTCAGCTTGACCTACACTCCCGAGGCTTATTACAACCGTCCCGCCGGCATGTATCCCGGTTCTCTGTTTATGGACCCTGACGGTTCATTCGGCGGTATCGCTTTCGCTCCCTACTATGCCAGCAAACCATATGCGCCCTACACGTTCGCGGCTATCTATGATGCTGAGACTCCCAGTACCATTTATGAGTGGGACTTCGACGGTCAAGACTCATGGGAGACTCTCGTGGGTAAGGTGGTGGACTATACCTATGGCTACGGGCTTTACTCGTTTCCCATACTGAATGTAATAGACGGTGACAAGTGGTATGAATACATTCTGGGTGCAGGCGATTCGTATTCGGCAAGCATCATGTCTGCCCCCAGTGCTGCCGCTATGTTCAGCGACATCGACGAGGGCGGCGCAATTCTGGTATCGTCCAAGACTTTAGGCTGGAAATATGATGACTTTGGCGCTACTCCAATGACCTACTATGGCGGTATGGACCCCTATGGTACCAACCAGAGCGGTTACTGGTTCGGCAAGAACGGCGGCTCTGTAACCAACGCCCAGACCGGCGTTGTCCGCAATATGTGCATCGACGGCATTGCCCAGGCCTTTGAGAAACCTACCCATCCCTATGTGCTCAAGCGTGTCGTTCTCGACGCTGCCCAAATCGAGGTGCTCGGCACGGTTGACCTGACCTGCAAGATTTACAAGCTAGCCGATGGTATCCCCCCCTATAAAGAGGATGGCGTGGCTGTCCTGCCCGAAGAGCCCGGTGAACTCATTGCCTACGGCCGTGCTACACTGACTCCCGAGACCGATGATTTAATCATCTTCACCATCTATGGCGAGGAAGATGGCCTGGAGATAGAGTGCAACCCCGTTATTGACAGTGACATACTTGTCGCTATCGATGGCTACAATGGTCCCGGTATGGAGAACCTGAAGAACTTCACCGCCATGATTTTCACCAATTTTCATGAAGACGAAGGTTTCGGTGAACTGGCTTACCTCAAGCATGGTCTGTACAACGAGGACGACACCTTCAGCGGTAAGTATGAATGGGTTGGTCTGAACAATTTCTTCGTCAATGGTGAGATGAAGACCGGTTTATCCATTTTCCTGGACATCGATAACCCGTTCTTGACCTTTTACTATAACCAGGAGCGTGGCGAGTACACCTTCCCCGAACAGGGTGGCGTGATGGGACAGGTCTTCCAGGATGATGGGGATGTGGAACCGTTTATCACCAGCGGCATCGAGTTCTTCTCTTGGGTTGAGAGCGCCGACGATGGATGGACCCTCACCTGCAACGGTGGTAACGTCCCTGACTGGCTGAGCATCGAACTTACCGATGGCGGAGAGGACGGCGAGTTTAACTATCACGTTAATGCCGCTGTCGTTGCCAAGCCCCTGCCCCATGGTGTGCATTATCGCGAGGCCGTGGTTCGCTTTGGCTTCCCGGGTGCTTACAAGGATTACAAGTTCATGCAACGTGAGCATGAGTATGTTTTCCGATATGACATGAATGGCGATGGCGAGGTGAGCATTGCTGACTTAGACGATCTTTTTGACTTAATTATCAGGGAAGTCGGTGATTTCAATGTGACCCACGTTAACGCCTTGATCGACTATATCCTGACGCATTGATTTCATCGCCTGAGAGAGTTTTCCGGCGAATTGAAGATAACTCATTTTCTTTACGGCATCAATTTCCCCCCCGACTTCGCATTTTTTGCGATTTCGGGGGATTTGTTGTAACTTTGCACACATGAACGATAATCAAGGCAGTAGCGGCTTAAAGCCAGTGCGCATCACGGCGATGCGGCAAACCGTCTATCGCGACCTGATGGAGCGGTATGAGAACCCCATCGAGCACGCGTGCGACATCAGTGTGGGGCAGTCATTTATCTCGATCGACGGCAAGCGCCCCGAGGGCTTGTGCGAGAGCGCGTGGGAGTCGATGCGGACCTTTGTCGAGGCCCTGGCCCGTGGCGAGGGCAACTTCTACGACGGCTGGATGCAGAATCCCCACTCGGCCATGATTTCCTGCAACGACGGCTTCAGGCCCGTCTCGTTCTATCTTGAAACCCTCTAGATCATCTAGATTTTCTAGAGCATCTGGAACAAAAACTGATAATATTATGATCATCAAGTCAGCAGAATTCACCATCAGCAACAGCGACTACCGCAAGTGCCCCGATTCTAAGTTGCCCGAGTATGCCTTTATCGGGCGCAGCAATGTGGGCAAGTCGTCGCTCATCAACATGCTTACGGGACGCAAGGCCCTGGCCAAAACCAGCGCCACCCCGGGCAAAACGATGCTTATCAACCATTTCCTCATCAACGGCGAGTGGTATATCGTCGACCTGCCCGGCTATGGCTATGCCAAGCGCAGCAAGGAAGACCGCGATAAACTCTGGCGCATGATTCAGGGCTATGTCCTGGGCCGTGAGCAGATGACCAACCTGTTTGTCCTCGTCGACAGCCGCATCAAGCCGCAGAAGATTGACCTCGAGTTCATGCAGTGGCTGGGCGAGAACGGCGTGCCCTTCTCCATCGTGTTCACCAAGATGGACAAGCTCGGCAAGGTCGCCGGGCCTGCCGCCGTCGAGGACTACAAGAAGGAGCTGCTCAAGACCTGGGAGGAGCTTCCGCCCGTGTTCATGACCTCGAGCGAGGACGCCCGTGGCCGTGACGAGGTGCTCGGTTACATCGACACCATCAACAAGCAACTGAAAACCAACCAATAACCAACCAATGACTATAGCCACTATAGCTACTATAGCCACTATAGCTACTATAGTCACTATAAAGAATTTTACTGCAGTTATGAAAAAAGCGTTTATCCTCTTGGCAGCGGCATTGCTTGCCATGACAGCGACAGCACAGAGTCACCGCGAGGTGACATTGAGCGAGGGCTGGCAATTCTCGCGCGACAACAAGCAGTGGCAAGAGGTCACTGTGCCTCACGATTGGGCCATCAGCGGCCCGTTTGACAAGAAATGGGACCTGCAGGTGGTTGCCATCAAGGAGAACGGCGAGAATGTCGCCACCGAGAAATCAGGCCGCTCGGGCGCGCTGCCCTGGATTGGCAAGGGTTACTACAAGACCACGTTTACCGTGCCTCAAGGCTACGGCAATGCGAAACTCATATTTGACGGCGCTATGGCCGACCCCTATGTCTATGTCAATGGCAAACTTGCAGGGCATTGGGCCTATGGTTACAATGCCTTCATCGTCGATGTGACCCCCTACATGAATACCGATGGCTCTTCCAACACGCTGGAAGTGCGCCTCGAGAACAAGGAGGAGAGCAACCGCTGGTATCCCGGCGGCGGCATCTACCGCCCTGTCAAACTGGTGATGACGCGCGAGCAGAATGCCCTGGAACCGTGGGGCTTGTACGTCCGTACGCTCACTATCGAGGGGGAAAAGGCCAACCTTCAAGTGGAGCACCAATTGGATGGCGCCACTGTTCTTGACAATGACTTTGAACTTGAGATAACGCTTAGCGATGCTCGTGGAGTAAAGGTAGGTGGTGCCAAAACCCGCCCCGACGGCATAGGCCGTTTTGCTACAAGGATGGAGGTGTATGCACCCTCGTTGTGGTCTCCCGAGAGTCCTTATCTCTATACTGTCACCGCCACATTGCGTCACAAGGGCATTGAGGTGGATCGCCAGAGCACCAAGTTCGGCATCCGCACCGTCTCCTTCAGCAAGGAGGGTGGTTTCCAGCTCAACGGCATTCGTCGCAGCATCAAGGGCGTGTGTCTGCACCATGACCTCGGCCCGCTGGGCGCTGCCATCAACAAGACGGCGCTCATCCGCCAGATCGAGATGATGAAGGCCATGGGTGCCGATGCCATCCGCACCAGCCACAACATGCCCTCGACGATGCAGATGGAAATCTGCGACAGCCTGGGTATGATGGTCATGGCCGAGAGTTTCGACGGTTGGAAGGAGCCCAAGGTGCGCAACGGCTACGGCAGCTATTGGGACGAGTGGTGGCAGCAGGACATCCGCAACCTCGTGCTCAACCACCGCAACCATCCCAGCATCATCCTGTGGAGCGTGGGTAACGAGATTCCCGAGCAGTGGAAACCCGAGGGCGTGAAGCGCTACAAGGACCTCATCGCCCTGTGCCACCAGTATGACCCCTCGCGCATGGTGACCTGCGGCATGGACCAGGCCGACGGCGCCATCTACTGTGGCTTTGCCCAGGTGGCCGACGTGCCCGGCTATAATTACCGCTTGCACAAGTATGAGGAGATGATTGAGCGCCTACCCCAGGGCTTCATCCTGGGCAGCGAGACGGCATCGACCGTCAGCACCCGCGGCCACTACTATTTCCCCGACACCGTGGCCACCAACAAGGCCTGGCCCGATGGCCAGTGCTCGGGCTATGACGTGGAGTATTGCTGGTGGAGCAACGTGCCCGACGATGACTGGAAGATGCAGGACGACTTCGACTGGACGGTGGGCGAGTTCGTGTGGACAGGTTACGACTACCTGGGCGAACCGACCCCCTATGACGAATACTGGCCCTCGCGCAGCAGCTACTTCGGCATCTGCGACCTCGCTGGACTGCCCAAGGACCGCTACTACCTGTACCGCAGCCACTGGAACAAGCAGGAGCACACCATCCACCTGCTGCCGCACTGGACGTGGCCCGACCGCAAGGGCAAGGTGACCCCCGTCTATTGCTATACCGACTATCCCAGCGCCGAGCTCTTTGTCAACGGCAAGAGCCAGGGCCGCATCACCAAGAATGATACCACTCGCCTGGACCGTTACCGCCTGCGCTGGCGCGACGTCGTTTATCAGCCCGGCGAACTCAAGGTGGTCGTCTATGACGAGAACGGCAACAAGGCAGGGCAGAAGATTGTCCGCACCGCCGGCAAACCCAAGCGCCTGCTGCTCGAGCCCGAGCGCAAGACCATCGCCGCCGACGGCAACGACCTGGCCTATATCACCGTGAGCCTCGTCGACAAGAACGGCACCCTGTGCCCCGACGCCGCCAACAGGCTTGAATTCAGCGTCACTGGCGCGGGTACCTACAAGGCCGCCTGCAACGGCGATGCTACCTCGCTGGAGCCCTTCACCCAGCCCCGCATGAGCCTCTTCCACGGCCAGCTGGTAGTCGTCTGCCAAGCCGGTAAAACCCCCGGCGTGATGACCCTCACCGTCAAGGACCCCGCCACGGGCCTGAAATCCAGCGTCAACATCACCGTCAAGTAAATAATACAGAACAACTGAATCATCTGAAGAATCTGAGTTTTTGCCGTGAGGCTCAGACTTTTCAGATGATTCAGTTGTTTTTGTACCCGGTTGTTGAGGTTTACTTCTGGCCGTTGATGATGTCCAGCAGGTACATCGGGATGGCGTTGTCGTCAAAGTTGTAGCGCTTGAAGTCCTCGTAGGTCGGCATCAGGTCGGGATAGAAATCCTTGGCGCGCGGGTCGTCGATGGGGAGGAAAAGTTGCAAAGAGTTTGAGAAGGAACCGTTTAGTTTGGTGCGGGGTAAAGTGAACTGCGTCACTTCCATGTAAGTGTTGGGAGCCTGACTGCACGTAACACCCACTACTTTAGCACCCATCTTGGAAAGGAAGAAAGTGTAATGGAAAGCGGCGCTGAATGTGCCAGGGTCGGTCAACACGTAGATGTGTTCAGGTGTGTAAACGGGTTTCCCTTTCTGTGCCGTGAGTTTGTCCTTCACGCTGCTCATGCAGTTGGAAATAAAACGATTGCGCACCTCCTCGGTGATTTCGCCTGGTGCTGTCTCGTCATCTTCAAATGCATAGTCACCAAGCTGGTAGTCGGTGTTGCTTTCAGCATTGAAATCCTCGAGCGTTGCATTGTATTTCTTCAATAACAGCGGCGAAATCAACCGGGCATCGATGGTTCCCCAGTTACTCTGGTCCTTCAGGAACTGATCTCCCCACATCTGGTAGAGGGTTGCAAGCGTTATGGGGGTGAAACCGCCGTCGTTGCCACGCAGGTCGATAATCAGGTTCTTGCTCTTGTTTTTCTTCATTTCCTGCAACATCTTTTCAAATTCTCCGCTGAACGACGGAATCTGTTCAATGGCTTCAACGGGGTTGGCAGGCATATCGCCACCGACCATATGACGGTACATATTCTGCAGCTTCCACTTATAATCCCAGCCGTTATCGTACATATACTTGAGTGCATCATGGTCCATGATTGATTGCGAGCGGAAGTACATGATGTCCTTCTTTTCATCCACAAATGAATAGGCGAGGTTCTTTTCTGGGAATAAGTTGGAGTGTTCAGGTCTGCTGAACGACATTTCCTTGATCTGCATCAGGCCAACGAGCGGCAAGGTTAAATTGATCTGCTTGCCTTCGGGCGTCTGAAGCTGATAGGTCATGGAGTCATTGGGCATATTGGGTATGACTTTACCCAGGTCAACCATGAAACCACGGTCCTGGCAGATGTTGGAGACTCGTCCGATTTCGTTTTCTGACGGGTAATGCTGCGCCAAACCATCACAAATATCCTTGACTGAAATATTCTCGATGGAAATAAGTTTGCTGCCGATGAGTTCTTTGTATTCCGACATGATGGCTTCGACAATGACTCCGTCGTTGATGGCCTTGAAACGTATTGGAGCGGCCTTCTTGGTCATCATGTTGCTGTTGTCAGCGGTCTGCATCCAGGTGTGGCCGTCATGCAACGGGACCAGAAAGGCATTGATGCGCTTGGCCAGTTCATTGGCGTCGGTCACCTTGTCATCGATGAGGCCTTTGCGGGTTTCCATCGCAGCTTTACGGAAAAATACTCGACCGCCGTAGTTGGTGTAGGGGTCGGGATGGGTCTCTTCCATCAGCCTGACAAACTCGTTGAAGTCGGCGACGATGGAATCGGTGGGAATTTGTGCGTTGGCGCTGTTGAAGGCCAGTACGGTGATGAGCACGCTGAGCCAGGTTGCTCGAGTAAAGAATGTAACAGTTTTCATAATTTTATCGTTTTAGTGGTTGTTTTTTGTTGGTAGCAAAATTACTGATTGAGTTGCCATGGGCACAAATTTTTTGGCTTCAAAAACTGCGATTGTCTAATAATTGTACAGAACTGTGTCTAATCTTTTTACAGTTTATACTACTTTTGCCATGAATTAAAGCAAAAACGCGTTAGAATGATGGTATCGGTCTATCTTTTCAATCCCGAGCATGACCTGGCGCTGGCGCATGGGGCTCACAACTACACCGCACCGCCTTTTGCACGCCAGTTTCGTCATGACCTGCGGTTGCTGCCCGCCTGGGTGGCGCCGGCAGGCTCCTATATTGCTGTCCCCGACGAAGCCCCGATCGATGAGGACCGCCGCTGGCTCCAAGACCATCACCTCGATATAACGCCCGTCCCCATCAGCCGAATCGCCGATCTCGGCGATTGCCGCATTCACCCCTGGGGCTGGGACGCCACGCTGAGGCACCAGTTACTGCAAACGGGCGTTTCTCCCGACTATCTGCCTACCGATGAACAGTTGGACTGGGTACGTCGCTTGTCGCACCGCCGCACGAGCATTGCCATGCATCAGGCGTTGGGAGAGGCGTTTTCGCCCTGTCCCGTGGAACTGGATAACTATGATGATGTGATGGCGTTTGCTGTGTCCCATCCCGGTTGCTACCTCAAGATGCCGTGGTCGGGCAGCGGCAAGGGCATCTACCGCGTCATCGACCCGACGGGCGACAACCATGTGCCCCGCTGGATTGAGGGCGCCTTGCATCGTCAAGGCTCATTATTGTGCGAGGTGGGGCTGGACAGAATCCAGGATTTCGCCATCGAGTGCGCGTGCCGTGACGGAAGTACGATGTTTATGGGTTATTCGGTCTTTGACAGCGACTTCCACAGCCAGTTCGGGACGGGTAGGGTAGCCCCGATGGAAGAACTGCACGAGTTCCTACTGGACCTGTATCCCGACCTTGACCCGGTGATAGGTCAAGTGTTAATGGTTATCGGTGACTTGATTGCCCCGCACTACGACGGCCCCGTGGGCATCGACATGATGCTCTATTGGGACAAAAACGGCAGAATCGCCTTGAATCCCTGTGTCGAGGTCAACCTGCGCATGACCATGGGCATGGTCACCGCCGCCATGGGCAGCCGTCACTCCCTGCGCGGCAACTTCAAGATAGAAAGTACCCCCCGCTATCAAGCCCTCCTGCTATAGTATCTATAGTAACTATAGTAACTATAGGTACTATCTCTTATCTAAATAATAGGCGTAGTACTCGTCAAAGGTGATGTCCTCGTCGTGGATGCGCTTGGCTGCCTCCTTGCCCACGTAGCGCAGGTGCCACGGCTCGTAGGCGAAGCCGAAGATGTGTGACTGCCTCTCGGGGTAACGCAGGATGAAGCCGTACAGATGGCAGTTCTCCCGCATCCACACGCCCTCCTCCGATTTGTCAAAAGGCCACCTCATGGGATGCTGCCGCGACGTGATGTCGAGGGCTAAACCCGTCTGGTGCTCACTGCTTCCTGCTCGGGCGGCATATCCTTTGGGGTTGCGGCTGTAAGTCCCGATTTGGTCTTGATAGGAGCGGTAGGCCGAGTTGACCATCAGCTGGGCATCGGTCTGCTCCTTGCACGCCTGTTGCATCGCCAGGAAGGCGTCAACAACGATGCTCTGTGCCTTCTGGTCCTCATAGCAGTAGTCCCTGCTGAACGTCGTCAGATTCTCGGGCTTGTAATTCTCGTCTAGGTAGTGGCGGCCGTTGACCAGCATCAGTTGGCCCTTAGTGGTGTCGCAGGGCACCGCATCCAGGTCGCGCCCGATGTTGACCATGGCGACGACGATGTCGAGCGGGATGCCCGTCGTGTCGCCCTTGTGATAGGCGAGGTAGCGGTTAAAGTTCCTGGCGATGAAGTAGCGCTCGCTCAACAGCGGATAGGCGATCGTGTCGTGTTCGCCGTTGGCGATGAACGCATGAGTCTGCTGCTCGGGTAACACCGTGGTGAACGTGCGGGCCTGCTCAATGGGGTAGCCCAGACGATAAATCTTGCACTCGTCGCTATGGTAATAGATGATTCCCTGGCAACTCTTGACCAGCACCAGCAGGACAAACAGCGCCGCAACGGTCACGGGAACCGTCATCCACAGGTTGTCACGGTCACCCCATAGCCGGAAAAGGCGTGTGGCTTTCTCCTTTGTCATGTTATGGCTTATCGATTGGCGCGCTTGGCCATCTCAAACAGTTCCAGCGGCAGGTGGCAGTAGCCGTCGGGGTTCTTGTCGAGATAGTCCTGATGGTAGTCCTCGGCTTTGTAGAAATTCTTCAGCGGCAGCAACTCCACGGCCAGCCTGAGCTTCACCTCGGCCTGCACGCGGTTATACACCGCCTGGAGCGTCGGCACGTCCTGTTCGTCGGTATAGTAGATGCCCGTGCGGTACTGTGTGCCCTTGTCGTGGCCCTGCTGGTTGACGCTCGTCGGGTCGATGGCCTTGAAGTACATCTCGGTGAGGAATTCCAGCGATATGACCTCGGGGTCATACACGATATGAACCGTCTCGGCAAAGCCCGTTTTGTCGGTGCACACGTCCTGATAAGTCGGATTCTCGGTGTGGCCGTTGGCGTAACCCACCTGGGTTTCAACGACACCGTTCACCATCTTGAAGTAATGCTCGGTACCCCAAAAGCATCCTCCGGCAAAATAAATCTCCTTCATAACTTCTCTCGTTGTTTTTGTCAGTTACAAAGGTAGTATTTTTTCTCTGAAACTGTAGCGGCGAATTAGCAAAACGTTAAACTTTCTTGCCTATGTCATGTCTATAGTGTAATTTTGCATGACAAATGAGACGCGTGGTAATCATTGGTTCCGGTAATGTGGCGACCAGCCTGGCGCATGGTATGGCCGCACGTTGCGAGGTGGCGCAAATCTATAGCCGCCGCCTGGCTCATGCCCGTTTGCTCGCCGATGCCGTCGGCTGTCCCGACGCCGTCGATGACCTGGGCGCGCTCGTCCCCGATGCCGACGCCTATATCATTGCCGTGAGCGACGATGCCATCGCCGGCGTCATCGCTGCGGTGCCCGACAACGGCGCGTTGTGGATTCACGTCTCGGGGAGCAAGCCCGCCAGCCTGTTCGAGGGGCACCGTGCCCGTTATGGCGTGTTGTGGCCCATGCAGTCGTTCTCCCGCGAGATGGTCGTGCCTCTCGACGAGGTCCATTTCTTTGCCGAGGGCTCTGACGATGCCGCTTTGCGCGACGTGTTGGAACTGGGCTCGTTGCTCTCGCGCCACGTCACCGCGGTCGATAGCGCCCAGCGGCTCCAGCTGCACATCGCCTCGGTGTTCTCGTGCAACTTCGCCAACCACATGTGGACGCTGGCCAGCGAGGTGCTTGACGATGCCGGACTGTCGTTTGACGCGATGTTGCCGCTCATCCGCACCACGGTTGAGAAACTGGACCACCTCGCGCCCGCCCAGTCCCAGACCGGGCCCGCCGTGCGCCACGACCGTCAGGTCATCGAGCGCCACCTAGCGATGCTCGACGGCGACAAGCGCGATGTTTACCGCCTGTTGACCGACTCCATCATCCACCGCACAAAAAACTAACGACTATCATCATCACAATGCTCAATAATCTCGATAAATATGATGTGGTGCTGGGGAGTAACTCCCCCCGCCGTCGCGAACTGCTAAACGACATGGGCGTGACCTTCCGTGTCGAGGCCATCAAGGGTATCGACGAGACCTATCCCGCCAGCTTGCCTGTCGAGGATATCCCCGTCTATCTCGCCCGCATCAAGGCCGAGGGGCATCCCCTCAAGCCCAACGAACTGCTCATCACCGCCGACACTGTCGTCGTCCTTGACGAGGCCGTGCTGGGCAAACCCGTCGGCGAGGCCGACGCCCACCGCATGCTGCGCGCCCTCTCGGGCCGTGCCCACAGGGTCATCAGCGGCGTGTGTGTGACCACCCGCGACCGCACCGAGTCGTTTGCCGACACGAGCATCGTCCACTTCGCCGAACTCACCGACGACGAGATTGACTACTACATCAGCCATTACCGCCCGCTGGACAAGGCCGGTGCCTACGGCATCCAGGAGTGGATAGGCAACATCGGCATTCAGGGAATTAACGGTGATTTTTATAATGTGATGGGGCTGCCCACCCGCAAGCTCTATCAGTTGTTGAAAACATTCTAAACGCTATAATGAAATGAAAAACCGGATGCGTAATATGATCGTGCTGATGGTCCTGGCGATGACGTCAATTCAGGCCGTGGCTATCACCAGTGAGATGCCTCACGACACCATCTATTTCTACAACACATGGGAACAGATGTTCAACGAGGAACCGGTGATTGCCCTCGTCGATCCGTGGATCGAGACGATTACCCCCTATGATGTCGTTATCACTACCGACGATAGCCGAATCTCGGAAAGAGTCGTTGCCGCAACATTGGGTGACAGCATTTGGCTCATCAATACTCACTATCTGCGTCAGAACTTCGGCGGCGATGCCAAGAAACTGAGTGATTTCGTCCCGCTGTACTTCAACGAGAAAGTGGCCTTTGTGGTGTCGGATGCCGCAATGAGTGTCAAGGACATCCTGTTTGGTCCCAGCGAGGATTATTACCCTGAGGGCGATTACTTTTATATCGATTTCCAGAACCGCAAGGTCCTCAAGGTCACTCCCGCTGTGCTGAGCGCCCTGCTCGAGGATTATCACGACTTGCAGATGCGTTACGAGGGCATGAAGGACTACAAGAAGCGCCACATCATCGAGGATTACTTCTTCAAGTACGTTGACCGTGCCACCCAGGATTTTATGCGGCCTACCATCCTAGAACTGGTTGACCAGTAATCGATGAACAACCAAAAGAAAGAAAAACAGCACATGAAGTTCATTTTACGATATATTGCGCTCCTTATCGTTGCGGTGGCTTTTTCCCAAAGCGTGACGGCACAAGAGGCCGAGCATAGGGATACCATCTATTTTTTCGAGACGTGGGAGCAGATGTTGATGAACACTCCTGCGAGCATCTATGACTTTCCCGATGACCTGCCGCCTGAGCCCGACGAGATTCATTTTCATCTGGAAGATGATAGCTTGGCCCACTTCGTTAATGATAAGTACATGGCCGCCGCGTTGGGAGACAGCATCTGGTACATCAATACCCGCTATCTGAAAGATAAGTTTAACCTGGGTACCCTGACTAAACAGGGCTATTTGACCTTGTTCTTTAACGAGAAGGTGGCCTATCTGCTCGTTTTCTATATCTATCCTTATGAAGGCTATGATGTCTTTTACTACTATCTGGACTTCCAGAACCGCAAGGTGCTCGAGGTCGACCAAAAGGTGCTGAGAGGCCTGCTCGAGGATTATCCCGACCTGCAGATGCGCTACGAGGGCATGAAATACAACAAAAAACCTGATATCATCATCGATTATTTCCTCAAGTTCATCGATCGCGCCTCGACTGATGTCTTGCGGCCAGACATCCTTGACCTGGTGGATGAAGGTGAATGGAATACCGATTGAACCGCCTGAGAATCAATGATTATGAGTGACAAAAGATACCTGCTGACCCTCTTTTCTGTTGCAGCCTTGCTGCTGCTGGCCTCCTGTTTCAGGAACGGCCGCAATGCCGATAACGCTCTGGATGCCCGCGATTCGGTGATTACCGCCGCCAAGCTGTTGTCGATGCAACGCACGCCCGACTATACCGTAGTCACCGTGGGCGACCCGTGGAAGGGTGGGGTGCTTCACCGCTATGTGCTGGTGCCCCGCGACAAGGACTTGCCTGCCGACCTGCCCGAGGGAACGGTGGTGCGCACGCCCATCGGCAACGCGCTGGTCTATTCGTCGGTCCACACGAGCCTCTTGAGCGAGTTGGGCTGCCTGGATGTCGTCAAGGGGGTAGTGGATAAGCAATATTTTATCGACTCAACGCTCGTGGCGGGCATCAATGCCGGCACCATCGCCGACTGCGGCAACTCGATGAACCCCACCGTGGAACGTGTCATCGACATGCAGCCCGACGCCATCCTGCTCTCTCCCTACCAGGATGCGAGCTACGGACAAATCGCCAAGATGGACATCCCCATCATCGAGTGCGCCGATTACCTGGAATATGACCCGCTTGGCAGGGCCGAGTGGATGAAATTCTATGGCGAGCTGGTGGGTAAACGCGATGAGGCCGACAGTCTGTATAAAGCTGTCGTCAACGCCTATAACGACTTGAAACAGAAGGCAGCCGGAGCCGAGACTCATCCCACGGTCGTCACCGAGATGGTCATCAGCGGCATTTGGAACGTGCCGGGAGGACAGAGCTACATGGCCCGCATCCTGACCGATGCCGGTGGACGCTACCTCTGGGCCGATGACCCCAATACGGGTTCGCTGGCGCTGGACTTCAATCAGGTGCTTGCCGTGGCCCAGGACGCCGACTACTGGTTCATCAAGTGGACCAACATCACTTCCCTCAAGGACCTGCAGGGAGCCTATGACCTGAACAAGGAGATGGCCGCTTTCAAGAACAAGCGCGTCTATGTGTGCGACACCGACAAGACCCGCTTCTTTGACCGCATCCCGTTCCATCCCGAGGTGCTGCTGCGCGAGTTCGCCGCCATCCTGCACCCCGAGCTGTTCCCCGACTTCACTAACCAGATGTATCATCACATTGACTGACACTCCGATGACATATCGCCGCTATGCCGTCACGCTCGTGGCGCTCACGCTGCTGCTGGTGCTGCTGGCGGTGGCTTGCCTCGTGTTCGGCTCGGTGGACATCCCCGCGTCGGGCATTGTTGACATCCTATCGGGCAAGGGCAGCGGCAACAAGGCATGGGACATCATCATCCTGCAGTCACGCATTCCCATGATTGCTACGGCGGCCCTGGCGGGTGCCGCGCTGTCGATTTCGGGTCTGCTGCTGCAGACGACGTTCAACAACCCGCTGGCAGGCCCCTCGATACTGGGCGTTTCCTCGGGTGCGGGACTGGGTGTTGCCATCGTGATTCTGGCGATGGGTGGCACGCTGGGCGGCCTGTTCGGCGAGAGCGTGGGCAGTTACATGGCCATCCTGCTCGGTGCCCTCATGGGAGCGGGAGTGGTGCTGGCCATACTCATCGCTTTCTCGGCCATCGTGCGCAGCAACACGATGCTGCTCATCATCGGTATCCTCGTCAGCTACCTCACCTCGAGTGTGGTGCAGCTGCTCAACTCGGTGGCCACCGAAGAAGGGGTCCACAACTATGTGGCATGGGGTTTCGGCAACTTCTCGGGCGTCAGTGTGGACCAGATGCCTGTCTATGCCGGAATCATCATCGTTGCCCTCGTCGGGGCGGCGCTCATGGTCAAGCCGCTGAATGCCCTGCTGCTGGGAGCGCGCTATGCCCGCAATCTGGGCATTAACGTGTCGATGACCCGCAATATCCTGCTGCTCATCACCGGCGTGCTGACGGCTGTTGTCACGGCCTTCTGCGGCCCCATCGGCTTCATCGGCCTGGTGGTGCCCCACATCGCCCGCATGTCGCTGGGAACGAGCAACCACAGCCGTCTCGTGCCTGCCACGATACTCGCCGGGGCCGACATTGCCCTGTTGTGTACCCTGGCTAGCGTGAGCAGCCCTCACGGCATTATCCCCATCAATGCCATCACGCCTGTCATCGGCGTGCCCATCATCCTGTATATCATCCTTAACCGCCGTCGCATTCAATATTTCAACTGATGAACAACACTAACGCTATATTCACGACTCATGACCTCGCCGTCGGGTACCGTAACGGCAAGCAGCAGGTGACCCTGCTCAACAACCTGAATCTATCGCTCGAGAGCGGAAAACTCGTGGCGCTGCTCGGGCAGAACGGAGCCGGAAAATCCACGCTGTTGCGGGCGCTGACCTGCGACGAGCGGCCCCTGGCGGGCACCATCGAGGTGAACGGCAAGAACCTGTTGGAGATGAGCCAGAAGGACCGTTCCCGCCTCATCGGGCTGGTATCGACCGAGCGAGTACAGGCGGGGGCGCTCACGGTGACCGAGTTGGTGGGCCTGGGACGGCAACCCCACACGGGCTTCCTGGGACGCCTTGATGACGAGGATCGTGCAATCGTGCGCCAGTCGATGGAGGATGCGGGTATCATCGGCAAGGCCAATGAGTACATGTCCTCGTTGAGCGACGGCGAGCGCCAGAAGGCCATGATTGCCCGCGCACTGGCCCAGCAGACGCCCATCATCATCCTTGACGAGCCCACTGCCTTCCTCGACGTGGCCAGCCGCATCGAGACGATGCGCCTGCTGCAGACGCTGGCCCACGACCGCGGCAAGGCCGTCCTCCTCTCCAGCCACGACATCTCCCAGTCGCTCATGCTCGCCGACGAACTGTGGCTCATCACCACCGACCGACAGGTCCTCACCGGCACCACCCGTGAACTGGTCGCCGCCGGCGCCATGAACCGCCTGTTTGAGAACCGCGACATCCACTTCAACGACCAGATCCTCGACTACTCCTTCTGATCGCCCCGTCATTCAATTCTTTCATCCTGTAGAGACGCAAAATTTGTGCAAACTGAATTATTATTGTCAGGAAAAACGCATCAGTGGAGAATTCGCAGGATGTAGGGCCTCGCCTTGGCGTGGCCGAAAATAAACTACGAATTTCGCAAATTAAGCAAATTGGCTCCGCGTTCAATTAAACCAGATTTCACGAATTGCGGCCACGCCAAGGCGAGGCCCTACCCGCTAGCGATTGGGGACGGCTCTTCTGGATGAAAAATGCTTGCATTTTTCGGACTGAAGAACCGTCCCCCCGTAACCTTGCAACCTAGAGTAGCTAGTAGGGCCAACTTCTATTTCGTTCCTAATATTTTTTTGATTTGGCTTCGCCGAGCTAAAGGTTCTCGCGCGAAGTGCGATTCAATGTGCATCGAATGAATATAAAAGAAGTGCCGCACCAGTGACGATGCGGCACCTCTTGTTTAGGGTAAACGCCTAACAGATGTGTTATCTGCGGTTGAGCAGTATGTTGACCAGAGTGGTCACGTCGCTTACGTTTACAGTGCTGTCCCTATTTACATCGGCAGATGCGGGCATATCCTCGGGCGAGTCTTCATTCACCAGATAGTTCACCAAGAGGGTTACGTCCGAGACATTCACCTGGTTGTCACCATTCACGTCACCCTGGGGCGAAACAATATGTATCGTGGTGGATACACTCTCGGGATACAGGACTTCTTCAAGATTGCCTACAATGCCGTAATCGCTCCTGTTGATGGTGTAGGTGTAATCGCCTGACAGGTTTTCGGCAGCCTTGAGCGTGATGTTGACGATAACGCCGTCGGTGCCTGCAAGAACCCTTTGATTATAGATGTCATAGAAGGCCATGTTGCACTGCCCGGCGGGCGTGGCGTACTGGAATTGTGCGATGGCCCTTTCGGTGGGCTCAACGCTGATGACCTCAAAGCCCTCGGGAACAGTGGTGAAGACGCCGAGTGCACGGACGGGATCCTCACAGGTGAAGGAAATGGGCACTACTACAGTCTGACCGGGCTCGACCTGAAGCTCAGGCATGGTGAAGTATCCGAGGGCGCCGGGGGTGGGAGTAGCGGCGTTGACATGTATCGTGGTGGACACGTTCTCGGGATACTGGGGATTGCCTACGAAGCCGACGGCGCCGTAATTGCCGTCCCTGAGGATGACTGTGTAATCACCCGACAGGTTTTCGGTAGCCTTCAAGGTGATGTTGACCACCGGGCCGTCATGACCATCGATAGCGCTTTCGGCATCGAGGTTATAGATGATCACGTTAACGGTGTTGGTGCCCTCAGGGGTACCTGACCCGTATGTACCGGTCACTCTGTCGGCCTTCTGAACGCTGACGATCTCAAATCCCTCGGGAATGTCTACGGCGAAAGCGAGCGAGTAAACAGAGTTCTCACAGTTGAACGAAACGGGAAGAACGAACGTGTCGCCAGCCTCGACCTGAAGCTCGGGCATCGTGAATACGCCCAGGGCACCGATGGAGGGAGTAGCGTTGACGTGTACCGTGGTGGATGCATCCTGGGGATACTGGGGATTGCCTACGAGGCCTACAATACCGTAGTTGCCCTCGCTGACGGTGAATGTGTAATCACCAGACAGGTTTTCGGTAGCCTTCAGGGTGATGTTGATCACCGGGCCTTCGTTGCCGTTGATGGCACTTGCACCGTTGAGGTCATAGATGGCCACGTTGACGGCTCCAGCGGGGGTTGCGTACTGGAATGTACCGGTCACCCTGTCGGCCTTCTCAACGCTGACGACCTCAAATCCCTCGGGAATGGCTACGCCGAAGGCGAGCGAGTAAACAGAGTTCTCACAGTTGAACGAAACGGGAAGAACGAACGTGTCACCGGCCTCGACCTGAAGTTCGGGCATCGTGAATACGCCGAGGGATTGCCGTCATTGACGGTGAACGTGTAATCGCCTGACAGGTTTTCGGTAGCCTTCAGGGTGATGTTGATCACCGGGCCTTCGTTGCCGTTGATGGCACTCGCACCGTTGATGTCATAGATGGCCACGTTGACGGCCCCAGCGGGGGTTGCGTACTGGAAAGTACCGGTCACCCTGTCGGCCTTCTGAACGCTGACGACCTCAAATCCCGTGGGGATGGCCACACCGAATGCGAGCGAGTAAACAGAGTTCTCACAGTTGAACGAAACGGGAAGAACGAACGTGTCACCGGCCTCGACCTGAAGCGAGGGCATCGAGAACACGCCGAGGGCACCGATGGAGGGAGTACCGCCTACATGAATCGTGGTGGATACATTCTCGGGATAATAAGAATCGCTAGTGCCTACAATGCCGTAATCGCTCCTGTTGATGGTATAGGTGTAATCACCTGACAAGTTTTCGGCAGCTTTGAGCGTGATGTTGACGACAACGCCTTCAGTGCCTGCAAGGGCCAATTGATTATAGATGTCATAGAAGGCCATGTTGCACTGCCCAGCGGGCGTGGCGTACTGGAATTGTGCGATGGCCCTGTCGGTGGGCTCAACGCTGATGACCTCAAAGCCATCGGGAACGGTGGTGTAGACGCCAAGTGCACGGACGGGATCCTCACAAGTGAAGGAAATGGGCACTACTACAGTCTCACCGGGCTCGACTTGAAGCTCCGGCATGGTGAAGTATCCGAGAGCTCTGGAGCCACTTGTAACTCCTCCATTTTCGGAGTCCATAGCTTGTACTGTCATTGAAGACAGCATAGCTATCAGCATTAGAAAAAGTAATTTCTTCATAAGTTAATATTTTAATGTTAATAAAAAAAGAAAATGCAAAAATCTAGTTCCGTACTTGTCAAAAGCTTTAAAATGCAAGAAAAATAAGGTTAATCATATGATACGCACAAATATAGTAAAATTTTATTAATTACATGCAATATATACAGCTAATTATTATAATTATATGTGTTTTTACCATATTGTATAGGGCAAGATGTGAGATTCTGTTATCAGGAGCGCTCGAGAGGAGTCCATAAGTGTTCGGTATGTGTTTTTTGGGGATAATTTATGGTCATTTGTGTTCAATCATCGTTCTGAATGACTTTTTTGCCCAATTAGATAGGTTGTTTGGTTGTAAATTATTGATAATTAGCTATTTGTCTTAATTTTGCTTATGGTTTTCCATAAAGCGCTCCCGCCTTGTGTGGTTCCCCCGATATATGATAGTTGTGCAACTTGTTTCAGTCGATTAGCAAGTTGCTGTGAAACAGACGGTTAGCTTTGATTTCCCTGGGTGCGCCGAGTCACTTTATGGCCTAAAAATTTGGTCAATTCAAAAGGATGATGTACCTTTGCATTGACAAACCAATTACTGACAACTTATGCTAAGACGAATTTTTTTAGCGCTTGCTGTAGTGATTGTTGTGTCTGCCGTGGGGCAGGATTATAAACTGCATGCCACCAAATATCACCCTGGACAGGGTGGTGCTGGTTGGGTAACAGCAAGCGGAGACCGAATCAATTATGATAAGTTGAAAAACTATCAAATTCGATGGGTCGCACTTTCGCCGGACATGTTTAAACAACATGGGTTCAAATTGGGCGATGTGATTATTGTGGAGAGTGAGACGACTCCATCCCTCAATGGTGAGTGGGTGGTTAAGGACAAGATGTCCAATCGGCTGCGCAAACGCATCGATTTCCTCACTCCTCGTGGTGACAAGTACAACTTCCGCAACGGCTCGGTCACCATTCGTAAAAAAGACTAGTATCTAAGGGCCTCAGGCTCTCAAGAAATGATCAAGACGGGACAGATGACCTCTGCCTCGTCTTGATCGTTTATTGATTAAAGTTCATGAGTACCCGTCAAAAATAAACTACGAATTACGCGAATTAAACAAATTGGCATCCGCGTTCAATTACGCCATATTTCGCGAATTGCGGCCACGCCAAGGCGAGTAAAAAAACTACGAATTACGCGAATTATACAAATTGGCATCCGCGTTCAATTAAGCCTTATTTCGCGAATTGCGACCTCGCCAAGGCGAGGCCCTACCTGCTAGCGACCGGGGACGGTTCTTTTGGATGAAAAATGCCTGCATTTTTCGGACTGAAGAACCGTCCCCCCGTAACACTATTATTTTTATACAAAAAAAGCGACTATTATTTTGGTATCCGCATTGTGGCCTCACGCCAAGACGCCAAGACGCCAAGACGCGAAGGATTTTTAAGCTATAATCAGCGTTTATCCTTTATCCTCTGGCATTCGTGAAATTCGATGTAATTGTATGCGGATGCCAATTAGTTTAATTAGCGTAATTCGTAGTTTTTGATAGATACGAATCAATCGGTGATGGGGTAGGCGGCACGGTGCTGGTTCAGCGCCTTGAGGGCCTCCTGGACGGTCTTGTCCTTGCGGTTGACGATGGGGTAGAAGGCCGCGTTGCCGAAGATGTCACGGGCGATCAGCGCCTTGAGGTTGGTCGCTATCACGTCGCGCGACAGGTTGATGTAGTACCACCGCGGCGTGATGTCGTAGCGGGCGGCATACTCGGCAAAATCCCCTACCAGCGCCTCATCGCTGGGGGCCGACTGGAGGAATTCTGAATAACCGTCCATCTGGTTGAGCGTGGCGCGATGCTGGTTGCAGTAGTTGAACGCATAGCGCTGCAGCATGCCGGCGTTGACCGCCTCGATGTAATAGCTGGTCACGCCGCTGGTGTCGCGGGCCACAAAGATGTCGGGCACGATGCCACCGCCGCCATACACGGTGCGGCCGTTCAACGTCGAGAACATCTGGCTCTTGTCAATCTTCATGCTGTCGCGGCTGTAGAGTTCGCCGTTGATATAGCGGTCATAGAGCTCTTTGCCGTATTCAAACAGTCCTTCCTTGTAGTCCTTCTGGATGCAACGTCCGCTGGGCGTGTAGTAACGGGCGGTCGTCAGGCGGATGGCGCTGCTGTCGGGCAGCACAAATTCCTTCTGCACCAGTCCTTTACCAAATGAACGGCAGCCCACAATCAGGCCGCGGTCGTTGTCCTGCAAGGCACCGGCAAAGATCTCGCTGGCACTGGCGCTGAACTCGTCGATGAGCACAGCCACCTCGGCATGCTGGAACGAGCCGTTGCCGTCGCTCCACACCTCGCTGTCGTCATGCTTGTAGCGGCCCTTGGTGAAGACGATGAGCTGGTCGGCGGGAAGGAACTCGTTGACCATGAGCACGGCCATCTCCATGAAGCCGCCGCCGTTGCCGCGCAGGTCGATCATGTAACGCTCGGCACCTTCATCGGCCAGGCTGGCCATGGCGGTGATGAACTCGTCATAGGTGTGGCGCCCGAACTGGTTGATCTTGATGTAGCCCGTGACGTCGTCGATCATGTAGTAGGCATCAACCGTGTTGACGGGGATGTCGCCGCGGGTGATGGTGAACGTCAGCAATTTCTTGGAGTTCTGCCGCTGAATGCCCAGTTTCACCTTGCTGCCTTTCTCGCCGCGCAGGCGTTTCATCACGGCGCCGTTGGTCATCTTCTCGCCGGTGGCGACCGAGTCGTCGATGGTGATGATGCGGTCACCGGCCATCAGGCCCACTTTCTCGCTGGGGCCGCCGGGGATGACTTCCACCACGCCGATGGTGTCGTTGACCATGACAAACGAGATGCCGATGCCGCTGAACGAGCCGTTCAGGTCATCGGTGGCGGCCTTTAACTCCTCGCTGGAGAAGTAGACCGTGTGCGGGTCCAGGTTACTCAATATCTCGGGGATGCTCAACTCGATCAGGTCCTTCAGGTTGGTCGTGTCGACATAGTCCTGGGCGATCAGGTTGAGGATTGAGTTCAACTTGCGGTCGTTGTCGGCAACAGGCTGGCTGCTGGTAAAACGGCTGCCAAAGAAGATGCCCACCGCCACCGCCACGGCTATGGCGAGGGGTATCCAGAAGGGTTGACGTGTGGACTTCGGTGTCATTTCGTTCTATATTGAGTTGCCTGGTGGCTTGAGTTCATGTGTCTTGTTGTTGATAATGCTGCCCTCGTCACAGGCGCCAGCGTTGTTTGATTTCGGTCAGCAGGTTGCGAGGACGCTGGGCTATCGACTTGGGATCGAGGCTCTCGGTGATGGGGAACACGGCTTTGTGCTTATTCATCGCCTTGAGGGCCTGTTGCACGGTCTTGTCGTTGCGGTTCAGGATCGGATAATAGGCCTGGCTGCCGAAGATGTCGCGGGCAATCATCGCCTTCAGGCGGGTGACAATCAGGTCACGCGACATGTTGATGTAATACCAGCGGGGAGGGATGCCGTCCTTGGACGCAAAGTCGGCAAAGTCCTCGATCAGCGCTTCGTCGGTGGGCGCCATGCGCAGGAACTGCTTGTAATCGGTCATTTTCTCGAGCGTGGCGCGATTGTTGTTGCAGTAGGTGAAGGCATAGCGCTGCAGCAGGCCGGCATTGTCGACGTCGATGTAGTACCTGTTGATGACGCTGGTGTCGCGCGGAACAAAGATGTCGGGCACGATGCCTCCGCCGCCATATACCGTGCGGCCGTGAGCCGTGGTGAACTTCTGGCTCTTGTCCACCTTGATGCTGTCGCTATAGTCCATCTCGCCACGCTTGAAGCGCTCGGCGAGTTCGTTGCTGTAGTCATCCGTGCCGCCCATGCTGTACTCCTTCTGGATACAGCGTCCGCTAGGCGTGTAGTAGCGGGCGGTCGTCAGGCGGATGGCGCTGCTGTCGGGCAGGATGAACTCCTTCTGCACCAGGCCCTTGCCGTAGGACCGGCAGCCCACAATCAGGCCGCGGTCGTTGTCCTGCAACGCGCCGGCAAAGATCTCGCTGGCGCTGGCGCTGAACTCGTCGATGAGCACCGTGACCTCGGCGTCCTGGTACTGCCCCTTGCCGTCACTCCAGCGCTCACGCTCGTCGCGTTTGTAGCGCCCCTTGGTGAAGACGATGAGTTGGTCGGCAGGCAGGAACTCGTTGGCCATCAACACGGCCATCTCCATAAAGCCGCCGCCGTTGCCGCGCAGGTCGATCATGTAGCGCTTGGCACCCTCCTTCTCGAGGCTCGCCATGGCCGACATGAATTCATTATAGGTGTGGCGCCCGAACTGGTTCACCTTGATGTAGCCGGTGTTCTTGTCGAGCATGTAGAAGGCGTCAACCGTGTTGACGGGGATGTTGCCGCGCGTCACGGTAAAGGTGAGCGTCTTGGGGCTGGTCTGCCGCTTGATGCCCAGCTTCACCTTGCTGCCCTTCTCGCCCCGCAGGCGCTTGATCACGGCACCCTTGGTGACCTTGTCGCCCACCACGGTGGTGTCGTCGATCGAGATGATGCGGTCACCCGCCATGATGCCCACCTTGGAACTCGGGCCGCCAGGGATGACTTCAATCACCCCGACGGTATCGTTGATCATCTCAAACTGGATGCCGATGTCGCAGACCGACCCGTTCTCGGTCTCGCTCGTGGCTCTCAACTCCTCAGCGGTCAGGTAAGAGCTGTGCGGGTCCAGGTTACTCAATATCTCGGGGATGCTCATCTCGATCAGGTCCTTCAGGTTGGTCGTGTCGACATAGTCCTGGTTGATCAGGCTCAAGATGGCATTGAACTTGCGGTCATTATCAGCCACATAGGTGTTGGCCGAGAACAGCTTACCAATCAACATGCCCACCACCACTGCTAGGGATATAGCAAGGGGGAGCCAGATCGGATCACGTGTGGGCTGCTGTTTCATGTCTTGCAAGAGTGAGTATCGATTTGATTTATTTGGGTGCTGTCACATTCATGGATTTCTCCACCTCCTGATAGTGGGACTCGCTGTTGTCGCTGGTGAGTGCCACGGCATGGTACTCGCCGTCATGGTGCCACAGGTGGACCACCTCGATGCCGGCCCGGCACAGCAGGTCCACGCCATCGTGCATGCGGTAATACTCGCCGAACACCACGCGCGCGATGCCCGCCTGGATGATGAGCTTGCTGCACTCCATGCACGGCGACGTCGTGATGTAGAGCGTCGCACCATCGCTGCTGTTGTTGCTGCGGGCCACCTTGGTGATCGCATTGGCCTCGGCATGAAGCACATAGGGCTTCGTGTGGTCGGCATCCTCCTCGCACACGTTCTCAAACCCCGACGGCGTGCCGTTATAGCCGTCGCTGATGATCATCTTGTCCTTGACCAGCAGCGCGCCCACCTGGCGGCGGCGGCAATACGAATTCTCGGCCCAGATCTGCGTCATGCGCAGGTACCTTGAGTCGAGCAGCATCTGTTTTTTCTCGCGAGCGTCCATTAATTTAAGTTTTAATCCGCAAAATTACATCAACTCACACACATAACCAAAATTTCTCCCCACTTTTCTAACCCCCCATCCCGGTGATTATTTGGATAGTTATTCAACAGCTAGTTTTCTGCGTCCATCAAAACGAAGGGAGCCCAATAATATGGAGACGGATACTCCTCTCTTAGCGCTTTGACAGCCTCGGTAAATGATTGCTGCATGGGTGTGCCAGAGAGCCATCGCTGATAAAACAATTCCATAAATCTAGCAGTGCTCTTGTCATTAACGTTCCACATAGTGGCAAGAATGCTTTTGACGCCAGCTTGCTTGAAACCTCGATGCATACCGAAAACACCCTCATTGCTATAATCGCCAATTGCTGTCTGACATGCCGACAATACAGCGAGACGTGTCGTGCTTAAATCCAGCAAAGCCACCTCGTTGGCTGTAATGATACCGTCATTATCTTCGGGTTTAACCAAGGTCCCATCCCAAGTGCTGTTAGCGTCAACCAGTGCAAGTCCGCATCGTTGCATGCTGGAATACATCGACATGGGGAAACGGGATAGGAATTTATTTGTTCTAATCTCATTACTGGTTACAAAGAATCCATGTGTTGATAGTTGCAGGACTTCGGAACTGTTGCCGCTTATCTCACTCAAGAATTTTTCGGTGGGTTCAAATCCTATACCTTGTTTGATGCTCAGATGATTATCACTGAATAGCTTGCTAAGTTTTTTCACCTCATTATAAGAGAATGGGAGATAGCCGAAAGTCTCTTCTTCGTCAATAACGGCACCTCTCTCGTCTTCGATGGCTACAGGCTCACTCGCTCGGGCTAATTCTTTGGCCAATTGTTCATGCTTGTTGCTGTAGTAGATGCCGCCAAGGATTGTCGCACTTTTAGGCTTGTTGTTAGATGAGCTTTTTCGGAGTTCAATCAAGTCTCCAGTGGATAGCATCTGGTGCAAGTCATAACGATCTGAAAGATACTCTTTGTCATTGCACTTGAATGCGGCAAAGGCCAGTTCATTCAAGAATCCTGACGGGGAGAAATAAACCGTTTTCACGTCTTGGAGAAGCGACTCGATCGGTTGCCAGAGCCTTTGAAAGAGATGGAAACGATCTTCGCGATACAGGGCGTTAGCCCTCTGATGTGCCGTCTTTTGACTAATGGCATTCAATTCTTGCCACAGGTTTTCAGCCTGGTTTAACGGGACATATTGCGGATTGCCCGTAGGCAATAGAACGAGTGCGCCGATGTAAGAATCTTCAACCACAAATTCGATGGCCGCTTCACCCTGGCGGAGCGTCTTTTGGAGCTGTTTCCAATTAGGTGTATTCATGCCGCTGATGGATTTAGCGGCTCTGCGGTTAATGCTCCTCTCCAAGGCCTCAATTTGTTCTTTCAGACTGATATACTCAGGGTTATAGCTAGCCGATTCAAATTGCCAAGAACCATCTGTTATACTATTGCCCATGTTCATGGACTTTAATCTCATGTTCATGCGGTTCAAGGTATCCAATTGGGCTAAAAGTTCGGTATCCTTTGACTCTTGGATACCTCTCTTGATGCGCTCTGAGGCCCGCAATAATAAACCTTTTTGTGCTAATTGGGCATCATAACATTCTCCAGACAAACGCTTTGGGAAATGGGGGAGTAGCAATAGCAGTCCGTCACTTCCTGCTCCTCCTTTTTCATTGACAAATAGCTCGCGTTCGCTTTGGGTAAGCAGGTCAAAGTTTTGTTGAACTATTTGTTGTTGAAATTTGAAGTGATCCCGAGCAGGCTGAATAGCTTCTTCATATTTCCCGCATAAATAATAGGTGGAAAACATCAATAAGTTAAATCCAATTTGGCTATCAATACCGTTCAAACCGTAAGTAATCTGTGATGATGTTTTTTTTGCTTGCTCAAGTAATTGAGCGGCTTCGGTGTATTTGCTCTGTTTTGTTCTCAGTTTTGCAAGGCTAAATAATCCAATGAACCGGTTGTAGGGTTCTTTGGATAAAGTGAGCTTTTGCAGATAGTAATCAGCTTTGGCAGTGTCGTTTTCAATTGTGAGGTAGTAGTCGCTCATTGTAGAATAGAGTTGAATCGCTGAAACATCATCCAGGTAATCGGGATTATTTCTCATAAGACTCTCCTCAAGAAAAGCCAGAATCGGCGGTATTTGATTTTTGAAGGTTTCTCGCTGATAAGAATAGGCTTTGCGGTATAAATCAATTTCCAGCCTTGATGCTTCATCTGTTGCTGAAGCATTTGCGAGTCCATTCTGGGATGAGGACCATGAATCAAAAGTAGAGATAAACTCCGAGACTAGTGGCATGTAGTATTGATAGAAGAGAAACTCATTATTCCCACTGCGTTGAATTACCAGGTCTATCTCACGTTGAATTGATATTAAGGCATTCATCCTCAACATCATGTCGGCTTTGCTGCTAATCATGAAGTAACGGTCCCACATGAGTTGAAGCAATAAATCATGTCTATCAAAATACGGATCGTTCTGCAATGCTTCAATCTTTCCATCCATCAATTGCTCTGCTTTGTCAAGATCCCGCATATAGTAGATATAGAGGCTATTCAAGTTGCTGATTAACAGGACGTATTCTTGACGTTGAGCGTTTACTGGGTTATGCTCAGCATATTCTATACCTTGTTGGTAGATTTTTTCTGCTTCATTATAACGTTTGTCCTCTCGATAATAATCACCAATCATTCTAAACCCGTCAAGGAAAATTCCATCATGATTTGTTTGTTGCATGAATGCAGGAATGGCTTGCTGGTAAAGTTCATCAATTTGTTTCTTGCTCATGGACATGGAAGGATTATAAAGCCCATTATTGGCAAGATACATTTGTAGGTGGCAACGCCAAATATCTTCTTTGCCGGGGATGCAATCGGATATTCCTTGACGTATAACTTTAATGGCTTCTTGGTACTTATGATGAGAAAAGAGCAATTGCGAATAATAATAGCATATATGAGCCGTCCCCATGTGCCATTGTTTGAAAAGGTGCAATGTCTCTTTAAATGTCTGCTCGGCTGCTTGTTGAATAGCAGGATCAGAGGAACCGGCTTGAATTTGGGCCTTGTCATAGGAGCAGTAGGCGTATAGTGGAGAATTCTTATTGACTATTTGACTCAAGTCGTTAAATGATATTTCATAGATTTCATCCGCTAAATCGAATTGTTTTAATACTTCAGATAGATTTTTGGAAAAATTCCGACCGATTGAGATAGATAGCCATGTGGGCCGATGATGATCTCGGTAGTATTTACTGAAGTCTGAAATATATTCTTGGAGCAGCTGTGGATTCTGGGTTGACAAAGCCTGCATCGCATAGAACATATTCATCATGATATATCCATATTCATCTGAGCTAGAGGTGTACATCTTCTCAGCTAGTTGACGGATTTCTTTACATAGTGCGGCCGCTTTATCGGGATTGACGGCAAGCTGTTGGTTCATGATTTGGCTCAGATGTGTGAGATAAGTTTCACTCTCCTCGCCGCTGAAGTCTGCAATCTTTTGCAGTACAGAAGTTGGACTCATGAGTTCGTACATGTTCTTCCCGTACACGATGTCGCAATCCCACTTGAGAAGTTCGGCGATAACAGGATTCAGGTCTCCTTCAGGATAATATGCCTCCATCTTCTTTTGTATCTCGTTGATGCGTCCATGCAGTTTGTTATAATCTCCCAACTGATAGTGGACTTGCAGCGACAATAATTGAAACTCGAGATTCAAGGTTTGAAAGTCATCTTGCCCCCTGAGTCGTTTGCTTCCTTCCCAAGTTTGAGTAAGAAACACTTCAATATCATCGAATACAGATTTAGGTAAATCGTCATGGAAGATACTATCCATGAGATAAACAAGAGCATAGTCTTCATAGGAGGTGTTTCTGAGCCTCAAATTAAATATATATGAACGCAAGTCAATCAGTTCTTGAGAATCACATCGTCCATTTTCCAAAAAAGGAGCAGCTTCTTTAATGACGTTCCATAATTCTTTCCAGTTCTCGGGCTTGTCCTCATCGAATGGTTCAGATGAGCTGATTAGTTCAAGTCGTGTGACCAGTTCAAGGATTTTGTATTGCTCGTTACGGGGATTCTTGGCAGATAAGGTCTTGGCCAGTTCAGCATTCTTCTTTGCGTTTTTTCGCACCTCGGGACACAAAGTCATCCATGCTGCAGCGATATAGCAACGGCGTGATACAATCGCTTGGAACGAACCTTCTCCATATTTCTGTTCGCAATATTGGAGTAAGGCTGATGCCGCGGCAATTTTGTGCTTGTTCTTTGAATCAAGTGTTTTGTCCTCAAGTATTTGCGCCAATTCGGTCAATTCGGACAATCCTAATACCTCGCCTCCCTGTCTCAGTAATTGGCAATCGACGGCTTCACGACTTCCCGAGACACACGCATCGGCAACCGCCTTTATCAATTCGCTCTCATCATTAACGTTTACAGCGCAGTAACATGATATTGAGGTCATGATAGAGAATAGTGCAACCAGTAGTATAGAATATAAACGATTTGACATGAGACTCATAGTGATTATATTTATTTGCTTTGTTGTAATTAAATTTGATTAATCAAGTCCATCAAGCAGGATGAAAGCGGCCCAGTCCTCTGGATTAGTGTAGCCTGAGTCTCTGAGTTCTCTCTGAGCGCGGATTAACGCGGTTTGAACAGGGAGATGGCTTTCATATATGTTCTTATAGAAAAATTTCATTAGTAATTCAGTTGGAGTATCGTGAACGTCTTTCAGGCTCATAAGTATGGATTTGGCTCCTGCTTTTTTGAAACCGCGTTGCAGACCAAACACTCCATCGGAATTAATGGTGCCCATACCAGTCTGACAAGCAGAGAGGACAACCAGGTTGACAGACCTTAAATCTACCGAAACGATTTCTCTTGCGGTCAATATGCCATCCTCGACACCTGGAGGAACTATCTCGGGCGTGAGTATTGCATTTTTGGCTCCTGATAGCCATAGATTCGTTTGGCTCAAGAGAGCGTATTCATTAGAACTCTGTTCTGTTGAAGAATCTATAAAACCGTGGGTGGCGAGATGCAGAACCTTCACGTCTTTTCCTGATAAAGAGCGAAATTGGTGTTCTGTTCCCTTGTCGTTTTCATAGAGTTCACATTGGATTTGATTTTTTGTCAGTAAATTGTCAATGAATTCCACTTCACGCTTGGAACCTTCAAGTTCATCCCTCACGGCACCACGGGTCTTGTCATATGACCTGAAGCGGTCTTGAAACGAGCCATGATTATTCTGAGGCAAAGTTTCACGTTCCCATTCTTTCCATGTTTGGTCACCCACATCGTAAAGAAGTCCTCCGAATAATACGACAGGGCTTAAATCAATCGTCTGCTTCTTGTTGAGAAGCTCTTTTATCGACGAGAGGCGATGAATATGATAGCTTTCGGCCATAATGTTCCCATCGGGTGTTGATAAATACTCAATAGGAAACTTGTGGATTGCTCCTGTTGGAGAGAAATAGATGTTTGACTTATTGTCAATGTGAGAGTTGAGCGGAGTCCATATTAATGGGTATAATTTGGAATCAGTGATTAGAGATATCGATCTTAACTGCTTCTCTCTAAAAAGCTGTACGCACGTCGGTTTTTTATTAGCCGTCATCACGATAGCCCAATATTGTTTGTCATCGGTAATAATAGAGTGATCGTTGAATTGGTTTTCAATTTCTGTGAATTCAATAACAACATCATCTTTCCCTAGATGATCTTTAATGTCTTTGGCTTTCACAAAGAAATTCTGCTTCACTTGATTCATTCGATTGATGATACGGGAATCATGTAGCAATTCAAGCTCTTCAACATCATTGAAAGCGTCTTCCGAAAAGAATCGGGTGGGGTGACAGGTTTTTTCAAGAATCAATTGTTCATAGCGAGATACGAGTGATGGATCACCTATGTCATATACAATATCACGAAGGTTGTTGGAAGATTGTAGGAGAAGCCCTTTCATGAACATGGAGCAATTAAGGGCGATTTCGGCTAGGGAGTCATCATCTTTACTGTGAAGGATGCATTCTTTCATAGTCTCGTTGAGGGCCGTTTTTATCGTCTCCCAGAACTGAGATCGCTCATTCTCGTCCATGGTGAATAGTTGTGATGTGGCATACTCCACAATCGTTTGATAGGCTTGAGAATAATATTGAGACATGAGTTTAGTCTTCTGCTCTATTGATGCAATCTTTCCCAATAGATTGTAGGCTTTCATAACGTCCGATACCTCTACCTTTTTCTGCTTTTTATATGCGGATACACAATTGTTGAGCTCGTTTTTAGCTTTTTCCAGTTCATTTAGTGTGACGAACTGCCTAGCGATGTCCACTTTGTTATGATAGTAGGTGTAGCTATCTTGCATCTGATAATTCTCGAGTAATGCTTGAACGCCTAAAAAACAGTTTGCCGCCTTCTCATCATCTTCGCCGATAAGGCATGAGCCCTTGGTTTGTAGGAACACAAGAAATGGCACTATGAGACATTGTTGCCTTGTGGTGAAATCAAAGCCGATGTTGGGTAAGAAGTCGAGATAGTAAGATGCATCCTCGTTTAATAAGAAATCTTGTAACTCGTTGATTAGTTTTAGTGCCGAATACTCTTCATCTGCATCAAGCATTGTTTGTGCCAGCATGATTTTTGCCAGCATTTCTGTCATTGTTAGCCCGTCATATCTTTTCAGTGTCTCTAATGTGTTTGAAAAAGCGAGTTTCGCATTTTGGAACTGGCCGAGATTGCGAAACGACATGCCGAGGAAATAATATGTGTTAGAGCAAAAGAGCAGATCAGATTTTGATAAATTCGAGTTCTTGAAGCCGTTTGCCGCACGAGAGAAGAAATGCACAGCATAGCTGAGCTCTTGTTTGTTCATATAATCAATACCAATCTCTCGAAAATAATAAGCTGAAACGATATCATCATTTTGGGTGGCTTCCATGACTGGAAGAATATATTCTCGAGTTTGTTGGGCAAGAGGAGTTAAATCACTTTGGAAGACCGATTGCAGGTAAATGGAGTTACGTTTGCTCAATTCATCGTAAATCTCTAATTCTCGATTCACAACAATCGCAAGATTGGTATTTGCATCATTGACATAGGCGTTTTTCCATAATTCAGCCCGTTGCTGATAATAGTTTGCTGCAAGAAAATCATTTTGATGAAAGTAAGACGACGCCAAGTCACATATCATGCGTGTGGCAAGGCCATGACATCCGAACAAATAGGCCGAAGGCCATAATATGTTTAATGCAGCTTCCCGGTCATTCTTGAAGTTAGCGAACAACGAATTTGTTGCCATCGAATGAATCCTGCCGATATCATCAAAGGTGAGATTGTCTTCAATGGTTAATCGGTTTGATTCCAACTGCAATGTGGCCGCTAGAATGGTATCGTTGTATTCTTTCCAAAAATAATTACCAAGTACTCTAAGCACTTGAGGATAATCAATTTGTCCTTTAACTTGGTCGGTATAGGCTAGCCGAATCAACTTGCGACATTTTTGGTATCGTTCAACAAATGAGAGATTTTTGTTTGAACGGATCCCTTCGTAAATCGCATTGAATTCCATCAATGGGTTCTGAACACTGGAGACCTCATCGATAAACTCGCTTCTCCATTGATTATATTCTAGTTGTTGTTTGGGATCTGGATTCTCGTCTTGAGCTTTTATTACACAAGGGATGAATAAATACAGACACAGAACGGCTATAATTGCTTTCATAAATTAGTACTCTCCAGAATTAATCATGTCAATAACCTGTTGTGCACGGGTATCACCAAGGGCTTTGATATGTTCTAACAGCCTAAGTGCTTCTTCCTGGTCATGCCACAAGACGTAATGGGTGATTGCCAAACGGGCAATGACGTCGGTTTCCTGTGTCAATTCATATTCATGCATATAGATTTCAATGGCTTCTTGCTTTTGGCCATTGGCGGCATAACAGAAGGCCTTTTGATCCAGAAACAACGGATCATCATAAGTGATTTTTCTTGCCCATACAATAGCATTGTCAGTATCGTTCATGTCCATATAATACTTCGCCAGTCGATAGAAGGCTTCGTTTTGGGCGTAAACTGTAACTGGGCTATTCTTTGAGTTGGGATTAACGAGTACGCTGCTAACATCTCCTCCAATCAATGATTCATCAAATATGGGAGTGTTTGCGGCTCGTTTCCAGTATGCAAAAGCCTTGTCCTTATCCCCAGCAGTTTCATAGATATCTCCCATAAGAACCATTGCAGCGATGCAATTCCGTTTAGAGGACTGATCAAGATATGTGATGGCTTTAGAAGTATCGCTGCTGATAATGCCCGGTGCAATGAACTCATTACCCTCATCCATATAAATGTACCCCAGGAAAAACTGAGCTAGAGCGTCTTCGGCAACTTCGTCGGCTTTTAGTAAATATTTAAACGACTCTGCCGAGAAACGACCGTTGATGCTGTAATCCATTAAGGCGTATTGTCTTGCTGCAAATCCAATCATTATAAGCGCCAGCTCGTTATTTGGGTCATATTGGGTCGCATCGGCAACGCTTTTATACAAGATGGCTGTGTTTTCAAGATTCTTTTCGGTGCCGATACCTTCATAAAAGTAGCAAGCGAGTATAATTGCCGACTCAAATGAATGTGTCTCATTGTACAGTTCAAGGATGTTTTGAAATGCCGAAGCATAATCTCCATTGGCAAGGGCATAGTCATATTGCTGTGACAGCCGTTCAATCTTTGAAGGGTCCTGAGCGTGAACACTGAGTGCACACACAAACGAAAGAATGAGTAAAAGTAAACTATTCTTCATAACATGAGATGTTTTATAGAGTTGCTATTGTTTAGTATCCACTAGTCCGAAATGACAGGATAATATCAGTATCTTCAAAGATTCTAAGGAAAAAAGCACATTTATCGTGGTCCTTGTAGTTTATGCCGCCTCCATATCCCACGAAATTGCCATTATCGTCTTTAACTTCATACAGGGTGTATTTGGCTCTTAACTTATCGGCAACCTCGTTGAGTTTCGCTTTTGCTTCCTTCTTCTTGTCGCAATAGATCCAGAAGCTAACGTTCTCTAATCTGTAATTCTCGTCAAAATTGAAATAGATGTTATCAAACTTTATTCCCTCAAATTTTTCATACTTACATTCTATTTCATATAATCCGGGCATTTCCATTATAATATGAGTGGAAGGGAGAGCTGACGCCAATGGCGAGTTAGACGGCCTGCCTTCAAAGAATTGTCTGATTTTCACTTTTGCATCATCAAAAGTGTCACCAAATTGAACTCCACAGACCTCTCTGACTACTTCGTCTTGAGCAGCCATTGGAAGCGTGATCAACAATAGAAATAATAAGAAGATCTTTTTCATATTTTTTTTGATATTTAATGATTGTATATTTGGTTCGTTCTAATGATAAGTATTCAGGTTATAGTCACTCCCATAGTACATAGTGCTTTGGGTTCCTTGATGCTGCTTGCGCTTTGACAAATGAATCATGATAGGAAATACCCTGAACGACTCCAGCCATGAATACTTTAAAGAAAGTGCAGGCATCATCGTCTTCAACTTCGGTTGTTGTTGCAATGATGCATCTGACGCCGGCATTATGGAATGCCTCTGCCAGGCTATAGATATGTCCTTGTTGAGTGCCTCCAGTTCCGGTTTCACAGGCTGATAGAATAACTAGCCCGACATTGGATAAATCCATATTCGCTATTTCGGTCGCGTTAATGTAACCGCTCTCAAAATCATCATTATAACCCGCTAGCTTTATGCCGCAATTATCTAAAATTGCGGTTCCCTCAAGAGATGAAAGGAGATTATCAATTGATTGGACTCTGCTTCCTTCCTTATCGAAGTATCCGTGAGTGGAAATATGCAGGATATCAAAAGTGAGACCCGATAGTGACAGGAACGCTTGTTTTGTCGCATTGTCTTGTTCAAATGTATGCAACTGAGATTGCGGAATAATGGACTTGATGAACAGTAGCTCTTCTTTTGCACCCCTCAATTTCTCGGTTGTCAAGGCTCCTTTGCTCATGGTGTGATTGTCATAGATTGTGGAGTCTCCTAGGGTGAAATTGATGTCAGCAAACGAGTATACAACAGGTGATGACACCGATTTGACCTCGGGCATCAGCAGTTCTGAGATAGAATGGAGCTTGTGTGCGCGATCATTGTGTCCCATGTCAATAAATGCCATTTCCTCAATACTCGAGTAATAAACGTCTGTGTACTCTTTTATTCCTGATCTTTCCAACAAATGGCTAAATCCATGCACGTCACGTCCTGCCCAATAGCTATGGCCGCAATACTCCATCTTGGGGTATTTGCTCTTATTGTCAAAAATAAAAGCGAACACATGCTCGTCTGAACTTTTTGCATTACAGAATTCAACGGCGAGTTCCCCGTCTTTCAGTACCTTCTGGATCTGTTGCCATTGGTCATGGATGTGATCACGGTACATCTCGTTGCCATTCAGGTAATAGGACATATTTTTGGCCCTTATGTTCAAGCTCGTCAAGTCATTTATGTATTTATCAGAAAGATCCTCATACTCTGACAAAACATTCATCAAATTGACCATTGACTTATACTCTCGAAGTAAGGTTAATTTTTCGGCTTTTGAAATAGTATCGTTATTAACGACTTGATTGCAGAACCAGGGTTCGATGATGTTGAACATACAATCATGGACGTCTTTTTTCTTGCCGTTCCTAGTATAATATAACAGTATGTGAGAATATCCCGAAATAATCTCACCAATGGAGAACTCTCCATTTTGTAAATGTGGATATATTTCTTTGGCAAACTGTTTTAAACATTTTTTCGACTCTTTGGCAAAGTACGAATCCTCTGTATCATCCGCTATGATTTGATTATAAAATATTTTGAGAAGCAGGTAACGGTATTTTGTCTTTAAGTCTTGGGCATATTTAAGCCTAACGTTACAAATGACATCTAAATATCTGACAAACTTATACTCTTGCTGCAAGACATCGTGGATTTTGTTAATTAGAATAGATGAATTCTCGTTATTGAAATTGATATTGTTTTTCAATTGCTTTATGTACGCTTGACAGCATTGGATACCACAATAGAGAATCACCGCGATATCTTCATTATCATAAGATCTTGTACTATTGCGTAAAATATCAATTTCTTGAATACAAGTCTCGTAATCCCCGGCATAATATAACGAGTAGGCTCTTTCTAAATCGATTAACTGAGCGTTCGCGATGCTGGGTGAAATGAAAAGCAGAAGGAGAGTTAGACAAACTTTCTTGCTTAACATTAATATGGGCCTTATGTGGAACTTCATGTTTTTTCTTTAGTTGCTGATGACAACGAAGGAGATGTCACGGTTGGTGCAGTTGATGACTTCAAGATCTACAGTATTGAGCCGGTTGTTGGGTAGATTAAATGCAGTCTTGCGTTGGGGGCGTCCTTTCTTGACGTCGGTAGTGTCGTTGTGCCATTCGTTAAGTCCCGCATTGTTTGTCACATGCACCCTCATGGTCAAGAGCCCGCCGGCTTCGGCCACCACGGCAAGTTCTTGGCGTCCCTTGGAGTAGAAGGAATACTTGGTGCTTTGGCCTGCTTTAACAAAGCAGGTGCGGGTAAGAATGGCCCCATTTGCTGTGCGCCCGCGATGCGCCGCACTGCGATTCAGGTCGTCGGCATGGCGATAGGCGTCACGGCCGTTTGCCAAGCTGTCGGCGAAGGCTTCGTCAAACACGAGATGGCCGTTGACAGATAAGATGGTATCGTCCTGACAGTACAGTCCATTGAAGTTAACGGGGCCACACGCTTGAAGGTCCTCGGCCGACTTGAGCAATGCCGCATTATCGCCAGTGGCTGCTGCATCACGCATGGCGATGCATGCATCTATTGCATCTTGGATAATTTCGGTAGTGTCGCTGATTTCGGTAGTGTCGCTGACCTCGTCTTGGGCCGACAAATTGAATGAACCGATAAACACAGAAATGAAAAACAGAATGATGAATCGTTTCATAGTCATGGAAATTTAATGATGAAAGGGTCGTTTGTTTATTGTTTGCGAATAATCACTCTAAAGCCGACGGTCTTGTCCTTGGCAGACGTGTCCATCCCGATGCGCGAAGTGATAGTAACCTCACTGGCGGGGGAATTGTAATTACCTCCACAGACGGCATATTGAAGGCTCTCTGCGGTTGAGGGAAAACGCTCGTTACACCATTCTCCCACATTGCCGCTCATGTTGAACAAGTCAATCTGGTTTGGTTCCATCTCGTCCTGTCCATTGCTGGGATGCATCTTGCCGCCAGAGTTTTCCATGTACCAGGCAACTTTGCCTGGATCATCACTGCCGGCATATAGTGTCGTCTCGTTTTTCTCGCCCCCATGGGCGGCATATTCCCACTCGTCAAGCGAGGGGAGCTCAAAGTATATGCCGGTCATGTTGCTCAGGCTGTCGAGCCTGAATGCAATTTCACCAAAAGAGACGTCTGTGATAGGCATATCCTTCATGGCGGGATCAACTGCCTCGTTGATAATGCCGTACCATTGACTCTGGGTAAACTCAAACTTGCTCATCCAGAATTTGTCTCCCACAAGTTTCATCTTGTCAAGGATATCGTCAATGACCCGTAACTGGAGTTTTGTCAAGTTTGGATTAAGTTTCAATAGGAACTCACTGTGTTTGTCCTGGAGCTGAGCATATGTCTCTTTCACTTGATGACGGTGCCATAAATACGCCCCCAAACCAGCAAGCAACAGAGCGCAAATGGCTGGATAAATGAATCGGCCCAGTGACTTTGTGGGCTTGGTGTGGATATGAGGCCTCAGTTTAGGGATGACGTCCTTGAACAAGGCATCGGGATTGTCACTGTAAAAAATTGCTTCGTAACGCTTGATTCCAGCGATGTCATCGGGTAGCTTTATATCACTGAAGTTGAATCGTTCGGTTTTTTCGGGAACGACGGGGATAATGTTCAGACCCTTGTGGTTCAAGGCGCGAGCGATCTCTATTCTCACGAAGTCGAGATTAGCATTAGGACCCAACTCTATGATTTTTTTCTCGAACGCATCAATTGGACAAGATCCGAGAAATTGATAGAGTTTTACCTTATCTTCTGTTAAATCCTCGTCTTCAAATTTTAACGAATCCTTACCAAGGACGAGTAGGAAATCTTTGCAGGCATCGATGCGGCGAGCCAGCTCCACGTCGAACAAACCACTGAGGTTCTCTCGGTCGAAGCTGATGTTGCCTTTATATATGGCTTCCAGTAAATCCTTCAGATGCTCGGCCTTGTCTCCCGCGTCTGCGCGTCTGTAACTGACGAAGATGTCATAATTATTCTTTTTAGTCATGATAGCTATCGTTTGGTGTCATATTTATTGTTGCTTGCGCTCAATGTCACGACGGTAAATGTCGATGGTGGTTTCAACGACGCCGTAGTCAAACACTTTATAGTCATCCACCCATGTGGTTTGATCAGACTCCTTGTCAAGGTTCTCCCAAGGCAACAGGCAGTTATGCATCATGCGATCCTCATGACAGCAGTGTCCGTTTACAACTTTGGTGTCCAGTGCGGTGTAGCCCAGCACTTCATGTGAGGCATTCCAGCGCAGGTGCTCCAGCCGAGCGAGGTTGTCCATGAGCAACTGCTCCTTGGCATTGAACTTGGGATAGGTTGTGGTCTTAGGATTGTTCTTGCTGTTGTTCTCGCGGATGACGATACTGACGTTGCCTGAAGTTTCAAACAACTTGTGAACTAGACTGCTGTACCAGTTGGGTACCACCTTTTCGATAATGGCCATTTTGGTGGCCTCGTGCAAGGCATTTGCCTTGTCTTGGGCCTCCTTGCGACGCAGTGTCTGCAGGCTGTTCAGTGATGCCGGTTTCTTGGGCTCGGCATTAATCTCATTGAAGATGTGACATCCTGTTCTCGGGTCGATGCCGGCTTTGTCAAGAGTAACGAGTCCTCGTAGCTTCCTTTGCCGTTGTCTCCATGTCCCGTCGTTGTCGTTTTGGGGATTCAGGGCTCGGTAGGCGTCATAATACTTTTCTCCGCGTTTCTTGAACTCGTCTTCAACAATCAATGAATAGGAATATATTTGCTGATTGTCACCGAAGATGATGATGCGTTCCTGACCCTCGTTGTAGTGGTCGGCGATTCTTTTCATGATGTTGAGATTAGATTGCTCGTAGGAGCGAACAAAAATCTTCAAGCGGTTGAAGTCTCGTCCCATGCGACGCATATACTTGAGGATCCTGATGGCCAGTGTCAAGCCTGTCTTGTCATCGCCGATGGCAATAATCACATAGTTCAAGCTAGGTGCGAGATCTGCGAGCAGGCCGTTGTAGAATTCATCAGAGTCGTAGTCCATATGATGCAACTCCACAAAAGGCTTTTTGTCGCCATTATTCTTACCAGTAAAAACGTTGGGTGCCGCATTGATGAAATGTCCTTTGATGCGCTCCATTTGCTTGTCGATGACATGGCAGTAGAACGGGCTACGCAGTACTTGTTCGCCCTTAGAGTTTGAGTCTACAAATGCACCGAACTCGTAGAGGAATCTTAACGCATCTTTCCCCGTAGCGCCGAAACCGACAACCAAACTGGTGAAGCTGCTGTTGACTGTGCCGTAGTTCTTGTCTGTGTCAATTGTTACCATGCTGATGGGTTGGTAATCAGGATTGCGTTTAAGACACTCTATGGCCAGGTGAGCTGAGTCTATGATTCTGACTTCAATGTTACTGGATAAGTCATGGTCCTCCATCACCCGATTCATGCTATTGTCACGGGCGTGGCAATAGAAGTTGACTTCTCTGTTGTGACCGATTTGATTGCCATCGGCACAGAAGTCGATTAGTGTCGCATCCCTTTTCAGCGCAGCGACGGCTTGAATGTTGGCTTGATCATCGTCTGTGAGAAAGAACAAGTGTACCTTATCGGTGGTCTTTTTGCTGATGATTCGGGCTAGCCATTTCAGGTTCAGCTCCTCGCGCAGGATGTCAGGCTTTGCCAAATTGATGTCTGGACTAAGGCGAGAAGAATTGTAGAAAGTATTGGTTGTTAGGCAGTTGAGGTCTTTGAGCCTTTTAAAATCCTCGTTCTTGAGAGACAAGAAGTGGAACAACCGTTCCATCCCGTTTCTCACACTCATGGTGCCACTGTCGTTGTTGGTTCTGACAAATATGATGCGATAGCCTTTAGCATCTGGGCAATTAGCTTGAATGCTCTTGGCCAACACGAATGAGGCATCATTTACACCCCAAAAGATAAAGGTCTCCTGCTTGCTTTTAAGGAAACGAGCTTCGGTGAACATATTGAGGCCGGCAATGATGTTGTAACCGAAGTGCTCGATGACAAAAATTAAACTCACGAGTGCAGCTAGGAAATGAGCAGCCGAGAAGAACCCCATATAGATCCAATTGTCATGGAATTCAGCATGGATAGCACTCACGTCACTATTGAGCAAAAACATGCCGAAAGCCTGCAGGACTGCCATCGGAGCATTGAATAACAGTGATTCCTTATCACCAGTGAACATGCCGACGTCATAAACGACAAAGCCTAGCATACACACCAGCACAAATAGCTGAGTCAGATTATTGTTGACAAACTTCCAGAGACCGTTGTTGGATTTCTTTATTAGCCATAGCAGCCCCAAGGCCATTAGGACAAAGGCCAGGTTGATGATGAAACTGCCTAGAGACGCAGCCGCAAGGGAGGAACCCTGGTTGGTAATAATGGGAAAATCCTGAAACCAGCATTCAAATAATGCACGCAGAGAAGGTACTGAACTCATAAAGTAATCTGGATTTTAGATTTTTTCCAAAGGTAGTTATTATTTTTTATATTTACTTATTTTTGTTCAATTTTTTTTGCTTTTTAGAGCCAATCAGTTTTTCCGTAAACCCATTAACCGAATTGGGTGAATCTCAAGGACGGGCTGAGGCATATCGTCGAGCTCATTCACGAGATTTGATGAAAATATCTTTCGGTCATCAAGGTTTTTGATGAAGATTGTGTATAGGTTGTGCATACGCTGATTTGAATTTAGCGATATTACGCACTAAATTACTGAAAATTAGCGATATGCACAACTTTTTGAACGTCTCTTATTGACTTTTATCCCGCTAACAGATTGTTTAGCATTATTGTTTTACCAGGTTGGGTTGAATTTGCGCCCTGGGCTAAAGGCCGTCAATCAGAATGAAAGCATTGTAGTATTCTGGTTTGTCAAAAGGTTTCTTGGAGACAATTTTTCCCCTAATGTTTCTTGGAGTTGTTGCGTACTCCTGCAGCGACTCACGAGCCTTGTTAAAGGCTTCGTGAAGTGACATTCCTTTTTCCAAATTCCTATAAAGGGTTGTCATCAACATGTTTGTGGTAGCATCATTGACTTCCCACAAGCTAACTATCGAGGAGTGGACCCCTGCGGTTTTCATGCCGCGTTGCAAGCCATAGACCCCATCGGTCGAGATTTCTCCTCGTCCCGTTAGACATGCCGAAAGCACGACAAGTTGGACATTGCTCAAGTCCATTCCAGCCACTTCGCGAGCCGATAGGATACCGTCTGGTTGAGATGTGTCAAAGTCCGACTGATGCATGTTACGTTCGGCTCCTGCAAGAAGTAGGCAGCTACGGGATAATTGTGTGTCGCTAAGTGGTGGTTGCAAGTCGTTTCCGGCTATGATGTCGGTGGGGGAGTTGCCGTGGGTGGCGATTTGCACCACATGATAGCGCGGCATCAATTGTCGCACAACCGTTTCGCTTACCGAGTCGCGCAACAGCACTCTGTCATTGGGATGGTTGCAGCGCAGGCTCCTGATAGAATCCACCTCGTTTAAAGTGTATGCCAGTTCAGGCCAGTATCCTGGAGGAGAGGTCATGATGCCATAGGCAATGGCATCGTTATCAATGTGTGTGGTGATTTCACTACTTTTCTGGTAGTCCACAAAACCGCACAAGAGCATGTCATCAGTGTTCAATGTCTCATTGGGCTGCGTTAGCAGGCGTGTGGATGTTAGCCGATATAGAATGGTGTGGCTCAAGGCAGGAGGCAGGAGATACTCAATGGCCAAAGAGTGGAAGAAACCGTCGGCAGCAAAGTAGATTGTCTGACAGTTGCCGATGGCCTTGACCATGGCCTCGTTCCAGATGATGCTTGCAAGTACCGAGTCGGTATACAGGGCATTGATGCCCGGCGCATCCGCTCGGCGTGAGATGACCTCAAGGACGGTGCTCCCAGTTGATAAACGTCGGTCCAGAATGGCGCTTGCGGGGCCGATAGGGACGAATATTGGCTTTGTGGCTTTGGAGGTCACAATAATCGCACCCAGATGGTCAATGTCGCCACGTTGATAAGCGACAAATTCAATTGCGGCGGCATCATTAGGAAGGGCTCCCTGAACGTCATGCCACTTGACACGCATGGACGAGAGTACCTCCTGCCGTTGAGCCCGTGACATGGATGATTTGAAATCTCGCCCCATCTGTAACAGCACGGCCTTGCTGAACAGTGCCACGTCATAGAGCATCTCGGGATCTTGGTCTTCTAGGGCATAGCAATCGGTGATAAAGGGCTGTTCGGCCATCCAGAACTGCTCACGTTCATCCTCTTCCATATCAATGAAATGGTTGTCTATATAGTCCCTCATTACATTGAGGTAGTCGCGGTAGCATCGTTGTGCTTCTGGCTCGGGCGACCCTTTAACATGGGCTTTTAACATCAAGATTTTGCCTTGTTTCCTCAAGGCTTCGACATAGCGTCGCTGATCATTCGACAGCTTGAATTGTTTGACGATGGGAACAATGATATCCAAAGCCTCGTCAAAGGCTCCCATACGGGCCTTGCACAACGCTCGTTGGGATTCAACATCCCATCGCATTCCATCGCTTGCCTTGAAATGGGAATCGTTACTGAAATTGGGGTCTAACAGTAGCGTGTCCAATTGTGAGAGTGCTTGACCATAATCGCCACGGATGTAGTAAAGTTGTGCAAGGTCGTTACGGGTGGCGATAATGAAATCATGGTCGTAGGGTTTGAGTTTGAGAGCTTGCTTCAATTCTTCCTCGGCCTTTATGAGGTCACGTGTCAATAGGTGTCTGCTCCCATCAATCTTGGCCAAGTCACCTCGCATGCCTTCAATTTTGGCAGGTTCTAGTTCAACATGGGCTGCAAGTGCCTCGTTGAGTTCACGGGACAGCCTGTCCATTTCGCCATACATGCCCAGTTTGTAGGCCACCTCGGCTCGGGTTTTCTTGATTGGCCAATAAAAAAGTTCAAAGTCTTTATCGTTCAATGTCGCAACGCCCTGTTCACCGATGGCGCGTGTCATTTCTAGGTCGGTCGAGACGATACTCCGGTAGGCTTCCAGGTAATGCTGTTCTGCATTAAGAGTGATGGCATGTTCCAGTCCGTCGAACAATGCGAAGTCAAGGGCCGCAGGCTGAGCTGCAACCGACGTGCATATGAAAAAAGCCGGCAATAGTATCGCTAAAGGAAGTATGCGACACTTAATGGATTTCGGGAGTTGTACGACTTCTTTTCTCATTTGCGAGAATTGTAGTTAATGATGGCAAAGGCCATATTGCTGCCCGACTCATTCTTGATGGTGAGTTTAAAATGATCACTAGGTTTCAACTTCTCCTTGATATACAGGTAGCACACACCGTTGCGCATCGTTGCCGTGCCGTTGGTCACCATGGCCGAGAACTTAGCATTACTGCTATAGGGCACAATAGCAATGAGTTGAGAGCCTTCACGCCCTGTGATATTATAGTTGACAGTAGCCTGATGCTTTACTGTTATTTCAATAAACGAGTATTTGTATCTTGGGTCACGTCCGTCACGAAAACGACCACCCTCATTGGTCACACCGCTATGCAACTTGAAGATGCGGTATCCGATGTCGTTCAACCCGAAGGTCTCTACTGGGTCTTTGGTAGTACATTCACCGTTGCGGTCAATAGCAATTTCGTCCATGAGAGTCCACTGGTTGTCATATTGAAGCTGTCGAGTTACGTTCGAAACATTGGCGGGTTGTCTCAGTTGGATACAGCGTTTCACGAGGATCTCCATCTCCGAAGGAATGTCGGGAGTGCCTTGTGCCATGAGAGTAAAGGGAATCAAGGAGAAAAATAACAGCAGTAGTATAACGGTCATCTCCTCAGGCCAGAAACTGACCAGTGAGGATTGGTATACTCTGCCAGAGTCATCGGTCAATCGTTTTGGCACTCGAGATGGTTGCTGGAGTGCATGGGTGGCTTGTGTTGCGATGTCGCTCATTGAGGGCCGCTTGGCAGGATGATAGTTAAGACATGAGTAGATTAAGTCGCTCAATTCGTGACCGCAATGAGCTAGGCCAATGCGGGGAATCAAAGTGTCGGCGGTCTGTGCCAGGCCTCCTTGATTCTCAAGAATATCGGTTCCCATAATGGAATAATAGGCTAGCAACCCTAGGGTCCATACTTCTGAGGCCTCGCTTGTTGCGGCATGCTCCGATGAACCTCGTTCGGGAGCCTGCCATGCACTGGAATCTTGCGGTGTGGCTGAGTCGTTGGCTACGTCAAAATGATCTCCATTCACCTCAATGGATTTTGGAGAAACATTGCTGAGCGAGCCTGAATGCCATTCTTTGGACAAGGAATACAGCAATCGCCATGTCATTTTCTCGGTGGCTAGTCCCGCAATATCGTTAAGTGTGATTATTTCCATATCATCATGTCCTTTGTTTAGTTTTTATCTGCGGTAGGTGGGCGCGTCATCCTGGACATTGCCTTGTGAATCTGGATTGGTGATTTCGGTAATCGGTACTGCCCAGAAGGCGCCTTGTGTCGCTCTGCCATCGGCTTTGGAAACGATGCCGATAGCTTTGACCTTGCCTCCAATCAAAGCGAGGACAGGTCCGCCAGAATTGCCGGGATTGATCGAGGCTAACATCTGTATGCAACCTATGGGAGCTCCGCTATCTGCATCTAGCTCCAAGTGTTGGCTATTGCCATAGGATTTGGAAATGACGTTGTTGACATTATTATCGTTCAGGGGGAAACCAATGACGGCGATATCCTTATCTGTCTGTTTGTCAAACAGGGCCAGATCTTCAAGAGAGGCAAGAGTGATATCTCCGGTGAGCCCGTCAGACTTAATACAAGCCACATCACCCAATTCCATGTCACGACGGTTAGCGATGGGGAAGATGGTGCGCCAGTATATAGGTGCATCGTTTGTGCCGAGACACACGACCTGATCGCGACTTTTATTCATGATAAAATCGCTTGATTTGTGCTCATAACGTTCAATTCCGTTAGTGATAATGCAATGACTGTAAAGGTGATAACGTGTGGTTCCCGATAAACGGTTAGCTGTTTCGGCCTGTGCGGCAAGGGCTACCTCGGGGGCCATGCTCTCATTGATGGTCACACCATCCCATTTCTCGTCATTGAGCCAGGGCTCAATACAGTGTCTTGCGGTGATAAAGAGCCCATTATCAGTAAGGAAACAAGTGCCCTCGGCAGCTTTATCAAGCTCAATAGCCGCAAGGACTGCTTGGCTTGCTTCTCCATTGATGACGGTGTCAACCGTAAGGAATACCGAGTCGGTAGTGATGTGGTAGACAGAGGCATTATAAGGTTCCAAGTCGAGATGCCGCAAGTCGTTATCTCCTAGGCTGGCTACCAAACCGATGGCTGCAGCACCTAGGGCTAAAAAAGCTACGGCGACAGCAGTCAAGATGATAGAACGATCACGACGGTGGTTGTGGATGATGCCGTAGGCTGGGTCGTAATTACCATCATGATGAATGGAGAAATGCAGTTTGGTGATTTTATTATCGTCAGTGATAGTGATGTCATCACCATTCGAGAGAGGGCAGGCAATGGCAAGTGGCTTGCCGTTAACCCTGATGTCTTGCACATCGTTACGACGGACGATGTTCCAAGATTCACCACTGCTGGACGGAACTATTGAAGCGCTAATGATGAGCTCATGAGTATTCACCTCGGGGATGAGAACATCGCAAGATGGGTTCTGGCCAATGGTGAGATGTCGCTTGCCGCATAACACCGACTCCCCGATGCGGGCTCGGTCACATGAAGCCGTATATGTCAGTCGGAAATACATGTCTTAATGATTAAGGGGATGCTCTGGGTCAACGCCATGTCATACACGTTAGCATTCTTGCCTGTGATATCAGCCCTTAAGTCATCATAGCATCTTAGGTCATAATGTATCTTTGCCGAGCGCAAGGCCTTTTTCTGACTGATGTCATTCTCAACTTGTTGTTGTTCGTCATCGGTGACAGGACGGTATCCCAGGATGAGTTCCTCAACGCTCCAACGGTTATGTTCCACTTCGGTGAGAACTTCAATCTCGTCACGGGATAAGGCGTAATAGGCCGACCAGTCACTTGGGTCATGGCCTATCGAATGCATCTTGGTCCCCATTGTCATGGCGTTGAAGATGTTGGAGTAAACTTTAGGCAATGGCGATACTTCGCGCCACAACAGTTCCAGCGACTCCTTGTCAATCATGGCTGGAGCTGTTATCTGAGCCCCGGGGGGCAAGGAAAAGCAATGATGGTAAACAGCGTTGACACATTGTCCCATCTGTTTCAGTTTCTTCAAGACATCCAGGTTTGCGCACTGGCTGCCATAGGGATAAATCTTGCGCTGTCCGGAACCATCGCTAAGCAGACTCAACAGGTCACTCTGCTCGCTATGGCACAGCACGGGGATACCATGCTTGTAGATGGATTCAGGCAGTGACATGGCCTCGGTATAACACCTGTTCTCATCGTCATGACAGATGGCGATGGTAAGTTGTTGACGAGGTGAAACGCTCCACTCGGTCAACTTCTGCCTGATGGCGGAGTTACTGAGTTTTCCGTTGATAAATTCCCACTCGACGTCCACGAAGTCCTTACGCTTACCTGCATACATGGGACGATGAACGAGACTGGAAGGTGATTTGTCGGTCAAGTCAATCATGCGGTAATAACTATTGTCAAACAGGTGGCAATAGCGTTGGATGAATGTGTCGCGGGTGGCGTGGATATCGTCATCAATTATGGTAATGCGTGTTCTCAGGCGAGTGTCGCGGCAGTAGTTAGGGTAGTGTGCTACCAGGGCTGCATTTATCGCTAGAGTGGCGCTTTGGCAATTCATTCCGACGAGTACCAAATGAATCGTGCAGTCACTGTCTCGCGAAATGGGTTTGTGGTCAAGTGAGGGATAGGGATAAGACAGATTGGGCAATTTAACGAATATCGTTTTGGCAATCAGGTCTTCAATTGTTGTTGCAACAAGGTCAACACGACCCTGTAAATCAATAGGTAACCCCAAGGTCTGAAGTTGCCACAACGCAGTTGAATTCTGTAGCAAAAGATACACCTCAAGGCGTCGGCCTTCATGTGTCGAGGGGTCGTGTTTGTCAGCCTGCTCGCGCAATCGCGCAATGGCTGCATTGTCATCCTTCTCCACGAAAACCAATTCACCGGCGGCCCTTTCGCGGGCTACCAGTGAATTGATAATATTGGTGTTGCTGGCAATCAGCATGCTGTGCAATTCTGATTAGTTGGAGCGCAAGAGATAGCGGTTGGCGATGCGTCCGCGATTCACGATCTTGATGTAGAACGTGCCGGTCCAGTAGGGCCTGAAGGTGCAAACGCAGTCATCAGTGTAGTCGTCATCCTTGGCAATCAGATTGTAGTTCTCATCATAGATGTACAGGTCAAGGTCGGTGTCGCCGTCACCAATGCAGATGACTGTGGCACCCTCGTCGCCCCTGAAGGTGTGGTGATAAAGGTCATAACTGTTGCCTGAAACCACATCTGTAGTGTAAATCGGACGACTTGAACCACGGGTGCCGTTTGACATGGCAGCGGCATCATCAATTAATGCGAGAATAACATCATCGCCACTAGCTTTGGCACGGGCATCAGCCAGCAACTGGTCAGGGTTGAGGTTGAATTGGGTTGCGGCGGTTGCTTCGGTTTGACCTTCAGCCTTCACCCTGGTGCTCAAGGCAAAACCCTCTTGCTTTGCGATGCGGGCAGCTTGGATGAGCGACAGTGCGTCATTGTGGGAGTAGCCATATTTCGCCAGACCAGCTGCCAGCTGGAATGCTGACTCGGTGGCAGGCATTTCTCCTTGAATAGGTTTTTCTTCCTGTGCCATGGCAATCATGGGCAGTAAAAGAGCTAATGCTAAAAATAATTTCTTCATAATAAGTGATTTAAATAAGTTTATAAAACGAATAATAATAGATATCAAAGATTAGATAAGACTAGGTCGCGCATGTTGTAAAAGATTCACAACACAAACCTAAATGTGGTTTCTGCACAAAGGTAGGCATATTTTTGTTAATTATCACCATTTTTGATAAGAAAACTTTCTACATTATATTAAAAAAATAATTGACAAAGAAAATCATTTTACCTTCTTGAATATGATCTCATGGTTGCCGTTACTGGTCACCATGGTGTCGGAATTCACTTCTAAGATAATGAAAGTGTTCTTTAAGAAAAGTGCCTCAAAACTGAACTGATCCTCAAAAGTGTTTTTAATGTTATCAGTAAATCCTGTTAAACTATCTTTAAGAATTGTTTCCCCGTCCTCGCTTAATTGGACACCCATTACTTCACAGGCGTTTTGCGCTTCATCAAAACTGAAGTCCAAGCAGACGCCATCCAAAGTCCATGAAGGATTGGATTGGCATTTCAAATCTAATTTAAACAAAGGGTTGATAAATGAAATATATGCCTCAACATTCGCCTTGTGTTTCTTGTTTAAGTCCAATGTCATGTCAACGAGAATATTCTCTTCTTCATTTATGGCTAAAGAGGCATTCCACCTGCCACGGAGTTTCTTTGTCGTGATTGAAGGATTACTCTCTTGGCGATAGTCGTCAAGCGTCTTATAGCCAGGGAACTCGTCGCTATGTGAGGCATAGCAATTCAATAATCGTTGATAGACTTCATTGGTGACCTTAATGGGAACAATCTGCAGTCCAACGTTCCCGGATCCATTTTTATTCAGTGCTAGAATGTCGTTAAAATCATGAGTCAGGAACAATTGGGTTTTACCTGAGAAATATGGGTTAAACATGTTTTGTGAATCCCATTCATCGGTTGAATTCTTCAAGAAGGACCAGAAATCGATGCCTGTTGAATATTGTTCACTGACATACAAAACTAAACCAGGATCTCTATTCTTGTCGTTGTGGTAAAACGACGTTAAACTGACGGATTCCTTCTCTTGCACAGCCATCAGAACGGTGGTATCAGCTGGTTGAGGGAGGTAATTCAATTGTACACCATATTGCGAACAGGTTTCGCGCAATCGATTTGCCTCACGTTGCGTATAGTATATCATGTGAGGATAAAAGCCTAAATCCGAAGTTTTGCCCACGGGCAAAGTGGAACTGAGAATTTCGCTTGACTTTCTTTCAGGATGATGCCTCAGCAGGGTGATGCTTTTAGACTTATCGGCTTGAAGAATGGTTTCCAGATAGAAGTATTCTGCTCCTTCTTTCAGGTTATACCCTGCGTTCCAGTCGCCATAGTTTATGATAATGTCTCCGTTGCGCAATCCTAACGGGTAAGCGATTGTGGTATCAGTAACTTCAATGCAATACACCCTAGGTAAGCTTTCAATAAATTCGCTCATGAATTCTTCTTGAATCTCGTTGCTGTATTCATCAAAACTGCGACCTGTCGAATAGTCGTGGAGATAGTATACTGCTTCTTCATCGTCATTATCTTTAAGTTGTCTCAAATAGGCAGGTTCTCCAAATTCATTGCGGATGATATTGTTTTTTTTACTTTCTTCTTTGCCATAAGTATAGTTGACAAAAATATCATAGTAGAGCGTGTTATCCCAACCTACACGTGCATGCTCACCATACGGCGTGATATCCCATTGTTGTTGAATAAGATCGAACTGGTCGTCAAGTCTTATTTTATAAGCGTTCTTTAGAAGTGTATCATTTTGATATTGATAATATGTCCAAATATGGTTTACGCTATCAGTATAGGTTTTACATAAAGAACAACTATCTAGCGTCTCCAATTCGGAAAAATTATAGGGTAATCCGTCACTTGCCGTCCAGCGCTCTAGGTAAGAGCTGTTCGCATCATCGTAAACCGTTGTGTACTTGTGCCAGCCATGAATGCTATTATTTGGAGAGCCATCAAGATTATAATAGGCACAAAGAGTATCACGCCCTTTGATGTCAACAGAGTCAATGCGCTGCACTCCTGCAGTATATGAAATTGAATTCATATTACCCAATGAGTCTCGCATGGCTTCATAAGATATCTTAATGGATTTGCCATTGTCTGAAGGAACATATTCCACAAGTTCAACTTGAATATCGTCTTTATAGGTAATTACTTTTTTACAAAAACCGTCAGAAGAATTTACATAATTCCCTTGATCGTCTTTGTATTCTATACTTGTTAGTCTGCCGCGTTCGTCATAATCATATATCCTTTCGGCAATATTATAATAACTGTCATTGGCATGCAAGTTGCCGTCCAAATCGTAATATGCTACACGAGTGACTTTACCGTGCTCGTTGCGCGTGTAACTGATCTTGTGAACTCCATACTGATTGATGTCTGGATTCCCGTTGGCGTCTATGTGTAGAATAGCGGCCAATCTTCCATATTGGTCGTATTCGTAACGGTAGCCAAAGACGGTTTCACTGCCATCGGGATGGTCTTTAATGCGGACGGGAAGCAAGTCGGCATCATAGAGTCTGGCCTCTGTTCTCAAATCATTCTGATAAACCAACAGCGAACCACAGTTGCCCCATTTATCATTCATTCTTTCACCGATGATGTTTAATGATTCGCTCTTGGTGACATTTCCGTTGTCGTCATATTCTTTTCGGGTCATATAGGCACCATCCAAATTCTGTTGAGGGGCGCCGTTTTTATCTAGAATGTTCAAAAGCACATCATAACCTCTGTTGTCGCGGATAATGTGCACGGTGTTGGCCTCAGTTTCAGTGTCTCTAAAATAGGCAGGAATTCCATTTTGGTCGGTATAAGAGCAGAAGACCTCATTATCGCTCATTGGGACCGTTTGCATGATGAAAACGACAGAACTGTCAGAAGCAAGGCCTTTTTCTTGAACGACATTCTTTCCCGATGCATCGGCAACCATCTGCCACTTACAAACCGTTTTCAACTTATCCTTCCATTCGTAGTTAGCTCCATAATCATTGTCTTCATCGGGGTCAACAAGATACGTCCTTAGATTATGGGCTGTGGTGGCATTGCCATAACCGTTGAAAGCTTCAACGAAGCACCAGTTGCCGGCCCGATTTTTTTGGGATAATTTATAGTAGCAATTCAGTCGCTTTGCCTGTTCTGGGGTCAATTTCGTGCCGATGCCAACATACCATCCGTACCTTTTAACGACGTTGGCATAGTAGGCAGATCTTTCTCTTGAGAACTTGTCTTCTCCTGTGGCTGAGACCTCGTCATAATAGTTAGGACCATTGGCTCCAGGCTTTTTCTTGTTATCGTCTGGCTTTTTTTCATCATCATTTTTGGGGGTCTCTTTGGGCTGATTCTTATCTATTCTCTTTCCACCGGTTTTGCCCGTGTTAATTTTGGTGGGTACATTTGTAGGATTAGAAGAACTGCCCGTTTGGTCCAATCCATTACGTTGCGCATAAGTAGAGATGGATATGCACAAACAAATAATCATTAAGACAAATGATTTTTGGAATATCGTTTTCTTCATAATTATAATGATTTAGTCAATCTGTCATATTCCTGAGGGGTTAGCTGGACCTGATGAGGGTGACAATAGGTCTTGCCCTTAGGAATTGATATATGGTTAAGCTTATAGGTGTTGCTCTTGTCGTCAAGTTGGAGTGCGGTTATGTTACCACCTGCTCCACTGTCTTTTAAATTGTAGGCCTTCTGTAACGCCGCCGATGACGCGGGAAATACTTTGGTCCCGTTGATGCTGATGAGGATGTCCCCATCCCTAAGGCCCGAACTATAGAATGTGCCTTTCTTGGATAATGTGTGCACGTAAATGGCCGATAGTCGCATGTCACATCGGGACCTGTCAGTATTGGACAATGATAGGCCTGTTACGATGTTTCCTTTATCCTCTTTCTTTGTAAAAAATTTCATTGGAACCTCGGTAATCGACATGATGAATTCACCCTGGTTATCGTGTCCCATTATCAATGAATTCTCACCAAACTCGTTGATGCCGTTAAGAGATGAGCGCGCACCCTGGGTATTATAGAATGGCATGAGGATGGCCATTTTGTAACAGCATAGGTTGTCCCAGCTCCAATCCATGCATCTGACGGGCGTGCGGTCAATTCCAGCGACACCCTGTGCTATCCTGTTTCCGTATTGGTCGTATTCAAAATATTGTGACTTGACAATTTCTCCTTCTCGATTATAGTAATATTCCAAGAGGGTATTTTTGGTTTTACTGTCTTTGAACAGCTCATATTTTGAATAGATGTTATAATTATTATTACTGGGATATTTGGTGATAAGTTGTCCAGTGGAGTCGACATATTCTGTAGTCTGTATCCTATAATTCTTTTCGGTCCTATGTGACCTTTTGGAACAATGATAATACAGGGTGTCTCCCTGTTCATTCATCTTTATGACTGACGCTTTTTTACCGCCGGTCCAGAAAGATGTGATTTCTGTGCTATCAGGCAGGTACTCGTGACGTTCGGTATAAGATAGGTTTTTCTCACGAATGTGGATTTCATGAGGTCTGTTTTCCCCCGCTTGATAGGCATATAGTCTGGAATAGTCCAGTTTGCCATCTGTGTATTGCTGTCTTAGTATGGGCAACTGTTTCTGGTTGTACTTGAATACTTGTTGCAGCGTGTGTTCGCCGACAAAATGCAGCGAACCGGCTGCTAAGTGACCACTCTCGTTGAACGACAGCGTGTCATTATAAGACTTGTATTTATAGATAAATGTTCCCCGTTGTGGATATTCAACCTCGCATATCGATGACTTGACCATACGTCCTAGGCCATCATAAGTATAGAGGACGTGGGTGCTGTCTATCTTCGTGCCGAATTTATCCAAGCAGTATTGTTCTTTCAACATGTGGGTCTTATCATCGAATTCATACTGATAACCGTAAGTGTTGTAGATGTTGCTTTGTGGGACACCCAGCATTGTGAAGAACAGGTTGCTTGTGATGATGCCCTTATTCACTGTTTGCCTCATACGGTCAACGCCTTTATTGTTAAGCATCATCTGTTTGCCAGTGGCGTCATAGTACACAGCCCACTGTACATATTTCTCATTCTCGCCACTGGAGTAGGTGTTGTCTCGATTGAACTGCACCGAATATAACTCTTTCCCTTCATTGTTAAATGCAGTGCATTTTCCCGCCACACCTTTCTCTCTGTCGTTAGCGGTGTAGACCCAATAGGAGGTTGCGAGTTGTAACTTGGCAAAGTCTGCTGCCCTCTTGTCTGTTTCCAACTCCGATTCCCACAAACCGACTACTGGAGACGCAATGAATTTGTTAGTGGTGGGATTGTTATCACGAGTCGAGATTACCTCAACTTTAGTGAAATTATTTCCCCTCCACCATCCTGGTCTGAGGCGGCCTGCTCTTGTCAGTCGGTAATAGACGAGTAGGCTGTCCTTGACATGCTTGTCATTAGGGTTGATCTCGTTGATTCCAACGGGCCAACCGTTAATGGTCGTGAAACTGGCATAATTACATGAATAAGGTACAGATGTCAATTGCCTGTTGATATAATATCCCGCTAGGATGGTCAAGAGTGCGAGAATCGCTGCAGCAAGCCACTTGATCCTCATGCGATTACGCTTTTTTATCATCAGCGTCTCTTCTCGATGGCGTTCCTTCTCGGCTCTGGCCCGCATCAAGATTTTTTCGCGTTTGAGTCGTTCTTCCTCGATAAACTTTTTCTGCTCTTTCTCAAGCTTTTGGTTTTCCAGCTCAATCAGCTTAGCCAATTCGCGTTGCTTGATACGTTCGTCTACAATCGGGCAGAGGATATCGTGCATGAACTCAATGCGCGTGTCATCTTGGTAGCTGAACTGACGCAATAGTTTTCGCACATCTACAAGCAAATCAAGGGTTCTATTGGAAACACCATCTGTTATGAGGTCATTGCGTGACACATTATTGCGTCGGCCTTCGTAAGTGAGTAATTGATCCTCGATCTTCTCAATTTCATCAATGGAGATATCGGACACTGCCTCCTCGTAGAAATCTTTAATGATATCATCACTGAATTGGTCAACCAATTCCTTGGTGATGGTATCACGATTCCCTTTCTTGATGAACAAACGACTCAGATAAAGCGAAAGGACGGCAGCATCAACCTCAATTTCAGGTATCCCATCTAACTTGAAATCGGTTTTTCTGGTCACCTTTTGTATGATGTAATGTGCCACTTCCAGATTGATTAGTCCTGGTTGAGGCTTTGTAATGATATCCGCAGCCTGTTCTTCATTGATGGGGAGCAGGGAACAGCGGTTGGATTTCAAGGCGGGGATATAGGCAGTGTAGCGTTCAAAGTAGGAAAGATAATCTTCCCGGATGATAAATACTAAGTTAAACAGGGATTCCGTCACATAATCTTCGGAATCATTGTTGACACCGAAATCAAGGACAAATTCGCCTTTTTCATTAAAAGGAGACTGAGTCCCTGTGTTGCTTTGACGTTTTTCTCTTTGGGCATCAATGACATATTGCGGTGTCACCTCATTGATTAAATCGGCAAGTTCCGAGAAGAATGCTCGTTTAAGCTTTTCATTGCTTTGAAGGGTGAAAATCTCCTCAAACTGGTCGAGGACAACAAGTGGCCTGACCGGTTGTTGGGTGTCGGGATGACAGAAATGGTGCCTGTGAAAGAATTCCCAAAGGGATTCTTGACTGTCACTGATGGGTGGAAGTATTTCCTTCAAGCCTATGCCCGAATCGGTAAAGGCTTGTTTAATCTGGTTGATATAGGGCAAGAAGGTATCCCCATCATGTGTCAATCGTAACGGCACGGGGTATAACCCTTCTCGTCTGGCAATGGGAAAAATACCCGCATTGACAATGGAGGACTTGCCGATACCTGACTTTCCGTAGAGTACAGTCTGAATATTGTCGATAATGTATCGGGAAAGGGATTGAATCTCTTTGTCCCTCCCGTACAGCACCTCTCCTTCGTTATAGAAATTCAGTCCTTTCCAGGGATTATGTTCTGTTGGGTTTACTATCTTGTCGCTCATAAGATGGCTCGGTTTTATGTCGCTCATAAGATGGCTCGGTTTTAGACGGGATTTCGTTTAAGTCTGTTTTCTATTTCTTTGAGACTGGCTATCTCTTTGACTACTACTTGAGTGATTTCGGCCACATCATTAACGTTGGAATACCATGTAGCGTTTACCTTAGTGAATTGTTTGGGTAAATCAGTCAATTCATTATAGAAATTAAAACCATTTTCCGCAAAAGGTATGATGAATGCCCGGCCCCCCATTCTGAGCGCCAGTTTTGAAGCAATATCCCATTCTGACCTGTATTGATGAACCTCAACCGATTCTTTTTCAACATTAGAAGTCAAAATGGGGATAAACAACCTTGATTCCTGAACGCCACGAGTCATGGACTTCTCCCAATCAGCGCCCTTTTCAATACTCTTGTTATCAAACCATACCTTGAGACCTGCATCTTTCAAGGCATTGTAAAGATTGGTGGCAACTTCAATGTCGGTTCTCGAGTAAGAGATAAAGACATCGTGTTCGTATACTTTTGTTGGAGCCTTATCCTTGGAACGCAATTCCATGTTCTCTTTAATGCGTTGAATGACCTCAGCGGGATTCTCCTGGAAGAATGTCTCAAGCCGTTCAATGAACTGTTTGAGGGCGTCATCAGCGGTGTCATTCACTACATAATCTGATTTCATCTCGGCGGTATTTGTCCTCAATGCGAACCAAACGAACCTGAATAGCCAGTCTGAATAATTGTTGCCGAGGATGAGCAGGTATTTTTTCTTTAATGCTGCCGTGAGGTTTGTAGGAACACCATGTCCCTTAATCCAGGAACTGCAGAATACCATCATGTCGCTATCGGTAAGCACATACTTTTCATGACTATCGCTGTATTTACCGAACATGTAATAAACCGATGGACGCTTAAGATCATTTTCAGATGAAATGTCTCCGTATTTCTCTGGTTTGCTGTCACTGGGGTTGTTGGTGAAGTTCAATACCTTGACATCGCCCCATATTTTTTTCATTACATTCTCCACAATGGGTGTGAATGATGTAGTAATGACAAATGGGAATTTTCTGGTTCCCAGTAAATCCAATAACAATTGGGATGGTTTGCTGTCAATGAATTTAATGTGATCCAGATTGCTTAATACCTGATTGATGAGTTTGTAAATTTGTTTCTCATTATTGTTGACGGCATGAATGTAATCTTCATCATAAACGAGTTGAGAAAATGTCCTTGGCTTGGATTTGACTTTAGATTGGCGTGCAATAAATGATATCAATTGCTGGTGAAAATTTTCGACCCGTCCATTAGATGGGTCAATTAATTTTGGCTCAGTCAACAGGTCTGGTCCGATGACTGGAATGACATTACCTTTGTCAATCTCATAAAGAAAATCATTCCAACGAGTTCTCTCCTCATCGCCAAAGTCTAATATGAAATCATCATCTAAAATATCATTATCTATTTTATCATTCATAGTGATATCAGTTAATATATATAAGAAATGTGAAGGTTTATGTTTGCAAAGATAACAATAATCTATGATTATTGTCATCACTTGAACCTGTTTTTAACCGATACTATTAAAAATAATAGGATTTTTTAGCTGTTGGGTTAGGCGGGGGTGAGGGATTCGTGGTAGTAGGGGGAGAGGGTGGGGTCGAAGGCGCCGGAGAGGAGGTGGCGGTGGATCTGGAGGCAGGCCCAGGCGTCGATGGCGGCGTATTGTTGCTGGGCGTCGGTGAGGGTGGGGGCTTCCCAGTTGGTGAGCTGCTGGGATTTGCTGATCTTCTGCTGGAAGAGGATGGCGTAGATCTTTTGCAGGCTCATGTCGGCGATTTGGTAGTGGGTGACGAGTTCCTGCAGCTCGGTGAATCCGGCGGGACGCAGGGTGGGCTCGAGGCGCCTGAGCTGGTTGAAGTCGTCGTTGGTCGAGAGCCCGATTTTGCTGACGGTGCGGTCCTCGAGGAATTGCAGCAGGGGCTTGGGCAGGCCTGTCTTGTTGAGGCGGAAGAGGAAGGCGTCGGTGTCGGTCGAGAGCTGGAGCAGGGCGACGTGGTGTCGCTCGCCGCGCTTGAAGCTGGGACGGGTCTCGGTGTCGAACCCCACGGCCTGGGCGGTGCGCAGGGCGGTGACGGCGCTCTTGACTTGTGAGATGGCGTCGATGACGTGGATGCGCCCGGCGAAGGTTACCCGTGGCATCTGGTTGATGACCTGTTTGTCTATCGAGATGATGTTCATGACGGGTGCAAAGGTAGTGAAAAGTTTTGGGTTGTGCGTTTGTTGCTTATGGTTTTTTGTGGGTTACAGGCGTTCGACTTGTTTTACTCCCTTGACGTTGAGGATTTTCTTGGTGAGGTCGTCGAGGAGGCCGATGTGGCTGATGTTGACGGTGAGCACGCCCTCGAACAGGCCTCCCTCGGCCTGGACCGAGATGCTGCGCAGCAGGCAGTCGTCGGTCTTGTTGATGAGCGAGGTGATGGAGGAGACGATGCCGATGTCGTCGCGCCCGAGGACCTTGAGCGTGGCGACGAATTGGCTGCCGGCCTTGCCGGTCCATCGTGTGCGGATGATGCGGTAGGGGTAGCGCTGCTTGAGGTGGCGCAGGTTCTTGCAGTCGGCGCGGTGTATCTTGATGGCTCCGTCGCTGGCGATGAAACCCTCGATGCGGTCGCCGAAGATGGGGTTGCAGCACCGGGCGAGCTTGTAGTTGACGCCCTTGACGTCGTCGCCGATGGTGAGGATGTCGTCGTTGAAGCGGCTCTCCTGGGCGGGGGCGGGTGTCTGGAGGACGAATTCCTCGGCGGTGCCGTGGGTGGGCACGGCGGTCTCGTTCTGGCGTTCGGCGGTGAGTTCGTATTGCTCGACGACTTCGTTGACGTCGATGAGTCCTTCCTGGATGGCGGCATAGAAGTCGGTGGTGGTTTTGTAGCCCATCTTCTTGATGACGCGTGCCAGGATGGCGTCCTCGGGTTCGATCTTGCGGTTCTTGAAGCGCCGTTGCAGGGTCTCGCGGGCGAGTTGGGCCTGTCGTGCCTTGCGCTCGTTGATGGCGTTCTTGATCTTGTTGCGGGCGCGGCTGGTGACGGCGATTTTGAGCCAGTCGAGTCGTGGCGTCTGGGTGCTGGAGGTGATGATCTCGACGGTGTCGCCGCTGCGCAGGCGGTAGTTGATCTTCTGGTTCTTGCCGTCGACCTTGCCGCCGATGCATGTGCTGCCCACGCGCGAGTGGATGTGGAAGGCGAAGTCGAGCAGTGTGGCTCCTTGGGGCAGGTGGAAGAGGTCCCCCTTTGGCGTGAAGACGAACACCTCGTCGTTGTAGAGGTTGGTGTCCATGTTGCGCATGAGGCTCATCTGGCCCTCTTGTCCGCAGGCCTCGAGCATCTCGCGCACGTCGTTCATCCACTGGTCAACGTCGCCGTCGCTCTTGATGCCCTTGTAGCGCCAGTGTGCTGCGACGCCCCGCTCGGCGGTCTCGTCCATGCGGCGCGAGCGTATCTGCACCTCTACCCATTTGCCGCCGGGCCCCGAGACGGTGATGTGGAGCGACTCGTAGCCGTTGCTCTTGGGGATGGTGATCCAGTCCTTGAAGCGGGAGGGGTTGGCCTTGTAGATGTCGGTGACGATCGAGTAGGCGAGCCAGCAGGCGCGCTTCTCGTCCTTGGGCGTGGTGTCGAGGATGATGCGTATGGCGAACAGGTCGTAGATGCCGCTCAGGTCCACGCCCTGCTTCTGCATCTTCTGCCAGATGCTGTTGATCGACTTGGTGCGTCCCTTGAGTTCAAAGGTGAGGCCTTCTTGCCGGAGCCTCTCGTCGATGGGCTTGATGAAGTCGGCGACATACTGGTCGCGCTCCTTCTTGGTCTCGCGCAGGCGGTCGGCGATTTGGGTGAAGACCTTGCGGTTGAGGTACTTGAGTGAGGTGTCCTCGAGCTCGGTCTTGATGGCGTAGAGTCCGAGCTTGTGGGCCAGCGGGGCATACAGGTAGCGGGACTCGCTGGCGATCTCGTGGATGAATTTCTCGTTCGGGTGGTGGTTGATGGCACGCATGAGGGCGAGCCGGTCAACGGTCATGATGAGGATGACGCGGACGTCCTCGGCAAAGGTGAGCAGGAGCTTGTGGAAATTCTCGTTCTCGACGGCGGCGTGCTTCTTGTACAGGGGGACAACGTTGAGCAGCCCGTGGACGACGCGGGCGATGTCGCTGCCGAAGATCGACTCGATGCGGGCCGTGTCGAGGTAGTCGCCGCGGCACAGGTTGTAGATCATCGTCGCGATGACCATGGTGCGGTCGGGGGCGATGGTGTCACACAGGGTCAAGGCCGTGGTGAGGTGACGCATGACAGGATTGAGCCCGTACTGGTCGCGGCGGAAAATGCCCGCCGTGGTGATACCCTCCCTGATGAGGTGGGTGACGGTCTTCACGTCACGGGACGACAACTGTCCCCGAAGCTTGGATGTGAGCCTCTTGACGAGCACGGGGAGGGCTTTCCGCTCCTCGGGGGTGAAGTATTCCTGCTGTGTCTGCATGGGACGAAATATTAAAAATATGTGCAAATTTAGCCTTTTTGCAGCAAATTGCTTGCATGAATGGGTACAAAAAAGTAATTTTGGGACAAATTTCAAAAATTAATTGCTATGTGGAACGAGAACGACAAAAAACAGATGGCTGCCAAGGGCATCACCGAGCCTGTGATTGAGGCTCAACTCAAGCGCTTCGAGACGGGCTTCCCGTGGTTGAAACTGGAGGCCGCGGCGACAGTGGGGCATGGCATCATGCGACTGGACGCCAAGCAGCAGACCCAGTGCGCCAAGATTTGGAAGGACTTCCAGGGCGAGGGCGCATCGATAGAGAAATTCCAACCGGCTTCGGGTGCCGCAAGCCGCATGTTCAAGAACCTGTTCGCCTTCATCAACGAGGGCAAGACCGCGCCCGAGACCGACTTCGAGCGTGAGTTCTTCGGGAACATCACGCTGTTTGCGTTCTTCCCGCAATTGAACAAGACGTGCGTGAGCCTGTACCAGAGCAACGTGGCCGAGCTGATCGAGGCTGGACGCTATGCCGACGTGCTGAAGGCCCTGCTGTTGCCCGAGGGCATGAACTACGGCTCGCTGCCCAAGGCGCTGCTCAAGTTCCACCGCGCCGCTGCCGGCACGGTACACACGCCGCTCGAGGAGCACCTCGAGGAGGGCGCCCAGTATGCCGCCGACAGCAACCGCTGTGTGCGCATCCACTTCACGGTGTCTCCCGAGCACCGCTCGGGCTTCGAGCGCCTGATTAAGGCCAAGGTGCCGCTGATGGAGAAGGTGTGGGGCGTGAAGTATGAGATCACGTTGAGCGAGCAGAAGGCCTCGACCGACACCATCGCCGTGAACATGGACAACACGCCCTACCGCGATGCGTCGGGCCGACTGCTGTTCCGCCCCGCGGGTCACGGAGCGCTGCTCGAGAACCTCAACGAGCGTGATGCCGACGTGGTGTTCATCAAGAATGTGGACAATGTGGTGCCCCTGAGGCTCCGCAGCGTGACGACACGTTACAAGAAGGTGCTGGGCGGCTATCTGGTGATGGTACAGCGCCAGGTGAAGAAATACCTCGAGATGCTGGACAAGGGCAACGTCAAGAGCGGTGACCTGAAGGCGATGCTGCGCTATGTGCACAAGACCTTGTGCGTTGTTGACCCCGCTGCCGACAGCCTGGATGACGAGGCGCTGGCAACATGGCTGCGCGACAAGCTCAACCGCCCCATCCGCGTGTGCGGCGTGGTGCCCAACGAGGGCGAACCCGGCGGAGGCCCGTATCTGGCCTATAACGCCGACGGATCGGCCTCTCCCCAGATTCTCGAGTCGGCCCAGATCAACCCCGACGACGCAGCTGCTGTCGAGATGATGAAGGGCGGCACGCACTTCAACCCCGTTGACCTGGTTTGCTATATCAAGGACTACAAGGGCATCAAGTTTGACCTGCGCCAGTTTGTGGATGCCGAGACCGGCTTCATCAGCGTCAAGAGCAAGGACGGCGTCGACATCAAGGCGCTGGAGCTCCCGGGACTGTGGAACGGCTCGATGAGCAACTGGAACACCATCTTTGTCGAGGTGCCCATCGACACCTTCAACCCGGTTAAGACGGTCAACGACCTGCTGCGTCGCACCCACCAGTGATTCAGTTATAATATAAGGTCATAGATCATCATCATTTGGATTGTGAGGAAATTATTCATTCTTTTGATGCTGGCATTGGTAGCTCTGGGCGCCAATGCCCAGCATTATGACCGCGACACGGTATATACCGTTCACTCGATAGACCAGAACCGCTTCAAGGACCTCATCGCCGACTGGAACGCCCGTGATTGGGTGATGGTGAGCGATCGGCCCGTCGTCGTGGACTTCTATGCCGACTGGTGCCAGCCCTGCAAGCGCTTGGACCCGATACTCAGGCAGATTGCCCAGCACTACCAGGGCGAGGTGGACTTCTACCGCATCAATGTTGACGAGAACAGCGGCATCTGTGACGTGTTCCAGATACGCAGCATCCCGTTCCTGCTCGTCTGTCCCTTGAAGGGCGAGCCCAAGAGCCTCGTCGGCCTCTACCCCCAGAAGGAATACATCCGCGTCTTCAACCAGGCCTTCGGCTGGTAACCGCCACCAGTCAACACCACAAGGATCGCCCTAACGGGCGAGAAATCAAAAAAATAATAATAACCTTCGCGCCTTAGCGCCTTTGCGTGTGCTCCCAGGGCACGCGCCACCCCCGTTATTCCCGTTCGCCCGTTATCTCCGTTATCTCCGTTATCTCCGTTATCTCCGTTCTGCCGCTCGCCGGCCTGATGCCTCAAAAAACACTTAGCGTCTTCGCGCCTTAGCGTGGGACTTCTGCCTCATTATTTTGTTAAATAATTGTTTTTGGGGAGAAAAATGGCAGAAATCATTGTCAATTCAGAAATTTGTTGTAACTTTGCCCCGCTTTTTACTTATTTTTAACGATTTATGAACAAGTACGAAACCGTTTTCATTTTGACTCCCGTTTTGTCTGATGATCAGATGAAGGAAACGGTAGAAAAGTTCAAGAGCGTGCTCACCGACAACGGCTGCACCATCGAGAACGAAGAGAACTGGGGATTGCGCAAGCTCGCTTATCCCATCGAGAACAAGAACACTGGTTTTTACACCCTGATTGAGTTTGAGGGTGAGCCCACCATCGTGAACAAGCTGGAAACCGCTTATCGCCGCGATGAGAAGGTCATCCGATTCCTCACCTTCCGTCTGGACAAGTACGCTGCCGAGTACGCTATCAAGCGTCGCGCCGTGCGCAAGGCCAAGCAGGAGGAGCGCGCCGCTCAGGAAGCTGCCGCCCAGGAGGCTGCTCCCGCCCAGGAGGCTCCCGCAGTAGAAGAGGCACCCGCTGCCGAGGCATAAAAATCAAACAGTTAAACTATTAATTAGGAGGTAAAAAACAATGGCACAAGAACAAATGAGGCCCAACAATCAGGGCGAAATCCGTTATCTGACCCCCCTGTCGGTTGACAACCGCAAGAAGAAATACTGCCGTTTCAAACGCAGCGGTATCAAGTACATCGACTACAAGGATCCCGAATTCTTGAAGAAGTTCCTCAACGAGCAAGGTAGAATCCTGCCCCGTCGCATCACCGGTACTTCGCTGAAGTTCCAGCGTCGCGTGGCTAAGGCCATTAAGCGTGCCCGTCATCTGGCATTGCTGCCCTATGTGACCGACTTGATGAAATAACCAACACGATTACACAAAGGAGGAAACAATTATGAAGATTATTTTGAAAGAAGATATCGTCAATCTTGGTTTCAAGAACGACGTTGTGGAAGTGAAGAAC